>CP119315.1:1361500-1700000 GCA_029202845.1 Candidatus Sphingomonas colombiensis | reverse complement strand
GATCGCGGTGCGCTGGGATGCAATCGGGCTCGGATGGGCATGGATTTGCGCTTATCCGATCTATCTCGCCTTCACCTGCTGGCGCTCCCTCCCCATAATCGGCGCGAGCTTCCCGCGAATGGCTGCGGCAATCGCACCGCCGCTCGCCGCGGCCACGGCGATGGCGGCGGCGGTGCTGCTGGTCGATGCGAAACTGCCCCCGCTTGCGCCCGGATTTCATCTGGCGGTGCTCGTCGCGGTGGGCGCGGCGATCTACGGCGGCGCGTTGCTGACCTTCGCGCGCGGCACGATCATCGAATTGGTTGCGTTGATTCGGCACTGATCCGCGCGCCGGCAGGCGCGATGGCGGTGACGCACTCGAAAAGACCGTCGAAAATGGCTGATTTCAGTGGTTGACGGGCGGGAGATATTTCAAAATACCCCCAATCATACCCCCAGATGCGCCGGTTGGGGGTGAACAATAGCGGCCAGATCGCAGCGGGGCGCCAGAACGACCACGGCGCCTTGAGCCATCGCGGCTATCTGCCCGCACCGATCTTGTGCAGGATTTGTTCGGTCACGCCACGGCCAGCGGCATCGCGCTTGACGGCCATGAGGAACAACAGGCCGCCGCCGCTCGTTTCTTCCGCCTTGCGGCCGATATTGTCTTTCTCGGCTGAATCCTCATCCAGCCTGCCCTTGTACTCGATCAGCAATTGCCGCCCGTCCTCCAGCTCGGCCACAAAGTCAGGGTAGAAATAGTCGGTCGACGTCGGCAGCCGATAGGCGCCATAGGTCCGATCGACGTTGCGCACCCAATGCTTGACCGCGCCCAGCCGGTCGATCGCCTGGGCGCATTCGAATTCGTCGCCCTGTGCCTTCAGGTCGCCGATCGCAGCATAATAATGCTTCTGGAAGCGGAAGCTGCCCTGATAGGGGTTTCGGGCATCATAACGGTTCGGATCGAAATAGTGCAGCATGGGGCCGGCGGCTTCAGGAACGCCCATACCGCCAAGGAATAGCTGAACGCCGCGCTTGCCCGTCTCCGCGCGCAGATGCGCCACGCGCGCCACGACAGCGCGCTTGAGCGCATATTTGCCGCGCACCAGCGCCGCCAGCGGAATGCCCCTGTCCTGCACCAGCGCGACGACAACGCGCCGGCAATATTCGAGATAGGTTTCCTGCCCCGTATGCGCCTGCCGCGTCTGCCGATCGAGAAAGCGGGCCAGCGCCGCCTCATTCCAGTTCGTCGCCCCGTCCAGCGCCAGTTCGAGCGTCGTCGCCACATGGCTGTAAACGAGGCGGTCGCCGTCGATATCGAATTCATAGCTGTCGGGCTGTTCGGTGACATTGAAGCCCGGCAGGTCCGCGCCTTGCGACAGCAAATCCCAGCCCGCCAGATCGATGAACGATTCAGGGTAAGCCAGATCGAGTTCGCCCTGCACGACGATTTGCAGTTGCGGCACGGCGAAGGGCACACCGCGCGCGGCCGGTGACTTCGCCGCTTCGGCCTGGACGATATGGCGCTCCACCGCCTCGCGCGCGCCGGGCGCGAGCGCTTCCATCGCCTTGCCGATCTCGCGCTTCACCTCGTCGCTGGCGCCGGAATCGATCACCGCCAGCACCGCGCCTTGCCCGTCATCGGCCATGCGCAGCGCCTGCCGCGCCGCGACACTCCAGCCGCTCGTATCGGGACGTTCCTGCACCGTCAGCCGCACCGGCTCGGGCGCGCGGTAGAGCGGTCCGATATCCCCGCCCTCCAGTGCGAATTGCTCGGGCATTTCCAGAATGGCCTCGCGCGCGCTGCGCTCGTCGAAGCCCATTTCGGTTAGCCGGTCCATCAAGCCGTTGGCCGCCGCCGCGAAGCTCGCTTCGGAAACATGGGCATAGGCCCGGTTCAACTCTTCGGAAGCGCGCCGGGTGGCAAAGGGCATTCGCAGCACGCGGCCCAGCAACTGTTCCACCGCGCCCGCCGCGCGGATGCTGGCGAGCGAGCAGAACACATAGGCATAGGAGCAATCCCACCCCTCTTTCAGCGCCTGCACGGTGATGACATGCTCCACCTTGCAGGCGGCATCGAACAGGTTGACGCCATCCAGCCCGCGCTGATCGCCGGTGGCGATCACGATCGCCTCTTCGGGAATGCGCTCCACCTCGATCAGATGCGCTTTCACCGCATCAACCGTGGCCTCGTTGCCTTCGGCGGCGGGCATCGCCTGATACAGCGTGATCGGGCGGATTCCCGCCGGGTCTTTCGCGGCGATGCCCGCGAGCCAGGCGCGGTTCTGCACGGCATGGGCGATCGCCTGTTGCCAGCTGCCATGCTGCGACAGATGCACCGGCATCTTGATCATGTCCTCCGCCTTCAATTCCATGGCGGTGGCGGCGGCGATGACATTGGAGCGCGGCTTGGGCGTCGCGGTCAATTCGATGATCGCCGACGGATTGAGCCGCGCTTTCGTGCCGCCCGACAGCCCGGTCATGAAATTGTGCGCCTCGTCGAGGATCATCAACGGCCGCTGGCGGTGCAACACATTGGCGAAGGACAGCGCGATTTCGCCCCGGCGTGGCCCCTTGTCCACCACGTCCAGCCCCTCGCCGGCGCGGGCGTCGCGGAAATGATCCTCCAGATTTTCGTCGTCGGCATAGACGTTGCGGTCAGACTTATCCTCCACCCGGAACGCCTGATAGGTGGCGACGATCACCACGGTCTTTTCCAGAAAATCGCGGGGCCGGATTTGCCGCCGCTCGGCAATGTCGAACACGGCCACCGCTCCGCCAAAGGCTTCCTCCAGCGCGATGCGATAGGGGTGGCGCGGCTGCTTGAGCGCGTCCAGCGTCTGCACCTGAATGGCGTTCGACGGCACCAGCCAGATCACCGGCACCACGGGCCGATCCATATAGGAGTCCGCCGCCACCTTGATCGCGTGCGCCGCCAGCAGCGTCTTGCCGCCGCCGGTGGGGAGGCGCAGACAGCAGTACGGCGTGCCCTCCAGCCCCTCCACCGGGGTATAGCCGCCCCGCGCATAACTGCCCAGATCGGCCCTGGCGATGGTTTCGGCATAGGCCTGCGCAGGCGATTTCACCCGCGCCGTGCTCAGAAATTGGCGCAGGGCCTCCAGCGCGCGGCGCTGATATCGCTTCAGTTCCATGTCAGCGCGCCTTCACGTCATAGGGGGTTTGCTTGAAGGTAACGCCTTCCGCTGCCAGCCGCGCTGCGCCGATGCGGCTCGCCTCGCCATAGATGGTCAGCGGCCCATCATGCCCGGCCAACTGACGGATCGACGCCAGCAAGGCGCCGGTCAGCACATTGCCGCCCGACACGCTCTTGTCGCCCAATATGCCGTTATAGAGCAGCGCAAAGCCGCGCCCGCCGTGATTGCCCAGGAAAGGACTGTCCGCCGCGCCCCGGTAGGGCAGGCCGGCTTCGGAAAACCACACATGCGCCGCCAGCGCGGGGAACTTGATGCCGGGGCGCAGACGGCCCTCGTCGTCGAACACTTCTTCGCCCAGCCGGTAAAAGGCAAAGCCGCCGCCGCCCTGCCAGTTCACCGCGCGGGAAATACCGCCCTGTTCGCCGTCGATCACCTTGACCATGCGCGGCGCGCAATGGGTGACGGCATGGTCGCCCATTTCCACGCCGATCCAGCGGCGGCCCATCTTGTGCGCGACGGCGGCGGTGGTGCCGGAGCCAAGGAAGGAGTCGAGCACGAGGTCGCCGGGGTTGGTGGCGATGTGGAGAATGCGTTCAATCAGGCGTTCGGGCTTTGGTGTTCCAAAGCGCTCGTCGGCGAACAAGGCAAGCCCTTCGATCATCGCCTCTTGCGTATGGCCGACGTCGTCGTAACTCCATACGCTTCTCGGCACGACGCGTCCTGCGGAGGATAAGAGCTTCTTGAAGCGGGGCACTGTTCCTCGGCCTTCTCGTCCCCAATAAACGAGATTGTTACGGACATTTTCTTCGTGCCGATCTTTACCAAACGCCCACACGCGTGTCCGTCGCGGCCAAATTTCCTCGCCGGTCGTGGGGTTGATGACGGCATAGTATAGGTTTGGACGCTCATCCGCTGTCTTTGCACACGTGTATGCAGTCGAGTTCCAAGGCCCGCGTGCATCGTTGTCGGGATTTGTATAGTTCCCCGCCTGAGTTGCCGTCATTGGCAAACGATTGGGCCGCCATTCTGACCCATCTCTCGCATAAACTATTACGTTTTCATGGTCGCCGCTGAACCAGATTGCATCATTCGCAGGAGAAACTTTCTTCTGCCAAGCCGCTGCGACGACAAAATTCCGTCGCCCAAACACTTCATCCATGACAACCTTGAGGTAATGTCCCTCATTGTCGTCAATCGATACCCAGATGCTGCCATCCTCGGCCAGCAGATCACGCAGCAATTCCAGCCGGGGATAGATCATCGCCAGCCATTGGGTGTGCTCCAGATTGTCGTCATAATGTTCGAAGGCGCTGCGGGTGTTGTAGGGCGGATCGATATAGATGCATTTCACCCGCCCCTTGTAATAGGGCAGCAGCGCCTTCAGCGCGTCCAGATTGTCGCCCTGAATCAGCATGTTTCCAGCCGCCGGATCACCATGCGACAGCGCCGGGTCCGCCTCCAGCAGCCGATAAGGCACGACGCCCGCGCGCTTCAGATCATCGTCGCGCGTCAACCACGTCAAACTCGGCATTCAGGCACTCCCCGCTGATCGCCACGACCTAGCAGCGCGCGTGGCCGGACGCCAAGGGGCGTGCGCCTCGGCAACGCCGACGCGAAGCCAGGGCCTATGGCATCCCCACCATGCCCGGATAGGGTTCGTCACCACCATAAACGATATGCAGATCCGGCCTTTCGCCGCGTACCAGATCGGCAATCTGGCGCCCGATCCTATCGTGCAGGTCGAACAGGAAGCGCGGTTCCTCGTGCTCGACCTGCCAGCCCAGTTCCTCATAATGCGCCTGCCATGCGCGAAGCGCGAGGCACAGCGCAGGCGACAATCCCAGCGCTTCAGGCTCAAGAGCGCTCCCGCCCCTCGTCCAGAGGCCATCGGCCATGAAATCGCAATCGACGCGCACGAAATTGTCCATGCCCCCTCCCTATCTCGACGAGCACCATAAACGACCCCGCACCGGCGCAGCCGCCCCGTTAATCGAAAGCCGAAACAGCGTATTTCCTCCCACATAATAATGCAGTCGATAAGGCACGGCGCGCGCTTCAGATCATTGTCGGGCGTCAACCATGTCAAACTCGACATTCAGGCATTCCCCGCCGATCGGGGCAGGCCCAGAAGCGGGCGCGGCCGGACGGCAAAGAGGCTACCGCCCACTACTCCCGGCAACCGCCGACGCCAGAAGTCCCGCCTCGATCATGATCCTTCCCGCTCGATCGAGGCACCCTCGTCACGTCATGGAAAAACGACCCAAACCAAAATCGCAAGGCATAAAGACTCAGGTAAAACTTTCACGCGGCGCGCTGCCGCACCGCATACGCCGTCTAACCGTCAGGAGGACCCGAAGGGGGGGAACGGGGGGATGCGAGGTCGATAAGCCAGCAGATTTCTGCGTGAGTATCCCCGGCGGTCACTGACAAAACCGACAAAACCTGTCCGGGAGCGGTTTCGTCAGTTTTGTCGGCTCCTCGCCTAAGCATTTTCGTCCCCGCCACCGCGCTGTCCGGCATAGGAACGGGTCAGCGCCCTGGAGTTCGGACGGTAGAGCTTGGACGGCCTGCCGCCCCCCGGTCCCGCATCCGGCGTGTCGCTCGTCAGCCAGTCCGCGTCGCAAAGCGCCTTTAGCCCGGCTTCCACCCGCTCCTTTTGGGCTAGCCCGCTCCAGCCCTTGCGCTGTATGTCCCGCGCGGTGAACGGCCGGGGCAGGTGGCCCCGCGTCACCCGCCGCCATATCGCACGTGCGGCACTGGCATTATCGAGCGACAAGGCCCCGTAGGCGCGCCGGGCATGGCTTTCGAGATAGTCGCCCCAGCGCACCGCCATGTCCAGCGCGTCACGACTGACCGGCCCCGCCGCGTCACTGGCGATATGACACAGCAGGGCGAGCCGGGGCACAAGCCCGCGATATTTGGCAAGGTGCGCCATCAGCGCCGGCTCCAGATCGCCGCCGCGCAGCTTCTGTTCCAGCCCTTCTATCCATCGCGAAAACAGCGTCTGCGCGTCTGGTGCGAAACGAAGGAACGGGAAATGCCCCGGCCCTGCCGTATCATCCCACTCCGCGCGCAACTCCTGCGTATCGAGGTCGGCAATATCGCGGTGGAAACGCCATGCCACCTGCCTCGCCGCGCTCAATGCCGCACGGTCGCATTCGACATAGGCGCCGGCGAAATCAGGCCACGCAAGCAATTGCAGGCGCTGCACCATGCCATCGTTGAAGCGTTGCAGGCTGTCCGCCATGTAACGAGCAAGCCGGTCAGGCTGCGTGGTGCCGAACAACGAGATATTCACCGCCGGGATGCGGATCGTCCCCCGCGCGATGCGATCGAAGGTGTAGCTTTCGCTTCCGTTCCAGCCGCTCAGGAAAAAGCCGCGCGCGCTGGCCCGTTCCTCGCGATCCAGATCGGCGAACAGACTTAGCAACTCATCACGATGCACCATCACGCCCAGCGGATTTGCGGCGCATATCTCGCCCAGCTTTTCCGCCGTGGCGTCGCTCGTGAGAAAACGCCGCTCGGTCGGGGCATCGGGAGCGGGAGCCGTCCGCATCGCGGCCATGGCGTCACCGCCCGCCTTGATAGCCTTGCGGGCCGCGCTCTCCGCTACCTCGCTGGCCAGCTTGTGCACACGCTTGGCCAACTCATGCTCCGCCATCGCTGCCGCGTTCGCTTGTGCCGCTCCGCTTTCCAGCGCCCTCAACGGCCCCAAGGCTTCGGATGCGGCCGGGCTTTTCTTTGCTCCGGGCGGCGCGACTACACACCCCCAGAGGTTCCCGGCCTCCTGCCAGTCGGTATGTTGTTGCGGACGGATGCCGACGCGGCGGCCGATTAGGCCGCCGGCAGCGACAAGCGCGGGGATCGCCACCATGTCGAGCGGAACATTCATGCGCTCGGCAATGTCGCCAAGCCACGGCCCCAGCGCAGTGGGGAGCATATCGACACAGCACGGCGCGACAGGGAGCAACTCATCCCCCAGCGGCGAAGGTTCCGGCCAATCGCGATCCAGATCGTCAACGACATAGGGCATGGTCGGACGATCGAGGGAGAACCGCCCACTCACTGACGGTCTCCACCAAATACGAGCACGGCGATCATCGCGGCCAGTTCCGGCGGAACTCGGTGCGCCGCGATCAGGAATTGCGCCTGAATGGCGCGAGGATTAAGAGAGTCACGGAAGCAGCCGCCACAGCTATTCCGCGACGCCCCGCCATCGCGCGGGGTTTCGCTTTTATGGGGCATGGCTCACGCCTCCCCATCAACCAGGGCGCGAACGCTCGCAGTCTTGACCAGCGTGCGCTTGCCGATTTTCAGGATTTCGAGCCGGCCGACGCGGATCAATTCATATATCTTGGTGCGCCCAAGCCCGAGCGTCCGACAAGCTTCGTTCACGGTGATGGTTAGGGGTTCCACTGGTTATCTCCTGCGCCCCGAAACTTGAGCGCGACGAGAAAATCAGGGCCGCACTTGCATGGCGCGGTTCACTATTGAGCGCAGAAAATCGCGATTGTCCTTGGAGAAAAATGGAGACCTGCGCGGCGAGTATTATTTCTCCAATCCTTTTGTCGCACCATATTTGCGCTCAAGTCGCCGGGCTGTTGAATCACCTGCCTTCGATCCAGCCGCGTTTGGTGCCACCATTATTGCCGCAGCGTAGACGCTCGTCGCTTCGCCGCGTTTGATTAGGCCGTGCATTTCCTCGATCGCCGCAGCATCGTCTATGCCATTCCCGGCCGGCCGCCCCCGCGGTTTGGGTGCCGGGAACAGCTTTTTGACCTTGTAGCTCGAGAATAGCAGGGTCTGCGCATTCTCGCTGTTGATCGGACCTAATGACTGCTGGCCCAGTTCGATCAACTCGCCAACGCGCAGCTTGGCATTGAGCTTGCCAAGCCCATCATCAATACAACTGCAATAGCTATCTTGTCCCGCATCGCATCGACAATGCCGGTGTGCAATTTCCCAACCTAGGCAAGCCTCGACATTGCGCGCATGGAGCAACGATCGTCCGCCATGTCGATCAATGAAATCGATCGGGCCGGCCAACCGGGCAACCACTGCCAGATTATTGGTCGCGATCCATGCAACCGTTTGCCAGCCATTCCAACGCCCGGCATCCATGGCCTGCGCACCCGCATGGTCCCAAAGCCAGCGGATAAGTTCCGCCGCCTCACCATCGCCGGCGGGACTAACCGCGCCGAACGCCAATGCATGACAAGTTTCGACTGACACGCGCTGCCCATTGAGTTGCTCGATCAATTGTGACGACTGGGGGGCTTCCGGATAGCTGGCGATTGGCGGGTTTTTGCCTTCAGCTATAACTTTGACCATGCGCGCGCGCTCCTCATCGTCTCCGACGGAAAAATGCGGAGAAGCGTGCTGGAGCGTCGTGCTTATCGGCTGGCCAGCCTATCCCCGGCCCAACAGTCTGGACGAAGGCGGCCAACTGCGCAACGGCGCGCCCTCTGACAAATGGTATGGCGAAAACAACGAAGGTCTTCGCGGAGCCGAGTGTTCACGCTCCCACTCGCTTCGAAAACCGCACCACGTCCGCCCCCTTGCGCAACACGTCGAGATAATCGCTCCACCATTGCGCCATCTCAACGCGCTCTTTCCAATGCGCCCCGCGATGATAGGCCGCGCGCACCTTGTCATCGTCGCCGTGAGCAAGCGCCCTCTCGATCGCGTCGGGATGCCACTTGCCGCTTTCATTCAGCAACGTGCTCGCCATGGCGCGAAATCCATGCGCGGTCATTTCATCGCCGGAAAATCCAAGCCGCCGCAGCCCCGCGTTCACGGTGTTTTCGCTCATCGGGCGAGTGCGGGTGCGGATTGACGGAAAGACGAAGCCTACTGGGCCGGTGATCGGTAGCAATTCGCGAAACAGGGCCACCGACTGCCGCGACAGGGGCACAAGGTGCGCCTTGCGCATCTTCATCTTTCCGCCGGAATCGTCCACAGCGCCGCGTCCAGATCAATCTCACCCCATTCCGCGTGGCGCAATTCGCCAGGGCGCACGAACACGTAGGGCGAAAGCTGCATGGCCAGCTTGGTAATCCCCATGCCTTCGTAGGCATCGATCGCGCGGAGCAGTTCTCCGGCGCGCTTGGCGTCCACGATCGCCCCGTAGTGCTTCGGTTGCGGCGCGGTCAGCGCGCCACGCAGATCGCGCGTGGGGTCGGACGCCAGCCGGGCGGTCGCCACCGCGTAACGGAACACGCGCCCCGCAAGCTGCAACACGCGCCGCGCGGTTTCGTAATTGCCGGTGTTCTCGATCCTGCGCAGTACTGCCAACAATTCCGGTGCGGTGATGTCGGCAATAGGCACGCGGGCAATCGCCGTGCCCATGCGGGAAATATAATATTCGCTCTTGTCGGCGGTTGACGTGGAAAGGCCTTCGCGGCGGCGCTTGACGATGAACTCCTGCGCTATTTCGCCAAAGGTGTTGCCGGCGCTGACTTTAGCCCGGTGTTTGGCAAGTTGCTTTTCCCGCGCCGGGTCAGTCCCACCGGCCAGCGCCTCGCGCGCCTTGTCGCGCTCCTTTCGTGCCGCTGCCAGACCGACTTCCGGCCAACTACCCAACGACAGCAGCTTTTCTTTGCCCGCGACGCGGAACTTGACGCGCCAGAGCTTCCCGCCGGCCGGAGACACCAACAGGAAGAGCCCCCCGCTATCGCCGAGCTTGTATGCCCTGTCCTTCGGCTTCGCGTTGCGAATCGTCAGTTCGGTCAGCGCCATGAGAGTATCCCATGCAACGTGGGGGTATTTTATCAGAGGGTTTCGAAATACCCCCAGACACACCCCCAAATTAGACCGGCCGTCAGCGAACGGGATCGAACGCAAGCGGCCTAGCCGTGCTAAAATATGCGAGATTTCCGGGGATTGTCTAGCCGAGAACGAACGTAGCCGGACAACAAAATGGTGGGCGGTGACGGGCTCGAACCGCCGACCCTCTCGGTGTAAACGAGATGCTCTACCAACTGAGCTAACCGCCCTTGCGGTGACGCCGATGGCAGAGCCCGCGCCTTATCGCAAGCGTTCAGACGAGCGGAAGCGCCATTGCCCGCGCCATCCCGACATAAGCGTGCATTCCGTCGAGCGCGGTTTTGCTCAATCCCATGAACGCGCGGCGGCGATCGAACGGATCGGCGCGACGCTCGAACAGGCCCGCGTCGCTCATCCGGCCGATCCAGCGCAGCGCGGTGGTCGGCGGCACGGCGGCGGCGATGCACAGGCTTGATACCGATACATCGGCGCGCTCCAGATGCGCGGCGAACAGATCGAGCATCATGTCCCACGCCGGATCCTCGAACAGCCCCTTGCCGAACTGCTTGTCGCGCAAACGCCGCGCGCGGATGACCTGACGAAGCTCCGTAGGATCGATCGCGATCGGCGCCTCGACGCGTGCGGCGAATGAGGGGCGTACATCGGCAACCGAATCGCGCGGGGTGATCGGCCCCTGCGGCCGGCTCAGTCGGGCCAGCACGTCCGCGATGCGCGCAACCTCTTCGTTGAGGCGGGAAAGCCGCGCGGCCTCGCTCTCCGCGATATGATCGTGCACCGTCGCGCCATTGACCGCGCGCCACACCGAAACCGTGGCGGCCCAATCGCCCGGCTCGGGATCGCACAACAACTCGACCCGGCGACCGATCAGCCCTGCGCCGGCGATATCGAGCTGGTGGAGGCTCAGCCCGGCGACGATGGCGAGATCGCGCCCCGTGGCGATGCCGTCGATCCGGTAAAGCGTCGCGGCGAGCCGCTCATCATCCACATCGCGTGCATCGAGCAGGAGCAGCGGCGCCGTCGCGGTCGCTTCAAGATGGTCCAGCGCGTCGTCCCACCCGACGCTGGCGAGCACGCGGCCGCCCGCCACCTCTACCGCCTCGCGCAACGGACACTCGCGGGAAAATCGCGGCGTCGCGACGATCAGCGCACCGAACCGCGCCTGGCTTTCGGCGGCTTCCGTCATCTCGTGAAACATCCCGGCTCTCCGATCAGCAGTGATCGGCAGCAAATTACGCAAACAACCGAAATGGCGCAGCGTATTCATCTCCATTTCGGATCATGGGTGCCGCGCACAAAGCACGGCTCCCTCCAAAATGGATGTATCGCCCGAACGTCAGTCGAGCGACTTGACGATTTCCTCGACCATTTTCTTGGCATCGGCGAGCAACATCATGGTGTTATCCATGTAGAAGACGTCGTTGTCGACGCCGGCATAGCCGACACCGCCCATCGAGCGCTTCACGAACAACACGGTCTTCGCCTTCTCCACATCGAGCACGGGCATGCCGTAGATCGGCGATGTCTTGTCGGTCTTGGCCGCGGGATTGGTCACGTCGTTCGCGCCGATCACGAAGGCGACATCGGTCTGCGCGAATTCGGAGTTGATATCCTCCAGCTCGAACACCTCGTCATACGGCACGTTCGCTTCGGCGAGCAGCACGTTCATATGCCCCGGCATACGCCCCGCGACCGGGTGGATCGCATATTTGACACGGACGCCATGCTCCTTGAGCTTGTCGCCCATCTCGCGCAGCGCGTGCTGCGCCTGCGCCACCGCCATCCCGTAGCCGGGGACGATGATGACCTGTTCCGCCTGCGACATAAGGAACGCCGCGTCTTCCGCCGAACCGCGCTTCCACGGCCGGTCGACCTTGGCCGCGCCACCACTGATCGCAGCTTCCGCGCCGAACCCGCCGGCGATCACACTGATGAAGCTGCGGTTCATCGCACGGCACATGATGTAGCTCAGGATCGCACCCGACGAACCGACCAGCGCGCCGGTGATGATCATCGCGGTGTTGTGGAGCGTGAAGCCCATCGCCGCCGCCGCCCAGCCGGAATAGCTGTTCAGCATCGACACCACGACCGGCATGTCCGCCCCGCCGATCGGGATGATCAGCAGGAAACCGATCGCGAAGCTGAGCGCGGTCACCGTCCAGAACACCCATGGCGCCTGATCCTGCGTGAAATAGGCGATCAGGATGAGGATGCCGACCAGCACACCGAGATTGAGCACATGGCGCGCCGGCAGCATGATCGGCGCACCGCTCATATTGCCGTTCAGCTTGGCAAAGGCGATGACCGAGCCGGAGAAGGTGATCGCGCCGATCGCGACGCCGAGGCCCATTTCGATCCGGCTGACCGTCAGAATCTCTCCGGCGGCATCGACGATGCCGAACGCGGCCGGGTTGAGATAGGCGGCACAGGCAACCAGCACGGCGGCCATGCCGACGAGGCTGTGGAACGCCGCGACAAGCTGCGGCATCGCGGTCATCGCGATCTTGCGCGCGGTGGTGAGGCCGATCGCGGCGCCCACGCCAATCGCGGCGAGGATTTCCAGCAGGGCGACCGGATCGAGATCCAGCCCGGCGATCGCCTTATGCGCACGGATATCGAGCGACGCGCCAAGGCCGTGGGTGATGAGCGTCGTCACCACCGCAATGCCCATGCCGATCATGCCGAAGCGGTTGCCGCGCTGGCTGGAGACTGGGCTGGAAAGGCCGCGCAACGCGAGAATGAAGCACACGCCGGCAATCAGATAGGCCAATGCCGCCCAGGGATTTACCGCGACGTGTTCCATTCCATTCCCCCAAAACGTCGCCCCGACGAATGCCGGGGTCTTTTCCGCTCACCTACCCTCACGGTACGCGAACCCGGCATTTGCCGGGATAACGGCTTAGTGCTTGGCCGCTGCCGGCCGGTCTTTTTTCTTGTACATCGCCAGCATCCGCGCGGTGACCGCGAAGCCGCCGAAGATGTTGACGCTCGCCAGCGCCACCGCGACCAGCCCGAGCCATTTCGAGCTTGCGCTCCCGGCGGCGGCTGACGCGATCAGTGCGCCGACGATGATCACCGAGGAAATCGCGTTGGTCACCGCCATCAACGGGGTATGCAGCGCCGGTGTGACCGACCACACCACATAATAGCCGACGAAACACGCCAGCACGAAGATCGACAGGATCGCGATAAAGTCCACGGTTCAGCCCCTCACCTTGCGCTCTGCCCGCGCGACGATATCCGCCGCGCATCGCGCGATCTGCGCCTCGCGGCACGAACCGTTGATCGATCCCAGCCGCTGCGACGACAGATTGCTGCCCGGCTCCACCAGATCGACCATGTAATCGAAGCGATCACCCTTTGCCGTGACGTTGCCGAGGATCACCAGCGACAGCCCCGTCCGATCGTCGCCACCCGCCGGTCGCAGCCGCTTCGCGGTCGCCAGGCTCTCGATCAATGCATCGGACAATTTCTGCGTCAGCGCGTCATCGCCGGTCGCGCGGACGTCGACCGGCCGGCGCTCCGCCGGCTGCGACGTACCCACCGCGAGCAGCAGCAGCCACGCAGCGATCATCCGAGCAGCCTCGCGTTGACGACCTTGCCATCCTTCGTCAGCCGCACCGCATCGCCGATTTCCTCGTCGAGCACCGGGCCGCCCTGTTCCTTGTCCCAGAAGGCGGACAGGAAATTATAAAGGTTGCGCGAGAACAGCGCCGACGCATCCGCCGCGAGCCGCGACGGCACGTTGCGATGTCCAACGATCTTCACGCCATGCCGCTCGACCACCTGACCGGCGACCGAACCTTCGACATTGCCGCCCTGTTCAACCGCGAGATCGACGATCACGCTGCCGGGCTTCATCGTCGCGATCTGCGCATCGCTGATCAGGCGGGGCGCCGCGCGACCGGGGATCAGCGCGGTGGTGATGACGATATCCTGCTTGGCGATGTGCGACGATACCAGCTCGGCCTGCGCCTTCTGATATTCCTCGCTCATTTCGGTGGCATAACCGCCCGAACCCTCGCCCTCGATGCCAGCGACATTCTCCACGAAGATCGGCTTGGCGCCGAGCGACAGGATCTGCTCCTTGGTCGCCGAACGCACGTCGGTCGCGGAAACCTGTGCGCCGAGCCGGCGTGCGGTGGCGATCGCCTGAAGTCCGGCGACGCCGACGCCCATGACGAAACATTTCGCCGCGGTGATCGTCCCCGCCGCCGTCATCATCATCGGAAAGGCGCGGCCATATTCCGCCGCCGCGTCCAGCACCGATTTGTATCCGGAGAGATTCGATTGAGACGACAGGATATCCATCGACTGCGCGCGCGTGATGCGCGGCATGAATTCCATCGCCAGCGCCTCGATCCCGGCCGCGGCATAGGCATCGACGCGCGCCCGCTCCCCAAACGGGTTGAGCCCGGCAACGAGCCACACGCCCGGCTTCGCGCCGGCCAGCGTCGCCGGATCGGGCCCCTGCACACCAAGCAGAATATCCGCGCCGGCGATAACGCTGGCGCGATCGCCAAGCGTCGCGCCGGCATCGGCATAGCCCTGATCGGCGATATCGGCGGCGCTCCCCGCGCCATGTTCGACGGCGAGATTCGCGCCGAGCGCGATGAATTTGCGGACTGTTTCGGGCGAAGCGGCAACACGCCTTTCGCCATCCACGGTTTCCTTAAGGACGGCGATCTTCATACAGATCAGCGGTGGATCAGCCAGATGACCAATGCGGCGATCAACGCCACGCCGACCGAGCCCCATTTCAGCAGGCCCATGACGCTTTGATAGGTCGCCACATGCGCCTTCATTTCGGACTTTTCGGCCATTGCGTCCTCCCGCTCCCCCTGATTCGTCCCGCTCCTTATCGACGCTTCGATCAGGCCTCAAGCCCGGAGGCCGTTCATCACGGGTGCTTAAGCCGGCTTTTACCCATCTGGCCTATTTGCCGATTCTGTCCCCGCCGTATCGGAATGGAACAAAAAGAATGACGCGCAACGGGCAGCGGTTGCTGATGCTGATAGATGATGAACCGGGCCAGCGCCGGCTGGTGGCAGCACTCGCTGCGCGTGGCGGGTGGCGCACCGTGTTCGCGGACGACGCCGAGATGGCGATCGCGACCCTCGGCACTCAGGACGGGATGCAACTCGACGCGGTCGTGCTCGATCACCGGGGCGCGGATGATATCGCGAGCGCGCTGATCGGGGAATTGCGCGCACGCCGTCCTGCGCTGCCAGTGCTGGTAACCGCCTCCGACGGATCGGTTTCACACGCTGTCGCCGCGATGCGCGCCGGCGCTACCGACTTTCTGGTCAAGCCGCTCGCGCCCGAACGGCTGCTCGCCGCGCTTGAAGCGGCCGTCGCGGGAACCGAGGCGGGCGAACTCCGCCCGCTCACCGAAAAGATTCCGGCGCTGCTGGGCTTCGACGAAATCGTCGGATCAGCCCCCGATTTCCGGGCCGCGCTGGCGATCGCCGCCAAGGCGGCGCGTGCGCGGGTGGCGGTGCTGATCGACGGCGAAAGCGGGGTCGGCAAGGAAGTCGTGGCGGACGCGATCCATGCGGCGTCTCCGCGCGGACGCAAGCCGATGATTACCGTGGATTGCGGCGCGATCCCGGCAAATCTCATCGAAAGTGAGTTGTTCGGGCATGAGCGCGGGGCCTTTACCGGGGCGTTCGAGCGCAAGGTCGGCAAATTCGTCGACGCCGATGGCGGCACGATCTTCCTCGATGAGATCGGCGAGATGCCGCTCGAGGCGCAGGTGAAGCTGCTGCGCGTGCTGCAATCGAGCGAGTTGCAGCCGATCGGCGCGCGCCACGCCCGCGAGGTCGACGTCCGCGTGATCGCGGCGACCAACAAGAAACTGAGCGAGGAGGTGGAGGCCGGACGCTTCCGCGAGGATCTCTATTACCGGCTCAACGTGGTGCAGGTGACGATCCCGCCGTTGCGCGATCGCACCGGCGATATTCCCGCGCTTGCCAGGCATCTGCTCGCGCGCATCGCCCGCCAGCCGGGGCTGCGCCAGCTCGGCATTACCGACGACGCACTCGCGTTGCTGATCGAATATGACTGGCCGGGCAACGTCCGCCAGCTCCAGAACGCACTGTTTCGCGCCGCCGTATTGTGTGACGGCGACGCGCTGACACGCGGCGACTTTCCCCAGATTGCCGCACTGGCCGCGCGGCGCGATGCCGTGCCGAGCACGCAGCGGATGGCGACATCCGGCGGCGTGACCTTGTTCAGCGCCGACGGCCATCTGCGCCCGCTGGAGGAAATCGAGGCGGATGTTATCCGGCTCGCGATCGGCCATTATCGCGGACGCATGACCGAAGTGGCCCGCCGGCTCGGCATCGGCCGCTCGACGCTCTATCGCAAGCTGGTGGAACTGGGCATCGACAACGCGGCGTAGCGGCGAAAATCGCGCGCTTTATATCCGGCACTCTCCCGGCGGGAATCGCCAAGAGCCGGACTCGCCCTACCCGTTGCTACGGGTATCAGGCTCCTATTCGCATCCCTTGTGACAGCGCCTCGCGCCCCTAAGCCAATTGGTCGATCCAGCCCGGCAAGTCCGCCAGGCGCTGTCACAAGGGATGCGAAGCGCGCGCGGTCTTCGGGTGGCGCGGCCGCCTCATGCACCCATCCGCCGGGTTGTGGGATGAATGCCGCCCATGCGCCGGCAGCGAGCGCGGGCAGCACATCCGAACGCATCGAATCGCCCGCCATCACGCACCGTTCCGGCCGCGCGCCATGTCGCTCGAACAGGCGACGGAAGGTCTCCGACGTCTTGTCGCTGACGATCTCGATCGCTGAGAAGCGGCTGCCCAGCCCGGAGGCGGCAAGCTTCATCTCCTGGTGCAGCAGATCCCCCTTGGTCACCAGCACCAGCCGGCCGCGATCGGCGAGTTCGGCCAGCGTCTCCTCGATCCCGTCAAACAGTTCAACCGGGTGGCCGAGCAACGTGCGCCCGGCGGCGAGAATCTCACGCACCGCGGATAACGGGAGCACGTCGCCGCCCAACTCGAGCGCCGCCTCGATCATCGATAACGTAAAGCTCTTGGCGCCATAGCCATAGAGCGCGAGGTTGCGCAGCTCGACCGCGGCCATCGTCTCACGCGCGATTCCGGCTTCGGCAAAAGGGGCGAGCATCGCCACCAGCGCCTCCTCGGCGGCGGCGAAGAAGCGCATGTTGTGCCACAGGGTGTCATCGGCATCGAGGCAGATCAGATCGACCGGCATGGCGCCATCAACCGACGAGCGCCCGATCACGCAAGCCGCGCCAGACGCGCAACGCCTGCACCGTTTCGGCGACATCGTGAACGCGCAGAATCTGCACCCCGGCGTCCGCCCCCTTCACCGCCAGCGCGATCGAGCCGCCGAGGCGCTCGCCCACCGGCGCTTCGTTCGACAGCGCGCCGATCATCCGCTTGCGGCTCACCCCCAACATGATCGGGCAGCCGAGCCCGTGGAACAGCGCAAGATTGTTGATCAGCGCCAGATTGTCCGCGAGCGATTTGCCGAAGCCGATCCCGGGATCGACCATGATCCGCGCGCGATCGACGCCGGCATCGACCGCCGCATCGACCCGCGCCTCCAGCCAATCGAACACCTCGCCCACCACATCGCCGTAACCGCTGCCGCCGTGCGGCCCCGTCTTGGGATCTGGCGAATGCATCAGGATCACCGGGCAACCCGCGCGCGCCACCACGGCGGCGGAGCGTTCGTCCCACAACAGGGCCGACACGTCGTTGACGATCCGCGCGCCGGCGGCGAGCGCCGCCTCCATCACGACCGCCTTGCGCGTGTCGACCGAAACCAGCGCGCCGGCCGCCGCGAGCCGCTCCGCCACGGGGGTGACGCGCTTCGCCTCGTCGCCCTCCCACACCAGCGGCGCGCCGGGGCGGGTCGATTCACCACCAAGATCGATCAGCGCCGCGCCGGCCGCGAGCATATCGACGCCGGCCGCCGTCGCGCCCGCCACATCGTCGACATGCGCGCCGCCATCGGAGAAGCTGTCAGTCGTAACGTTGAGGATGCCGGCGACGAGCGGCTGATCGAACCGCAACACCCGCTCGCCGAGCGCCAGCGCGGGACGAGGCGTGGTGATGCGTTCGTGGAGCAATGTTGCGCGTTCGCCAAACGCCGCGATATCGGTGACCGGCACGACATAGCGCGCCGCGCCGTCGCGCACCTCATACGCGCCGAACCACATCATGCCCCCGGCGAGCCGCGCGACGCTGCCCTCCGGCAGGCCCACTGGCGTGCCGACGAAATGGATCGGGCGAATCTGGAGGCTGCTCAATTCACGTCACCCCGAACTGGTCGCCGACATGACGCCCGATATTGGCCTTATACCTGTGTCGCGAGCAGATAGGTCTGGCGCAATGCGTCAATCGGCTTGAGCACCCCTTCCGCCTCATAATGCCAGAAGGTCCAGCCATTGCACGCCGGCGCATTCTGCAAAATCGCGCCGAGCTTGTGGATCGAGCCGATCGCGCCGCAATCGCTCGCCAGGCTGCCGTCGGCGCGCACCGACGCGCGGAAGCGACGCTTGGCGTCGGTGACGATGCTGCCCGCCGGGAGCATCGCATTCTCGACGAGCACCCCGAACGCCACCTTGGCCTGCTGGCGCGGCGACTGCATCGTCGCCAATGCGGATTCGTCGAGCGGCAGCGCATCGGTGATGCGCTCGATCGCCGCCGCGCAATAGCCCGGCTCGCGCTCGATCCCGATCCAGCGGCGCCCAAGGCGCTTCGCCACCGCGCCGGTGGTGCCGGTGCCGAAGAACGGATCGAGCACCACATCGCCCGGCTTGGTGCAGGCGAGCAGCAGGCGATAGAGCAACGCCTCCGGCTTCTGCGTCGGATGGACCTTCTGCCCGTCCTTCTTCAGCCGCTCACCGCCGCCGCAGATCGGGAATTCCCAATCCGACCGCATCTGAAGCTCATCGTTGAGCGTCTTCATGCTGCGATAGTTGAAGGTATATTTCGCCTTCTCGCCCTTTGATGCCCAGATCAAAGTCTCATGCGCATTGGTGAAGCGCGTGCCGCGGAAATTCGGCATCGGATTGGCCTTGCGCCAAATGATGTCGTTGAGGATCCAATAGCCCAGATCCTGCACCGCCGTACCGACGCGGAAGATGTTGTGATAGCTGCCGATCACCCAGATCGTGCCGTTGTCCTTCAGGATGCGGTGCGCCTCCGCCAGCCACGCGCGGGTGAACGCGTCATAGGCGGCGAAAGTATCGAACTTGTCCCATTCGTCGGTCACCGCATCGACATGGCTGCCGTCGGGCCGGAACAGCTCGCCACCGAGCTGAAGATTGTAGGGCGGATCGGCAAAGATCATGTCCACCGACTTTGCCGGCAGCGCCTTCATCGTCGCGATGCAATCCCCCATGAGGATCTGGTCGAGCGGCAGAACCGCTTCCTCGGCGCGCTCACGCTTCGCCGCAACCTTCTCGATAACCCCCATGCGTACCCCCTTAGTGAAACGCCAAAAGCGCGAAGGAGATGGAATCCGTCAAGCGTTCAATGGTTAACGCAATTCGTTTCCGATTCGTTAACGCTTCGGAACATTTCGAGACCACGGGCAGATGTAGAGTCTCGCCCGACTCGCTTGACTCAACATCTCGCGGTGTGACGCGAAAGACTCAATGCGGCACGGGACGACGAAAAATTATCGAATTGCCGCCGAATGACTCCGCGGATGAGGATCCGACGACCGTTGCGTGATTCGGCGGCCATCCCGAATCAATGCCGCCAGTGAGTGATTCACGTTTTCCGGCGCGGCGAGGGGCCGCGCAAAACTAAAACGCCAGCGCCGCCTGCGCGACGGGGGCGAAGCTGCGCCGGTGGAGTGGCGTCGGGCCGTGTTCGCGCAAAGCGCTCAGATGCGCCGCACTGCCATAGCCCTTGTTCGAGGCCCAACCATAGTGCGGCCAGGTTTCGTGATGCCGGATCATGATCGCGTCACGGGTGTGCTTGGCGATGATCGAGGCCGCACCGATCGACAGCGACAGCGCATCCCCGCCGACCAATGCGGTGGCGGCATAATCCCAGCGCGGCAGGCGATTGCCGTCGACCAGCACGTGGCCGGGCGCATGGCCGAGCTGCGCGGCCACTTCGTCCACCGCGAGCGTCATCGCCTTCATCGTCGCCCACAAGATGTTGAGCGTATCGATCTCCGCCGCTTCGACCACGCCCACGCCGACGATCGCGCAATCGCTGATCCGCGCGAACAGCGCCGCGCGAGCGGTGGCGGAAAGTTTCTTCGAATCATCGATCCCGCGCGGCACACCCTTCGCCGGGAGGATGACGGCCGCCGCGACCACCGGCCCGGCGAGCGGCCCGCGCCCCGCCTCGTCCACCCCCGCGACCGGGGGCAGGCACAGGCGCTCATGCTTCAATCCGGGCATGTCAGGCGCCACGGCGGAAAACGGCGGTTCTCGCCGGCGGCATAGAGGCACAGCGCATTGCCGGCGGGATCGGAAAGCCTCGCCTCGCGCCAGCCCCATGACTGGTCGATCGGCTCGTCCACCGCGATGCCGTGCACACGGGCTGCCGCAATGGCCGCATCAAGATCCGCGATCTCAAGGAAAACGATAGGGCGGCGATCAATCTCGTCCGCCGCTTCGATTGACAAGGTCGTCCCCCCCGCACTCTCGAACCTGGCATAACGGCCATCGCTATCGACGATCGGCGTCAGCCCGAGCGCCCGATAGAAGGCGAAGCTAGCGGCATGATCGGTGGCCGGCAGCGTGATCTGGTTAAGCGTTGCGCCCCCAAGATCGGTATCGAGCCGCACCCGCTGGTGCCCCATCGGCCCGTGCCCCGCGCCAAACCCCGGCGCTTCCAGCAGCGCGATACGGACGAACAGCCGCGCGCGCGCGATCGCGGCGGGGAGCGTCATGCGCCGCCCCAGCCCCTCCGCGATCGCGCTGGCGAGCGTGCATCCGGTGCCATGGCTATGCCGGGTATCGATGCGCGGCGCGGACCAGCACGCGATCTCGCCGTCGCGACCGACCAGCCGATCGACGATCGTGTCACCCTCGGCATGGCCGCCTTTCACCAGCACGGACGCGCCGGTCTCCCGCGCATAATCGAGCGCCGCCGCCGCCGCTTTATCGGGTGACGAGACATCGCCTCCGGTCAGCGCCGCCAGTTCCGGCAGGTTGGGCGTAATCACCGTTGCGAGCCGCGAAAGCCGCGCCATCCCCGCGATCGTCCGCTCGTCGGCGAGCACCGAGCCACTCGTCGCCACCATCACGGGATCGAACACAATCGGCACGCCATAGCGCCCCGACGCCAATTCATCGGCGACCGCGTTTACCGTCTCGCTGCCGCCGATCATTCCGATCTTCACGGCGTCCACGCCGATATCCCCGGCAACGCACGCCATCTGTTGCACAACGAACGCCGGTGGCACCGCATGGACCGCCGCCACCCCAAGCGTATTTTGCGCGGTGAGCGCGGTGAGCGCGGTCATCGGATGGCCACCGAGCATCGTCACGGCGCGGATATCCGCCTGAATGCCGGCACCGCCGCCCGAATCGGAACCGGCGACGATCAGAACGCGCGGCGTCATCGTCCGTTCAACCCTTGAAATAGCGCTTGGTCGAGGCCGGGTACTTCTTCAGCGCCTCATCAACCCGCGCCGGGCGATCGAGCAGCTCGCCGCCGCAATTCGGGCAATGTTCGTCGAGCCGGTCCGCGCAGTCCGCGCAGAAGGTGCATTCGAACGAGCAGATGAAGGCGCCGCCCTCATCCGCCGGCAAATCGACGCCGCAGCGTTCGCAATCGGGGCGCATCTCTAGCATGAAGGCGTCATAGTGCCGGATAGACGTGGGTGGAAGCGGCGCCACGCCGGTCAGGAAAAAGGGGAGATGGGGATGCGGTGGGTCACAATCGGGCTGGCGACGGTCGCGGCCGGGGCGCTGGCCTGCGCGGCGCAGGCCGAGACGAGCTATGTCCACGCCGGGAGGCTGATCGACACCGAGCACGGCAAGGTGCTGGAGGATCAGCGGATCGATATTACGGACGGACGCGTCGTGGCGGTCGGGCGCTGGTCGCCGCCGCCGGCCGGGGCGACGGTAATCGACTGGTCGACGCTGACCGTTCTCCCGGGGCTGATCGATTGCCACACCCATGTTGCCGACGGCTATGCCGACAGCAGCGACCCGGCGGAGGCGCTGCACCATTCCGCCGCCGCGACGATCCTGAAAGGCGCGCGCCGCGCGCGCGAAACGCTGGAGGCCGGGTTCACCACGATCCGCGATGTCGGCACCTTTCGCGGCCTGTCCGACGTCGCGCTGCGCGATGCGATCGACGCGGGGGACGTGATCGGCCCGCGCATGGTCGTGGCCGGCGCCTATATCACCATCCCCAATGGCGGCGGCGCGGTGACGGGCGCATCGCCCGACGTGGACGTGCCGGCGGACATGCGGCTCGGCTATGTCCGCTCCGCCGATGATGCGCGCAACGCGACCGATCTGCTGCTCGGGCGCGGTGCCGATTTTATCAAGATGATCGCGACCGGCGCGGTGCTTGCGGTCGGCTCGACCCCGGGCGCGCTCGAACTGACGCCGGAAGAAATGAAGGCCGCCTGCGACGCGGCGAAACGGCGCGGCAGCTATTGCATCGCGCACGCCCATGGCGCGGAGGGCGTGAAAGCCGCGATCCGCGCCGGCGCGCGCTCGATAGAACACGCCAGCCTGATCGATGACGAAGGCCTGAAGCTGGCGCGCGATGCCGGCGTATGGCTCGATATGGATATCTTCGACGGCGACTGGATCGACGCGGAGGGCACGAAGAACGGGTGGCCGGCGGAATATCTGCGCAAGAATCGCGAGACGACCGAAGCCCAGCGTCAGGGCTTCGCCAAGGCGGTGAAGCTCGGGGTGAAATTGTCGTTCGGCACCGATGCGGGCGTCTATCCCCATGGCCTGAATGCGCGGCAATTCGCCTATATGGTGCGCTATGGCATGACGCCGATGCAGGCGATCCAGTCCGCGACGATCGTGTCGGCGGCGCTGCTCGGCAAGAGCGCGGACGTGGGGGCGCTATCGCCGGGTCATTATGCGGACATGGTGGCGGTGGCGGGCGATCCGCTCGCCGACGTGCGCGCGCTGGAGAAAGTGGCGCACGTTATGAAGGGAGGCGCCACGATTAGGTAATGTGGCAGGCTCGTACAAAAGCTGATGCGTGGTCGAGCGGGCGGGCTCTCACCCTTTACCGGCTCGATCGAGCCGACGTGCGCCACAGCCAGCCGGCGGAAATCGCCGCGCCAAGCATCGCGATCGCCATATCCTTCTGGGCATCCCACGGATCGCCTTGCTGGCCGTTATAGTCATTGGCCAGATCGGGGGCGACAACGATGGTCAGCAGCCATTCGAACACCTCATATGCGGCGCTGACCGCCCCGACGAACAGGAATGCCATCCAGATCGCGGCTTTCTTGCCGAGGCCGGCGTAGCGGCACATCGCCTCGGCAAACGGCTTCATCCAGAGCATCCCGAAGCTCAAATGGACCAGCCGGTCGAAATCGTTGCGCGTCCCCCCGAAGAAGCTGGATATGTCGTGGCCGACCAGCGACCTCGCCCAATCGTCATAGGGCACGTTTGAGTAGGTGTAGCGCCCGGCCAGCGTGTGCAGCAGGAAAAACGCCGTCAGCAACAGCACCGATCCGTTCGACAGCGGGAAACGCGTCAGCAGAAACGGCGAGAACAAGATGAGCGCTACTGTCGGTACATGCTGCAGCGGCGCAATCTCCGGGAACGGCTGGGCGACATTCGCCAGCCCGACCGCGATCGCGAGGATCAGGATCATCCAGCGCTGCGCGGCGGGCACATGCCCGATCATGCGGAAACGAGCCCCTCGGCGCGCAGTCAAACCGCCGCCTTCACCGCCGCGCACACGCGATCCACCACCGCCTCGACGTGCGCGCGATCGTCGCCTTCGGCCATCACGCGGATCACCGGCTCGGTGCCCGACGCGCGGATCACGAGACGTCCGCGACCATCAAGCTCCGCCTCCGCCGCCGCGATCGCCTGTTTCACCGAGGCTGCGTCCAGCGGCTTTGCCCCACGTTCGAAGCGCACGTTCTTGAGCAATTGCGGCAGCGGATCGAAGCGATGGAGCACCTCGCTCGCCGGCGCACCGGCGCGGCGCACCTCGGCGAGGATCTGCAACGCGGCCACCAGCCCGTCGCCTGTCGTGCCGTAGTCAGACAGGATGATGTGCCCGGATTGCTCGCCGCCGACATTATAGCCGCGCGCGCGCATCGCCTCGAGCACGTAACGATCGCCGACCCCGGTGCGCACCAACCCCAGCCCCTGCGCGGCGAGATGGCGTTCCAGCCCGAGGTTCGACATGATCGTCGCGACCAGCCCGCCCCCCGCGAGTTGCCCGCGCCGCGCGTAGGCGGTGGCGATGATCGCCATCAGTTGATCGCCATCGACCACGGCGCCCGTCTCGTCGACCACGATCAGCCGGTCGGCATCGCCATCGAGCGCGATGCCGATCGCCGCGCCGCTCGCCACGACGGTTTCGGACAGTGTCTGCGGCGCTGTCGAGCCGACGCCATCATTGATGTTGCGGCCGTTGGGGGCGACCCCGATCGCGACGACCTCCGCGCCTAACTCCCACAATGCAGCGGGGGCGACCTGATAGGCGGCGCCATTGGCACAATCGATGACCACCTTCATCCCGTCGAGCCGGAGATCGTCGGGGAAGGTGGATTTGGCGAAGTGGATATAGCGCCCCTGCGCGTCGTCGATCCGCCGCGCGCGGCCGATCTGCGCGGCCGGCGCGAGCGAGACCGCGCCGCTATCCACGCCGTCGATCAGCGCCTCGATCTCCATTTCGGCTTCGTCGGACAGCTTGTAACCATCCGGGCCGAACAATTTGATGCCATTGTCCGCGAAAGGATTGTGGCTGGCGGAGATCATCACCCCCAGATCGGCGCGCATCGACTGGGTGAGCATGGCCACCGCCGGGGTGGGCATCGGCCCGGTCATCACCACATCCATGCCGACGCTGGTGAACCCGGCGACCAGCGCGGATTCAAGCATATAGCCGGATAAACGCGTATCCTTGCCGATCAGCACGCGATGGCGATGATCGCCGCGCTGGAAATAGGTGCCGGCCGCCATGCCGACCTTCATCGCCATCGCCGCCGTCATCGGCGACATATTGGTGAGGCCGCGAATTCCATCGGTGCCGAAATATTTTCTTGCCATCGCCTGCGTCCGCTTCCTCTATCCGCGCGCTGCAATCGGCTGATAGCGTCGCGCAATCGAAAGGGCGAGCCAAAGGAACCGCATGTCGCCATCCACACGTATCCTGCTGGCGCTGATCGCCGGTATCATAAGCGGTATCACCATCGCCGGCCTCGCGCCGCAAGCGGTCGATCCGGTGGCGTCTGTCGCCGGGCCAATCGGGCATGCGTGGCTCAATGGGCTGCAAATGACGATCGTGCCTCTGGTTTTCTCGCTGCTCGTCACCGGGATCGCCGCCACTGCGGAGGCGGCGCAGGCCGGGCGGCTCGCGGGTCGCGCGGTCGGGCTTTACCTGATCATCATGGCGCTGTCGGCGGTCGCGGCCGCGTTCCTGACGCCGTTGTTCCTCAATCTCGTGCCGCTGCCGGTCGAATCCGCCGCAGCGCTGCGCCGTGCGCTGGCGGGCGCCGAGACGGTGCCGCCCGTGCCCCCGGTCGGCGATTTTCTTGCCGGCATCATCCCGGCCAACGCGCTGAAGGCATCCGCAGACAGCAATTTTCTGTCGATGATCGTCTTCGCCCTGATCTTCGCGTTTGCGCTGATGCGGATCGACGCGAAGTTGCGCGATCTGCTCACGCGCTTCTTCTCCGCGATCCGCGATACGATGCTGGTGGTGATCGGCTGGGTGCTGTGGATCGGCCCGCTCGGCGTGTTCGCGCTGGCGCTGGTGGTCGGAGCAAAGGCGGGGAGCGGGGCATTCCATGCTCTGGTCCATTATATCCTCACCGTCTCGTCGGTGGGGCTTGTGGTGTCGCTGCTTGCCTATCCGCTCGCGGTTATCGGCGGGCGGGTCGGCCTTGCCCATTATATCCGCGCCGGATTGTCGACGCAGGCGGTGGCGATCTCGACGCAATCCTCGCTAGCCTCGCTGCCGGCGATGCTGGCGAGTTCGCGCGCGATGGGCGTGCCGGTGGCGACCGCCGGCGTCACGCTGCCGCTTGCCGTCGCGATCCTGCGTGCGACCGGGCCGGCGATGAACTTCGCGGTGGCGATCTATGTCGCGACCTGGTTCGGCGTGCCGCTCCATCCAGCCACGCTCGCGGCCGGCACGTTGGTGGCGATGCTCACGTCGCTCGGATCGGTCAGCCTGCCCGGAACGGTAAGCTTTGTCGGCGCGATTTCCCCGGTCTGCGCGACGCTTGGCGCGCCGGTCGCGCCGCTCGGGCTGCTCGTCGCGGTGGAGACGATCCCCGATATCATGCGCACGCTTGGCAACGTGATGTGGGATCTCGCCACCACCGTCACGCTGGCGCGCGGCCAGCGCGTGATCGAGGATGAGGCCGACACGATCGTTGAGCAGATGTAAGTCTATCGGCGTTATTGACAGCGTTGTGAGCAACGCTTATTGACATGCCTGTCAGTAAGGAGCGATTCGATGGCCGCCACCCTTCCTCCCCTGCCCGGCACGACGGGGCGTCGCGATTGGCGCACTGCGTTCAACGCGATCCGCAAGTTGCTCGCGAACGGCGACGATACGGTTCAGGTGTTCCGCATCATGCGCTCGCTAAACGTCGGGGCGACCGAAACCGGTTATGCGCGGCTCATCGCCACGGAACAGGGCGGCCGGATCGCTTATGATCAGGTCGAGCTGGCGCAGGTTTTCTCGCAACCGGGTTTCGCCAGTCAGTTCGCGCCGGGCACCATCGGCGCAGCCTATCGCGATTTCCTCGAAAGCACCGGCTATTCGGCCGATGGCCTCGCCGATGTGAGCCGCGAGGGGCTGAACAACGAAGACATGCCCCACCCTTATGCGTGGTTTGGCCGGCGCGTGCGCGACACGCATGACATCTGGCACGTCCTGACCGGCTATAAGGCCGATGAGAGTCTGGGCGAAGCCGCGCTCGTCGCGTTCAGCTATGCACAGGTCGGCGGGCTCGGCTGGGCGTTCATCGGCGCCGCCGCCTCGCTCAAGAGCCTGCGCGTGACCAAGGGCACGCTGTTCTCCAAGGCGGTGTGGGAAGGCTATCGCAACGGCCGCGCCGCGAAATGGATTTCGGGCGAGGATTATATGACCCTGCTGCACGAGCCGATCGATGCCGCGCGCGAGCGGCTGGGGATTCGTGTGCCAACCGCCTATCTGAAAGCGCAACGCGAGTTGGGGCCGGAAATGGCCTCCTATCTCAGCGACCGGCGCGAAAAGACCGCCACTGTCGAGGCAGAGCCGCAACGCCTAGCCGCCTGATCGACACCTGACTCCCGCTCCCTCGGGAGAGAGGATGGAGGGGGGCTACGGTGCGCCAATAGTTGCGTGGCGCACCGCCCTCCATCAAAAATAACCCCCGCCTCGCGGGCAATCCGCATGGTGTCGCCAGCGCCGCCTTGAGCCCCTATGGCAGGTGCGATGCTCGACCGGCTGGTTCTCACCGACTTCCGCAATCATGACGCGCTGACGCTCGCGCCGGCGCGCGGTTTCGTCGTGCTGACCGGGCCGAACGGCGCGGGCAAAACCAATGTGCTGGAGGCGGTATCGCTGCTCGCCCCCGGCCGGGGGCTCCGCCGCGCCGCGCTGGGCGAGATCGCGCGAACCGGCGGCGCGGGCGGCTTTGGTGTCGCCGCGACGCTGGCCGACACGACCGAAATCGCCACCGGCACGCTCCCCGCCGCGCCCGAACGTCGCGTCGTGCGCATCAACGGCGCGGCCGCCACCGCAAATGCGCTTGCCGAGCGGCTCTCGATCTTGTGGCTCACACCGGCGATGGATCGGCTGTTCGCGGAGCCCGCATCGGGGCGCCGCCAGTTTCTCGATCGGCTTGCGCTGGCGCTGTTCCCCGGTCACGCCACCCATGCCGCGCGTTATGACGCCGCGATGCGCAGTCGCAATCGGTTACTGGCCGAGGAACGCCCCGACGCCGATTGGCTCGCCGCGCTGGAACGGCGGATGGCGGAGCATGGCGCGGCGATCGACGCGGTGCGACGCGAGACCGTCGCTGCACTCGCCGAACGACTGACGGAGCAACCCGCCGGCGACTTCCCCCGCGCGGCGCTGGCGCTGGACGGGTGGAGCGGCGATGCGGCCACGCTCGCCGAGCAACTCCGCTCCGGCCGCGCCCGCGATATTGCTGCCGGCCGCACATTGGTGGGGCCGCATCGCGTCGACCTGCTGGTGCGGCATCTGGAAAAGGACCGCGCGGCCGCGCTCGCCTCCACCGGCGAGCAAAAGGCGTTGATGCTCGGCATCGTCCTCGCCCATGCCGAGCTGGTCGCGGCGCGCACCGGGGCCCCGCCGATATTGCTCCTCGACGAAGTGGCGGCGCATCTCGATCCAACGCGCCGCGCCGCGCTGTTCGCCCGGTTGTCAGGGCGCGGGCAGGTTTGGGTGACCGGGACGGAGCCGGCACTGTTTGCGGACATCGACGCGCATGCATTCCGGGTCACGCTCGGCTGACGCCTTCGCCGTTCACGCGTGCGGATAAGTTCGCACATCAAGGGGTTTACCCGCGCGATCACGCCGCTACGCTGCGCGCATGGAGCAGGAACGAGTAGCCGACGCGGAACACCGCGGCGAGTGGCGTGGCGGTTGGCGGATTGTCGCCGCGGCGATGATCGGCATCGGCTTCGGCCCGGGTCTGGTGCAAAATCTGTCGAGCTTGTTCGTTCCCGGCCTGAGCGCCACCTTCGGCTGGACACGCGGCGATATGGCGACAGCCGCCGGGATCGGGCTGATCGGTGCGCTGTTCGTGCCGCTCATCGGGCGGCTCGCCGATCGGTTCGGCGCGCGGCCGGTGATCGTGGCAGGCACGTTGCTGCTGGCGGGGGCGCTTGCCGCCTTCACCGTGACGAGCGGCGCGATATGGACCTATCAATTGCTAATCTTCTGCTCGGCGCTGAGCGTCGGCGGAACGAGCGCGGTGGTCTATGGCCGGATCATCGCGCCGCGTTTCGTGCGCCATCGCGGCATCGCGCTGGGCATCGCGACATCCGGGCTGTCGTTGTCGACGCTGCTGCTCTCGCCGGTGATCGCCGGGATCATCGCCGATCACGGCTGGCGCGCGGGCTTTTTGACGCTGGCGGGGCTGGCGGCGCTGATCGGCTTGCCGCTGGTTCTGTTGCTAATGAGCGGCGCAGTGGTCGCGCCGGTGCATCATGCCGGTGTGACCGAGGATCTGGCGCCCGAGACGTTTCTCGCCGGCATGAGCGGGCGTGAGGCGCGGCGCGATTCGCGCTTCTGGCGGCTGGGTGCCGCGGCGGCGCTGATCAATATCGCCAGCGTCGGGCTGGTTACCCAGTTGGTGCCGTTCGGCATCGATCGCGGGCTCAGCCTGGAGCATGCGGCGCTGCTCGTCACCAGCTTCGCCGCCGCGCAGATCGTCGGGCGACTGGCGATGGGGTTGCTGGTCGATCGCTTTCCCGCACAACGCACGGCGGCCGCGTTTGCGGGTGTTTCCGCCATGGCGTTCGCGGCACTGTTGATGCCGCTGCCCGGCGCGGTCGCGATGATCGCCGTCGTGTTTTTCGCGCTGCTGATGCACGGGGCGGAAAATGATCTTCTGCCCTATCTCACCGCGCGTCTATTCGGCCTTCGCGCTTATGGTGAGACCTATGGCGCGCTGCTGACGCTCGCGCTGTTCGGCACGGCGGCCGGCGTCATGATGTTCGGCCGGATTCACGATTCGACCGGCGATTACGCGATCTCGCTGGCAATCGCAGCCGGCGCGCTGGCACTGGCGGCATTGCTGTTCCTGACGCTTGGCGATCGTCGCGCACCCTCGGCCGCGCGGCGCGACCAGACCGGATACGACAACGCCGCCGCCGGTGTTGCACCGACGACGGCGTCATAGACTCGCCTATTTCTGGATCGGATCAGGCGAGTGCAGCACGCGCCGTGTTGCGGCGGCGCATCGCCCCGCCCACCGCGCCGAAGCCGAGGATCATCAGACCCCAGGTCGCAGGCTCCGGCACACCGGCGAAGGTCAACGCGACATTGTCGAGCGCCGCGCCGTAAGGCCCCGCATCCTGCGACGCGAAGGACAGGGTCGTCGACGTGCCCGTCGCGACGAAATTATAGGTATAATTCGCCCAGCCCATGTTCGACTTGTCGAACCCGGCGGAATCGAACGTGTAGAGGCTGGAAGAATTGTCGTTTGCGCCAACCAGCACCGACTTGGTGGTCGGATCGCCATCGGGGTTGCCCGCCAGCCAGAAGCTGACGCTGTACTTGCCGCCGGCGACGGTATCGAACGTCTGCTCGATCCCACCCTGCGAGTTGCCGTTCAGATCGATGCTGCGCTCGCCGTTCTGCGCCGCCCAATAGCTGCCGATATAATCGACGCTTCCGCCGGTCACCGTCCAGCCCGTGATAGAGGTCGAATCGCCACCGTTGACGGTAGTGTAGCTACCTGCCGGCACACCACTTTCGAAGCTGCCGTTGATGAACGCAGCGGCGTTGGCAGTAGCCGGAAGCAGCGCGGCGACCGCGGCCGCGACAAGAAGGTTACGCATGATCACATACCCCTTTGATCTTCAGGTCGCGCCACCCGATCCACATAATCGGCCATGCGGCGACAATCGGGAGGTCAAATAGGGCACCCGGATCAGAAGGTAAACTAGCAATTAACGCTGCCAAGTACCCGGATCGACGCGAAAATCGCGCAACTTGTCTCAACCCGACACAGTGCCTGCGATATATCGTACGCTGCTGTCAGCTGGCCGCATAACCGCGGAATGCCGGCACCGGCCGCGCCGAGCCATTTTGCTTCCGTTGCACCGTCGCCATGCCTATATGATCGGCATGGCAGATCCTCAGAATTCGGAATACGGTGCTTCTTCGATCAAGGTGCTGAAGGGCCTGGACGCGGTACGCAAGCGCCCCGGCATGTATATCGGCGATACCGACGACGGATCGGGCCTGCACCATATGGTGTTCGAGGTTTCCGACAATGCGATCGACGAGGCGCTGGCCGGGTCATTGCGATCGGGTCGATATCCGCTCAACGCGGATGGCTCCGTCTCGGTCACCGATAACGGCCGCGGCATTCCGACGGGCATCCACCCGGAGGAAGGCGTCTCGGCGGCGGAGGTCATCATGACCCAGCTCCACGCCGGGCGGTAAGTTCGAGAATACGTCGGACGACAATGCCTATAAGGTGTCAGGCGGCCTGCATGGCGTCGGCGTCAGCGTGGTCAACGCGCTTGTCCGAATGGCTTGATCTCACCATCTGGCGTGACGGCGAGGAGCATTACATGCGCTTCGCCCACGGCGATGCCGTGGCCCCGCTCAAGGTGGTCGGCCCAAGGCCGAGGGGAAGAAGAGGGACGCGCGTCACCTTCCTGCCCTCGCCCGCGACGTTCAAGATCGTACCGAATTCGATTTCGACAAGCTGGAGCATCGCTATCGCGAACTGGCGTTCCTCAACTCTGGCGTGCGGCTGTTCCTGACCGACGCGCGGCACGAAGAGACCAAGACAGTCGAACTTTATTACGAGGGCGGAATCGCCGCGTTCGTGAAATGGCTCGATCGCGCCAAGCAACCGCTGATCCCCGAACCGATCGCGATCACCGGCGATCGTGACGATGTCGGGATCGAGGTCGCGCTCGAGTGGAACGACAGTTATTACGAAAATGTCCTGTGCTTCACCAATAACATTCCGCAACGCGACGGCGGCACCCATCTCGCCGCGTTCCGCTCCGCGCTGACCCGCACGCTTAACGCCTATGCCGACAAATCCGGCATCCTGAAGAAGGAGAAGGTGAGCCTGCAGGGCGACGATATGCGCGAGGGGCTGACCGCGATTGTTTCGGTCAAGCTGCCTGATCCCAAGTTTTCGTCGCAGACCAAGGACAAGCTCGTCAGTTCCGAGGTGCGCCAGCCGCTCGAAAGCCTGATGGCGGACAAGATGGCGGAATGGCTGGAGGAAAATCCGGCGCATGCCCGCACGATCATCCAGAAGATCATCGACGCCGCGGCGGCGCGCGAAGCCGCGCGCAAGGCGCGTGAGGCCAGCCGCAAATCGGTGATGGGCATCGCCAGCCTGCCGGGCAAGCTCGCGGACTGTCAGGAAAAAGATCCGGCCAAGTCCGAGCTGTTCATCGTCGAGGGCGATTCGGCCGGTGGCTCCGCCAAACAGGGACGCGATCGGCACTTTCAGGCGATCCTGCCCTTGCGCGGCAAGATCCTGAACGTCGAGCGCGCACGGTTCGACCGGATGCTCGGCAGCCGCGAAATCGGCACGCTGATCCAGGCGATGGGCACCAGCATCGGCCGCGACGAGTTCAACGCCGACAAATTGCGCTACCACAAGATCGTCATCATGACCGACGCAGACGTGGACGGCGCGCATATCCGCACCCTCCTGCTCACCTTCTTCTATCGGCAGATGCCGGAGCTGATCGAGCGCGGGCACCTCTATATCGCCCAGCCGCCACTGTATAAGGCGACGCGCGGCCGATCCGAGGTTTACCTCAAGGACGAAAAGGCGCTCGACGATTATCTCGTCGACGCCGGCGTTTCGGCACTGGTGCTGGAGACGGTGGGCGGCTCGCGATCGGGGCAGGATCTTGCCGCGCTCGTCGATCACGCACGGCGGATGCGCACGTTGATGCGCTATGCCCCGCGCCGCTACGATCCGGTAATCATCGAGGCGCTGGCGCTCGGCGGCGCGCTCAATCCCGATATCGATCGCGCGCGGCGCGAGGTAGCCGTCGCGGAAGTGACGCGGCGACTTGACGCCGGCGATCGCGAAGCGCGCTGGACCGCGCGACTGACCGACGAGGGCAGCATCCATTTCGAGCGGCTGTGGCGCGGCGTGACCGACCACCACATCATCGAGGCGGCCTTCCTCGGCTCGGCGGAGGCGCGCAAGCTCCACACGCTCGCTGCCGAACAGGCGGAAACCTTCGCCGCCGCTGGCAAGCTCGTGCCGCTCAAGGGCGCTACGCCGACCGAAGAGATCGCGGATGACGAGGATGAGGGCGATCAGGCCGCAACGATCGGCAAGGGCGAAAGCCTTGTCGCGCGGCCCTCGCAATTGCTCGACGCGATTCTGGCGGCCGGCCGCAAGGGCCTGTCGATCCAGCGGTACAAGGGGCTGGGCGAGATGAACCCCGAGCAATTGTGGGAAACCACGCTTGATCCGTCGAATCGTTCGATGCTCAAGGTGGCGATCGACCAGGCCGACGTGGCCGACGAGATCTTCACCCGCTTGATGGGCGACGTGGTGGAGCCACGCCGCGAGTTCATTCAGGAGAATGCGCTCTCGGTCGCCAACCTCGACGTGTGAGGGCTGGCGTCAGGCCGCACCGGCCTGACGCCGCCGTTCGTCAGAACCAGGTTCGAACGCCGAGCACCAGCGCGGCACCGCCGACATCCTCCGCGCGCGCGCGCGCGAAATCGGCGGTGCGTCCGATGCGGCGCTGCCATGACACACCGACATACGGCGCGAATTCACGCGCTATCTCGTAACGCAGCCGCAAGCCCAGTTCCGCTTCACTCAGCCCTGATCCGATCGCGGCGGCGCGCACGTCCTGCGCCGCGAGATTGAACTCCACGCGCGGCTGGAGGATCAGCCGCTGCGTCACGCGTTGATCGTAATAAGCGCCGACACGGGCAGTCAGCTCGCCCTTGGTCGACAGGAAAGCAGCGGCATCGACCTCGAACCAATAAGGCGCCAGCCCTTCGATGCCGATCGTTGCATAGGTGCGCGGAGCATCGGCGCGGAAATCCTGCCGCGCGCCGGCCTGAAGATTGAAATACGGCCCGATTGCACGGCTATAGAGTGCCTGCACCTCACCGCTGTCGAGCACCCCACCGAACACGCCCTCGCCCTCGCTCTTGATGACGAGGCGGTTGACGTCGCCGCCGAACCAGCCCTCCCCACTCCAGTGATAGCCGTCATGCCCGGCGCCGATACGCACCTCAGCCAGATCGATCATCACCTGCGAGAAATTGCTCCCACCATGCTCCCGACGCAACGCGATCCGCGACGCGGCCATGGCGTCGGCACCCCAGAAGCGATCGGCATAATTCGCCACCACGGCCGACGGCGGCGGCGCATTACCTACGGGCAGCGCGGTGCCGCCCATTGCCGGCATCGCGTGTCCGGCGTGCGGATCAGCCGGTGCGGCTACCTTGCAGTGACCCATCGCCGCGTGCTCCGGCGTACATGCCGCGTCGCTCGCAGGCTTCGCCGCCTCCGGCATCGCGTGGCCGACATGCGGTTCGGCCGGCGTGATGAGCTTGCAATGCCCCATCGCCGCATGTTCCGGCGTACATGTTTGTTTGGCGGGCGGAGCATCGGCGGACGGCATCGCCATGCCGCCATGGCTCGCATGATCCATTGTCTGCGCCGCCGCCGCGCCGCTCCACAACAGCAGCGCCGGCCAGAGCGGATAGGTTAACCGCCTCATGCCGTCGCCTCCGCGCGCGGGCGGACCGACACGACCTGCATCATCCCCGCATGCATGTGATAGAGCAGATGGCAGTGGAACGCCCAGTCGCCCACAGCGTCTGTCGTCACATCGAACGTCACCGTGCCCCCGGGCTGCACCTGCACCGTGTGTTTGCGCGGCGCATATTCGCCGTGCCCGACGACCAGTTCGAAGAAATGCCCGTGAAGATGGATCGGATGACCCATCATCGTATCGTTGACCAAGGTCACGCGTACACGCTCGTCCTTAGTGAAGGGGATCGGCGCCTTCACCTCGCTCAGCTTCTCGCCGTCGAACGCCCACATATAGCGTTCCATATTGCCGGTGAGGTGGATGCGCATCGCGCGGCCCGGCGCGCGCACGTCCGGATTGCGCTCGGCCGCGATCAGATCGCGATAGACGAGCACGCGGTGTCCCGCATCCGCCAGCCCCTGCCCCGGCTCCCCGGTGCGGTCGACCGGCATGGGGGAGATCGACTGGACGGTGGGAGTTTTCTTCACCTCCGGCGCCATCGCGAAATCGCGCATCCCGTGTTTCATCGCCGGCGCGTCATGCGTCGCCGGGGCGCCGGGGGTGCAATGCCCCATCGCGGCGTGTTCGGGCGGACATGGGGCGTCGGCCGCCGGCATCGCCGCCATCGCGCCGTGATCCATGCCCCCCATCCCCATATCGCGCATCGTGGCGAGCGGACGCGGGCGCAGCGCGGGGACTTCCGCCACCATTCCGGCGCGCGGGGCGAGTGTGGCGCGCGCCATGCCGGAACGATCAACGCTCTCGCCGACGATCGTATAGGCGCGATCGTCACGCGGTTCGACGATCAGATCATATGTTTCCGCCACCGCGACCTGCAATTCATCGACCGTCACGGGCCGCACGCGCAGCCCGTCGGCCTGCACCACCGTCAACTTCAGCCCCGGAATGCGCAGGTTGAACGTCGTCATCGCCGAGGCGTTGATGATGCGTAGCCGTACCCGCTCGCCGGGCGCGAACAGCGCGGTCCAATTATCCTGCGGGCCATGGCCATTGACGAGATAGGTGTAAGTGGTGGCGGTCACGTCCGAGATATCGGTCGGGTCCATCCGCATCTTGCCCCATGCCAGGCGCTCGCTCGCGCGCTGATCACGCCCCGCGAACATCCCGGCAAGCGTCTGCTGCTGGCGGTTATAATAGCCGCCCTGCATCTTGAGCTTGCGGAACAGGGCATGCGGATGAAGCGCGCTATAATCCGACAGCACGATGACATGTTCGCGATCCGAGCGGATCGGGTCTTCACCCGCGGGATCGATCACGATCGGGCCATAATGGCCGAGCTGCTCCTGAAGCCCCGAATGGCTGTGATACCAATAGGTGCCCGATTGAACGATCGGGAAGCGATAGGTGAAGGTTTGCCGCGCCTTGATCCCCGGGAAACTGACGCCGGGAACGCCATCCATCTCGGCCGGCAGGATCAGCCCGTGCCAGTGGATCGAGCTATCCTCATCAAGCGCGTTCTCGACATGCAGCCGCACCTGCTGCCCCTCGGTTAGCCGGATCAGCGGCGCCGGCACCGTGCCGTTGACGCCGATCGCGTGGCGCTCACGCCCGTCGATCGTCAACATCTGATGCGCGATACGCAGGTGGATATCCTCGCCAGACAAGGACGGCAGCGGTCGCACGATGCCGGGCGATACGGCGCGCGCCCATGCTGGAAAGGCAGCCGCTGCACCCAGTGCAGCGCCACCGCGCAACAGCGCGCGGCGATCGAGGGCGATGGTCATCGTTTCTCCCGGGGCAAACTCCGCCGGACAAGTAGGGATGCGCAAGCCCACTGTCATCCCATTCGCAGCAACGCGGCGATCTGCATCTCGGCGATCGCCTGCGCCTCGCCCGCATCGAGCACGTCGGGCGACAGGCACAATTCCAGCCACAGGCCGTCGACCAGCGCGGTGATCGCGATCGCAGCACGGCGGCATTCGGCGGCCGCGATTCCACAATCGGCGAGCAATCGCTCCAGCCCGGCGCGGAAATGGGCATATTGCTCATCATGCAGCCGCGCCACATCGTCACGCGCGATGACGAGGCTCCAGAACGCCACCCATGTCGCGAGCAAGGCGCGATCCGCGATCGGTGGAGCAAAGCTCGCCGCGACATAGGCCGACAGTCGCGCGCGCGGATCGTCGGCCGCCGCCGCCACCGCCGCGTCCAGCGCCGCCGTCACCTCCGCCCCGACCTGCGCATAGGTGGCGGCGATCAGCGCATCCACCCCGCCGAAATGATGCGTGACAAGGCCGGGCGACACCCCGGCCTCCAGCGCGATCGCACGCACCGACGCGCCGCTCGCGCCCTCGCGCGCCAGCACCCGCGTCGCCGCCGCGATCAGCAGCTTGCGGCGTTCATCGGCATCGGTGCGGGTGAAGGCGGCTTTGGTCACATCGCGTCGCTATCACGGACAGGGATTGTCCGCGCCACTTTCTTATTATACGATCGTATAGCAAGCAACCGGAGTCGCGCGCATGGCCACCCTCGCCCAGCCCCTTGTCGATCCCGATGCGGATTTCTCGCTGCCGGGCTGGATCTATACCGACGCGGAATTCTTCGACGTGGAGATGGCGCGGGTGATCCGCCCATCGTGGCAGATCGTGTGCCACGAAAGCGATCTCGCACAGCCCGGCGGCTGGCGCACTATCGCCTATCTCGGCGAGCAGGTGGCGGTGGTGCGCGGCGAGGACGGCGCGATCCGCGCGTTCCACAACGTCTGCCGGCATCGCGCGATGCGGATTCTGGAGGGCGATTCCGGCTGCGCGAAGAAATTGGTCTGCCCGTATCACGCCTGGACCTATGAACTCGACGGGCGGCTTTCGGGCGTGCCGATGAAACGCGATTATCCCGCGCTGAAGCTGGAGGACAATGGGCTGGTGCCGATCGAGGTATCGACCTGGCGCGGCTTCGTCTTCGTCCGGCTGGAAGATGATGGCGGGCCTTCCGTGGCGGAGATGATGGCGCCCTATGACGCGGAGGTCGCCCCCTATCGCTTCGAGGACATGCGCCAGATCAGCGACGTGCGGCTGCGTGAGCGCGCGGTGAACTGGAAGAACGTCGGCGACAATTATTCCGACAATCTTCACATCCCCGTCGCGCATGACGGGCTGACACGGCTGTTCGGCAAAAGCTATGCGATCGAGGCGGCCGGCTGGGTCGACAAGATGTCGGGCCAGCTCGTCGATCGCCCGTCGGACAATGTGTGGGAACGCTTCTACCAGAAGCATCTGCCGCGCGTGGATCACTTGCCGGAACAGAATCAGCGGCTGTGGCTCTATTACAAGCTGTGGCCGAACATGGCGTTCGACATCTACGCCGATCAGATCGATTTCATGCAATGGCTGCCGACGTCGCCGACGACATGCGTATTGCGCGAGATGTGCTTCGCGCTGCCCGATGATCGGCGCGAGATGAAGCTGGTGCGTTATGCCAATTGGCGGATCAACCGCGTCGTCAACGCGGAGGACACCTGGCTGATCGAGCGCGTCCAGCAGGGCATGGCCTCGCAAAGCTATACGGTCGGGCCGATCGGCGCGAGCGAGGTGTGCCTGCGCAGCTTCGCGGGAAAGATCAGGGATCGCATACCCGAAGCGCGGCTGCATCGCGCGCCTGCTGCGGGATGGTCACGCCGGCCGCGCGCGGCTTGAGGGACGACAAGATTTAGGGGACGGGCATGACGAAGAAATACGACGCGATCATCATCGGCGGCGGGCATAACGGCCTGGTCTGCGCTTTCTATCTCGCCCGCGCGGGCCTCAAGGTGCGCGTGCTGGAGCGGCGGGATATCGTCGGCGGGGCGGCGGTGACGGAGGAATTCCACCCCGGCTTCCGCAATTCGACCGCGAGCTACACCGTCAGCCTGCTCCGCCCCAAGGTGATCGCGGACATGAAGCTGCACGATCACGGCTATCGCATCATCGAACGGACGATCAGCAACTTCTTCCCGTTTGAGAACACCTATCTGAAGCTCGGCGGCGGCACCGCGCGGACACAGGCGGAATTCGCGCGCTTCAATCAGAAGGATGCGGACGCCTATCCGCATTATGACGCCGCGCTGGAAAAGGTGGCGCAGGTGCTGCGCGATATCTCGCTCAAGGTGCCGCCGAATGTCGGCGGTGGCCTGCGCGCGCTGATGTCCGGCGCGACGCAAGGCTGGCCGCTCGCCAAGATGGGGATCGAGGCGCAGCGCGACCTGCTCGACGTGTTCACCAAATCGGCGCGCGATTTCCTTGATGGATGGTTCGAGGACGATCACGTCAAGACCGCATTCGGTTTCGACGCGGTGGTCGGCAATTTCGCCGGCGTCTCCACCCCCGGATCGGCTTATGTACTGCTCCACCACGTCTTCGGCGAGGTTAACGGCAAGCTCGGCGCATGGGGCCATTCGGTCGGCGGGATGGGCGCGATCACGCAGGCGATGGCGCGGGCGTGCGAGGAAGCTGGCGTCGAGATCACGCTCGAAGCCCCGGTCGATCGCGTGCTGACCAATAATGGCAAGGCCGCCGGCGTGCGGCTGGAAAGCGGCGAGGAGATTGCGGCGAACATCGTCGCGGCGAATGTCGGCCCGGCTGTGCTCTATCGCGGCATGGTCGAGGCGAGCGAGCTGCCGGCCGATTTCCGGCGGCGGATCGACAATTACAAGCTCGGCTCGGGCACGTTCCGCATGAACGTGGCGCTGTCCGAGCTGCCCGATTTCACCACGCTGCCGGGCAAGGACAAGGCCGAGCATCACACCGCCGGCATCATCATCGCGCCGGGCATGGATTATATGGACCAGGCGTTCGACGATGCGAAGAAATTCGGCTGGTCGAAGAAGCCGATCGTCGAGATGAAGATTCCGAGCACGGTCGACGACAGCCTCGCCCCGCCGGGCCAGCATGTCGCCAGCCTGTTCTGCCAGCAATTCTCGCCGGTGCTGTCGGAAGGCCGTTCATGGGACGATGTGCGCGAAGAAGTGGCGGACCTGATCATCGATACGGTCAACGATCATGCGCCCAACTTCAAAGCGAGCGTGATCGCGCGGCAGATTCACTCCCCGCTCGATCTGGAGCGCAAGTTCGGGCTGATCGGGGGCGACATCTTCCACGGCCATATGAGCCTCGATCAGCTGTGGGCGGCGCGCCCGGTGCTCGGCCATGGCGATTATCGCTCGCCAGTGAAGGGGCTCTACATGTGCGGATCGGGCACGCATCCCGGTGGCGGCGTCACCGGCGCGCCGGGCCACAATGCAGCGCATGAGATATTGCGTGATCGCTCGCTCGTCGGGCGCTTTCTGCCGATCTGACGGTGTTCCGCTATGACCGCCGTCGCCAGATGCTCGCCGCCGCGCTGGCGGCACTGGCGGGCTATGTAGATGCAATCGGCTTCATGAAGCTCGGCGGCCTTTTCGTCTCGTTCATGAGCGGCAACACCACGCGAATGGCGGTGGGGCTGGCCGGTGAGACGGCGGTGGCGGCTATCGCGGCAGCGCTGATCGTCGCGTTCGTGGCGGGCGTCACCGGGGGGGCGCTGGTCGCGGCGGCGACGGGCACGGCGCGCAAGGCGGCGGTGCTGTCGCTGACCGCCATGCTGCTGGCGGTAGCGGCGGCGCTCGATCGTTTCGTCGCGGGGAATTGGACCGCGCTCGCGATGGCGGCGGCAATGGGCGCGGCGAACAATGTATTCCTGCGCGATGGTGAGGTGGCGGTCGGCGTCACCTATATGACAGGCACGCTGGTGAAGCTCGGTCAGCGCATTGCGACGGCGCTCATGGGCGACGGGGCGGGCGGCTGGCTCGCTTATGCTTTGTTATGGCTGGGGCTGCTCGCCGGGGCGGTGAGCGGCGCGATACTTTATCCGCGCATCGGCTCGTTCAGCGTCGCGCTGGCGGCAGTGGTGGCGGCCACGCTGGCGCTGATCGCGCGGTGGATCGGGCCGTCCGATCCCTATCCACGCCGCACCCACCAATAAACGGGCAGGCCGAGCCCAAGCAGTGCCAACCCCCAAAAATCGGCCTTCAGCCCCAGTCCGTAGGTCATCCACGCGACGAACCCCGCCGAGATCACCGCCGCGATCTTCGCTGGCAAATCGCCTCGCAGCAGCTTCAGCGCCGCCAGCGCACTGGCGAAATAGGCCAGCATCCCGGCGGCCAGACTGATCGAGGCGATCTCAGCGAACAGGTCGCCGGTCTTGCCCGTATAATTGAGCACCATCACCAACGTTACCAGCACGCCCGACACGAGATGCGCGCGCGCCGGGGTGCCGTTCGCGCTTTCCTTGCCAAACCACGCCGGAAACACACCACCGCGCGCCATCGCCCATGGCATTTCGCCTTGCAGCAGGATGAAGCCGTTGAGCGCGCCGAACGCGCTGACCGCGGCGAACAACGCTACCAGTTCGCCCGTTCCCTCACCAAAAGTGCGCCCGAGGAACGCCGCGACCGGCGCGGGCGACGCGGCGATCTCCCCACTTGGCATCATCAGCGCGATGGCGGCGGCGACCGCGAAGTAAACCACGCCGGTAAGCGCGGTGCCGGCCAGCGTGACCAGCGGCACGACCCGCGTCGGGTTTTCCACCTTGTCCGCCGGCACCGTCGCGGACTCGACGCCGAGAAAGCCCCAGAAGGTGAGCGCTGCCGCCCCCGCCACCGCGTTCGCGCCGATGGGTACCGGCGGGTTGGCGGCCAGCGCGCCGCTACCATCGCGTAACAACAGCCAGGCCGCGAGCAGCACGACGCCGGCGAGCGGCACAAGCTTCACCCCGGCCGTCACCATCTGCACACGGCCGGCAAGCCCGACGCCGTGGATGTTGATCGCCACCAGCCCCCAAATCAGCGTCAGCGCGACAAGGATCGCTGGCAATCCGCTGCCGAGCGCCGGGAAAGGCACGCTCAGCGCGCTCACCACTGCCACCGCCACCGCCCCGTTACCGGCCCACACCAACACCCAGTAGCTCCACGCAACCGCGAAACCGATCGTCGGGCCGAAAGCAGCATTGGCGAAAGCATAGGGGCCCCCCGCCGCCGGCACCGCCACGGCCAGCCGCGCGAAAACGAAGGCGAGGCACATCGCGCCCGCGATCGTCACGCCCCAGCCAATCAGCGCGTTGGCACCGAGCGGGGCGAGCGTCGCGGGCAGAAGATAAATGCCCGAACCGATCATATTGCCGACGACCAGCGCCAGCGCCGCCCAGATCCCAAGCGCGCGCTTGTCCTGCATCCCCGGTCATCCTCTCAACATTGGCGCGGCAGAAGGCGCTCATAGTTTGTGGGGCAAGAGGGCGCGCGCGGCAAGCGGCCGCAGTTGGCTGCGTTAACCGTGCCTTAGCCCCTCTCCTTTACCCCGGCCGCAGTACAACTCGCGCCGGAGCCGATGCTGAGGCCCATTCTTCTCACCGTGCCCGCCCTCGTGCTGGCGACGTCGTGCGTGCCCCAGGCGGGGCCGCCGACCTACGCCCCGGCGGCGACGGCGGCGGCGCGCCCGATCAAAAACCCGCGCGAGTTGCTTCAGCGACTCGATCTCGATGTGCCGATGGACATCGTCGAGGAAGCCGCGCTGGCAAAGCTCGCACGCCCGGCGGTCCTCAATGCAGCGCCGGCATTCGAGGTGGGCGGGCAATCGCCGGACGATGCCGCTCGCGCGCTCGATTGCCTGACGCAGGCGGTTTATTACGAGGCACGTTCCGAGCCGATCGATGGCGAACGCGCGGTGGCGCAGGTGGTGCTCAATCGCGTGCGTGATCGCGCTTTTCCCAAGAGCGTCTGCGGCGTGGTCTATCAGGGATCGACGCGGCGCACCGGCTGCCAGTTCACCTTTACCTGCGACGGATCATTGCTGCGCCCGCGCGAACCAATCGCCTGGGCGCGCGCCGGTGCCGTCGCGGCGGCGGCGCTGGCGGGCGAAGTCTATGCGCCGGTCGGCTCCGCCACGCACTATCACGCCAATTACGTGCTACCATGGTGGGCATCGAGCCTCACGCGGATCGGCGCGGTCGGCGCGCATATCTTCTATCGCTGGCGCGACGCGATGGAGAATGCGCTCGCCTTTCGCCAGCGCTACGATGGCGCGGAACCCGATATCGCCACCTCGCTCGGTACCGCGAGCGGCAATGATGGCGTGACGGTGCATCGCGATGGCGACAATCAGAGCGAACTCGTCGGCTCGGTGACGATTCATCGCAGCGGCGCGGTGATCGCCGTTGCCGCGCCCGTTTCGCCGGGCGCACCGATCGTGGCGAAACCGGCAGTCGCGCGCTCAACGACGAGCGCGGGGGTACGTGTCCATCGCGACATCGCACCACCCGAAGGCGCCGGGCCGGAGGATATGGATCAAAGCGCGAGCTGAACGCTCAGCCCAGCCGCTCCGCGTGCCAGCGCAGGTGATCCGCCATGAAGCTGGAAATGAAATAGTAGCTGTGGTCGTAGCCTGGTTGGATCCTGAGCGTCAGCGGGATGCCGGCCTTCTCACATGCCGCCGCAAGCAATTCCGGCTTCAGCTGGCTCTCAAGAAATTGGTCCGCGCCGCCCTGATCGACCAGCAACGCGGGTGCCCGCGCGCCATCCCCGATCAGCGCGACCGCATCATGGGCGCGCCACGCAGCGCGATCCGGCCCGAGATAGCCGCCCAGCGCCTTTTCGCCCCATGGCACCCGCGATGGCGCAACGATCGGCGCAAAGGCGGAAATCGCACGATAGCGATCGGGGAAGGTAAGGCCGATGGTCAGCGCGCCATGCCCGCCCATCGAATGCCCCATGATCGATTGCCGCGCCGGATCGGTCGGGAAATTCGCGGCGATCAGCGCCGGCAATTCCTCCGTTACATAGGACCACATGCGATAATGCGTCGACCACGGCGCCTCGGTCGCATCGACATAGAAGCCCGCGCCGAGCCCGAAATCATAAGCGCCATCCGCGTCATCTTGCACGCCGTCGCCGCGCGGACTGGTATCGGGCGCGACGAGGATCAGGCCGAGTTCGGCGCAAGCACGACGAAACTCGCCCTTTTCGGTGACATTGGCCTGCGTGCAGGTGAGGCCCGAAAGATACCATACCACCGGCAGCTTCGCGCCCTCGGCATGCGGCGGGACATAGACCGAGAAGGTCATCTCCGTGCCAGTGGCCGAGGAGACGTGACGATATACGCCCTGCGTGCCGCCAAAGGCACGATTGGTAGAGACGGTTTCCATTGGTCCTCCGTTGCGGCCGACGGGCGCGCGGACTCGTGACGCGATCATGTGGCGGCGGCGCGAACCCCGCCGCCCACGATGATCAGTAAACCACCACGCTGCGGATACTCTCGCCAGCGTGCATCAGGTCGAAGCCCTTGTTGATCTCGTCCAACGACAACCGGTGCGTGATCATCGGCTCGATCTGGATCAGCCCGTTCATATACCAGTCGACGATCTTCGGCACATCGGTGCGTCCGCGCGCGCCGCCAAACGCGGTGCCTTTCCACACGCGCCCGGTGACGAGCTGGAACGGGCGGGTGGAGATTTCCTTACCCGATTCCGCCACGCCGATGACGATCGATTCACCCCAGCCGCGATGCGCGCTTTCCAGCGCCTGCCGCATCACGACCGTATTGCCGGTGCAATCGAACGTATAATCGCCGCCGCCATCGGTCATCGCGACAAGATGCTGAACGATATCGCCGACATTGTTCGGATTGACGAAATCGGTCATGCCGAACCTGCGGCCCCATTCCTCACGGTCCGGGTTGATGTCCACGCCAACGATACGCGCGGCGCCGGCGAATTTCGCGCCCTGGATCACGTTCAGCCCGATCCCGCCGAGCCCGAACACGATGACGGTTGCGCCCGGCTCGACCTTGGCGGTGTTGACCACCGCGCCAACCCCGGTGGTGACGCCACAGCCGATATAGCAGCTCGTATCGAACGGCGCGTCGGTGCGAATCTTCGCGACCGCGATTTCCGGCAGCACGGTGAAGTTCGAGAAGGTCGAGCAGCCCATATAGTGATAGATGGTCTGGCCCTTGTAGCTGAACCGGCTCGTCCCGTCCGGCATCAGCCCCTTGCCCTGCGTCGCGCGGATCGCGGTGCACAGGTTGGTCTTGCCGCTGAGGCACGATTTACACTGGCGGCATTCGGGCGTGTAGAGCGGGATGACGTGATCGTCCGGCGCGACGCTCGTCACGCCCGGCCCCACTTCGCGCACGATGCCACAGCCTTCGTGACCGAGAACCGAGGGGAACAACCCTTCGCTGTCGAATCCGTCGAGGGTATAGGCATCGGTGTGGCAGATGCCCGTCGCCATGATCTCGACCAGCACCTCGCCCGCCTTCGGGCCTTCGAGATCGAGTTCGACGATTTCCAGCGGCTTCTTCGCCTCGAACGCGACGGCGGCACGGGTCTTCATCGGGGGTGAACTCCTGTCGTTATCACTTCGCGCCGGTCGATCAGCCGGCAGCAATTTCCTTGAGCGGCGCGCTCGCATCCGCAAGCCGCTCGGGCGCAATCGCCGCCCGGGCGAGCACCAACGCGCGGCCCTGCACATAATCCTTGGTGGCGTTCACGCAGTCGAGCGCGATCACCTGTCCCTGTTTCAGATACAGCACGCTGAACGAGCGAGCGAGCGGATCGCCGCGCAACACGACCTGATCGTGCCCGATCGAAAGGCCAACGGTCTGAAGTTTCAGATCATATTGGTTCGACCAGAACCACGGTACGGCATCATAGCGCTGCGGTTCACCCATGATCGACTTGGCCACCGTCGTCGCCTGATCATTGGCGTTCTGGACCGATTCGAGCCGGATGCGCGCGCCATCGGCGAAGCCGTTCTCGTGCGCGGCGCAATCGCCGATCGCATAGACATCCGGCAGGTTCGTGCGGCACAATTCGTCAACCTCGACACCGTTGCCACCCGCCGCGCCCGCCGCAAGCAGCGGCTCCACGGCCGGCACGATGCCGATGCCGACGATCACCATCTCGCATTCAAGCAGCTCGCCATCGGCCATCCGCACGCCGCTCACCGCACCGTCGCGCTCTTCGATCCCGGCGACCGCCGCATCGAGCCGCACCTCCACGCCGTGCGCGCGATGCTCCGCCTCATAGAAGCGCGACAGCGGCTCCCCGGCAACGCGCGCGAGGACGCGGGGCAGCGCCTCCAGCACCGTGACCCGCTTGCCAAGCTTGGACAGCACGGCCGCCGCCTCCAGCCCGATATAGCCGCCGCCGATCACCACGATGCGGGTGGTCGTTTCCAGCTCGCCCATCAGCCGATCGACATCGGCGCGGGTGCGCACCGCGTGGACGCCGGCAAGATCATGGCCATCGCAGGTCAACCGGCGCGGGCTGCCGCCAGTCGCCCAGACTAGCGTGCCATAGCCAATCTCCGCGCCGTCCGCCGTCGTCACCTGATGCGCCGCCGGATCGACCGCCGTGACGCGCCGGCCGAGCAGCATCGTCACCTGTTTGTCGGCCCAGAAGCTCGCCGGGCGGATCAGGATGCGCTCAAACTCCTTTTCGCGCGACAGATAGTCCTTGGAAAGCGGCGGGCGTTCATAAGGCAGTTCCGGCTCGTCCCCGACGATCGCGATCGTGCCGGCGAATTTGCGCTGCCGGAGCGCCACCGCCGCCTGGGCACCGCCATGGCCGCCCCCCACGATCAACACGTCGAAATGTTCGGCCATCACGCGCTCTCTGCCCTCGCCACATCCATGCCGCTTCCCACCACGCGAAAGCGCCGCGCGAGTCAATGACAGAACTGTCACTTGGTATGGCGGCGCAACGATCATATGTCGGCGCCAAGGGGGACGTGGAGAACGGCGATGAACCTGCTGCTGGTGGAAGACGACGAAGGCTATGCCACTACGCTGGCGGAGGAACTGCGCGCGCTCGATCACGAGGTGACGGTCGCGCCCAATGGGGCGATCGCGCTCCAGATCGCCGATCGCGAGCCGTTCGACGCTGCGATCATCGATCGCATGCTGCCGCAAATGGATGGCACCGCCGTGCTGCGCCGGCTGCGCGAAAGCGGCAAGATGCTGCCCGTGGTGATGCTGAGCGCGCTCGGCCGCTCGAACGAAAAGGTCGAAGGGCTCGATGCCGGTGCGGACGATTATGTCGTCAAACCCACCCCGGCGGCCGAGCTGGACGCCCGGCTGAAGGCGCTGATGCGCGGGCGGCAATGGACTCATGGCGCGAGCGACACGGTGCGCGCCGGCGATATCACCGTGAGCCCGGCACGTTTTCGCGCGTGGCGCAACGACCGCCCGCTCGATCTCGTCCGGCTGGAACTGCAATTGCTGGCCGAACTCGTCCGCAACGCGGGCACGGTGCTGACCCGCGCGATGCTGATCGAGCGCGTCTGGGGGTATGATTTCGAGCCGACCACCAACATCGTCGACGTTCAGATCCGCGCGCTGCGCCGCAAGCTGACGGCGGATGGCGAGGACGATCCGATCGTCACCCTGCGCGGCATCGGCTATATGTTGCGCGATTGAACGTGCCGACGCTGCGATCACTGCGATCGCTGACGCTCACCTTTCTTGCCGCGTTTTTCGTCGCGGTGTCGCTGACAGGCATCGCCACCTATAGCGCGATCCACCGTTCGATCGCCGAACTGGTCGACAAGCGTATCGCCGGGCTGAGCGAAGACGTGTTGAGCGAATCGCAGCCGGGCGACGCCCCCGCGATCCTCGCGCATCTCGCCGCCCTGTCGCGCGATCGCGACACCGCCGATGTCGGCTTCGCGCTCACCGATCGGCAAGGACGGTGGCTCGGCGGCAATCTGCGGCTCACCCGGCCCTTACCGCAGGGCTATTCCTCGCTTACCCCGGACGATCGCATCGCCGGCCTGACGGCGGGACGCGCGCTGGTGCGCGACGCTGGCGGCGGCCTTTCCCTGACAACGATCGCCGAAACCGAGCCGATCGACAAGGAAGGCACCGCGCGCAACCGGCTCTATCTGTTCGGGTTCGGCTCGATCGTCGCGATCGTGGTGGCCGGCGCGATCCTGTTCGTCGCGCTCGTCAGCCGGCGCATCGGCGAAGTGCAGGAAACCGCGCGCGCGATCATCGATGGCGACATGCAGCGCCGTCTGCCGGTGGATCCCGCCGGGGGGGCCTTCGCGGAACAGGCCGCGACCTTCAACCGCATGCTCGATCGCATCGCCGGCTTGATGGTGGAGATCAGCAACGTCAGCAACGACATCGCGCATGACATGCGCACGCCGCTCGCGCGGCTGCGGAGCCGGCTCGCGCTGATCGCGCAACGACCGGAGGCGCAGGGGCTGAGCGACGAGATCGCCGAGACGATCGCACAATGCGACGCGCTGCTGGCGATGTTCGCGGCGGCATTGCGCATCGCGGAGGTGGAGGGCGGCGACCGTCGCGCCGGCTTCGCGATGCTCGATCTGGGGCAATTGCTGGCCGAGTTCGGCGAGATGATGGCGCCAGTCGCCGCCGAAAGCGGGCATGAACTGATCGTCGGCCGCTGCGACATGGTGCGGATCGAGGGCGACCGACAATTGCTGAGCCAGGCGCTGATCAACCTTGTCGAAAATGCCCTGCGCCATACGCCGACGGGATCGTCGATCACGCTGTCGCTGACCGCGCGAAGCACCGCCGCCGAACTGTCGGTGCGCGATAACGGGCCAGGCATCCCCCCGGCCGACCGCGAGCGCGCATTGCGCCGCTTCGGCCGGCTGGAGCCCAGTCGCAATCGCGCCGGCCACGGCCTCGGGCTCCCGCTGGCGGACGCCGTGGCGCGACTGCATCGCGGGGCGCTGACGCTGGACGATGCCAGGCCGGGGCTGATCGTGACGATGCGGTTGCCACTCGCCCGCGCATAAAAATGGGGCGGAAGGCCAATCGCCTCCCGCCCCATTTTCTGACCGTGAAAGCCGGATCAGAAGTTAATCGCACCCTCTACGCCGAAGGTGCGCGGCGGATTGAAGTTCGCGTAATAGCCCAGCGTCTTCGCGTTCTCGTTGCTGACGCGATACATATGCTGTTCGTTGAGCAGATTGCGGCTCCACACCGAAACGGTCAGCTTCTGGCCGTTGCCCGACAGCGGAATGTCGGCAAGCGCGATGCGGCCGTTCACGACGAAGCTCGAGTCAGTCTTCAGGTTCTGGTCCTGGAAGCTGTACTGAGCGTCGGCGTAATTGGCGTCGAGGTGGAAGCGAAGCTGGCTCTCGTTACCGACCGGGATCGAATAATCGATGTAGCCCGACGCGGCGTTTGGCGGCGTATAGACCGTGAACACCTTCGTGATCACGCCGAAGGTCGCGCCGGGAAGCGGGTTCGGCGTCGCCGGCACATGGGTGTAGGTATAAGCGTAGGAGGCGCCGAGCGTCAGGTTGTCGACCGGCTTCACCGTCAGATCGGCCTCGATACCGCGAATGCGCGAGATGCCCGGCGCATTGGCCGTGTTCTGCGTATGCAGGTTGAAGGTCGGGTTCGGCGTGGTCGTGCCCGGCAGATACTGATTGGGATCGACATAGTCGAAATCGATCTGCGTGCCCGAGCGATCCATCATATAACCGGCGAGGTTCAGACGGACGCGATTGTCGAGCATGTCCATCTTGGCGCCGATCTCATACGCCTTGACCGTTTCCGGGCCGAACGCCTGGAAGTCGTTCGAGCGGCCGTTCGCGCCGCCGGCACGATAACCGGTCGAATATTTGGCGTAGAGATTGACGCCCTGCGCCGCGTCGAACGCCAGCGTGATCATCGGATCGAACCGATCCTTCTTGTAGTGCAGCTGCCAGTTCGTCGCCACGTTCGACACGAGGTAGAGCGTGCCGTCGCGCTTGTCGTGCGTGAAGCGGCCACCGGCCGTCAGGTGCAGCGCGGGCGCCCAATCCGGCGTATAGGTGAACTGGCCGAATGCGGCATAGCTGCGCGCGCGGGCGAAACTGCCGCGTTGCAGGAAGCGCGAATTATAGTCCCAGCCCTGATTGCCCGAGGTGATCGGGCCGAACACCTGCGACGGCAGGATGGTGTAGGCGGTGCCGTCCGCATTCCACTGGTTCGACGTCGGCGTGGCGGCGGATTCGCGCGCCTGTTCGTAGAAATAGTAGAGACCGGCGACGTAATCGAGCTGCGGGATGCTGCCCACCGCCTGCAATTCCTGGCTGAACTGGCTCTGATAGAGATCCGACAGCGAGTAGCGGCTGAACTTTCCGTTGGGCGAGAAGGCCACGCGCTCCGGGCCGCCCGAATTGTCGAACTGGTTGGTCGCGACCTTGCGCCACGCGGTGATCGAGCGCAGCTCCAGCCCTGGCGAGACATGGTATTTCAGGTTGACCCCGACACCCTGCGTCCGATCGACCGACCATTGCTGCGGCACGCCGACATCGGCGATTTCCTGCCGCTCGGTATGCACGCCGACCAGCTTGGGCAGCGGATTGATGCACGGCGCGGACGGGCAGGTCAGCGTGCCATTGGCGAGCGTGGCGACGGTGTAGCCGAGCGGGTTGTAGTTCACCAACTGGCTGAAGAACGGCGTGTTCTTGTCGGTCGCCTTGTCGAAGGTGAAATCGGCGGTGAAATCGGCGGTAGGCTTCCAGCGCGCCGAAATACGGCCGCCGACGCGGTCATAAGCGTTCCAGCCGAGCTGCCCGGCGAGCCGGTTCTTGGTTGTGGCGTCCTGCCGCTGAAGAACCCCATCGACCTTGATCGAGATGTTGTTCCATTCGGGGAGGTCGATATGCGCCTCACCGGTATAAGCGCCATAATTGCCCACGCCCGCGCTCACGCGGCCGCCAAACTCACCCGACGGGCCCTTGGTGACGATGCTGACCGCGCCGCCTTCGGTGTTACGGCCGAACAGCGTGCCCTGCGGGCCCTTGAGCACCTCAATCCGCGCGACATCGAACAGCGCGGCGTTGAGGCCCTGCGAGCGGCCGAGATAGACGCCGTCGATATAGACGCCGACGCCGGGCTCACGTGCGGTCTGGTTCTGGTCGAACGGCACGATGCCGCGAATGCCGACGGTGAGCGCGGACTGGCGCGCCTCGAACGTCGCCACGCGGAGCGACGGGATACCGCCGTCGGCGAAATCGAGCATGCTCTGAATGTGGCGATCCTTGATCACCGTGGGATCGACGACGGCCATCGCGATCGGGGTCTTCTGCAGGCTCGTCTCGCGCTTGGTGGCGGTCACGATCACGTCCTGCAGGCCATTTTGCGACGAAGCAGCCGGATCGACGGGCGCCTCGGCGGCAGCGTCGGCAGCGGCGGTCGGCGCGGCATGGGCTACTGCCGGCAGCGCGAACAGCGCCGCACCAGCGAGGAGACGCAAACGCGCCCGCGAAAGAATCGTCATGTGTTGTATCCCCAAACACGGGCTGCTTCGGCCCGCCGGTGGCCGCCCTATGTCGGCAGCGCGGCAGTGCGGTGACACTTCGATGACGGCGACTGACCGATTGAGTTCATTTTCACTTCACGTTCGTCGTATCGACCATGCCGGACCGTTACGCCGACAGGGCACGCGGCGACCAAAAATCCACCAATGGCAGAGAGATGACCCGCGCGCAGCACAGTCACCGGCAGGCGGACCACGCATCCCGCAGGGCGGCGATCACGCGTTAATTTTGATTATCTAAAAATAAACCGGCCGCGAAAAACGGTGCTCAGCGGCACCCGGCACGAATCATCGCGCTATAGAAAGGCGGTGCGCCATCGCGCCAGCGTCAGCCGAGCAGGGCGAAAGCGGCGCCGAAGATCGCCAACGCAATGCCGCTGGCACAGGCCAACAGGCCTATCTGGCATTGGCAGATCCCGGAATTGATCCGTTCCATCATCCATCTCCTGTCTGTCGCGACGCTCTGGCGGCATCTTGCAACAGGAATGATGGAGCTTATCACGTACGTGCGCGGACGCAAGCGCATGGTGAGGGGCGATTATGTTTCCTTCAGCGACTCGACCAACTTGCCCAGCAAAGCCGCCAGAAGCACATGTTCGTCATCGCTGAGCGCGGTGAGTTGCTCCGCGAGCAGTCGCTGGCGCAACGGTTCGCTGGCGGCGAGCGCGCGCGCGCCCGCCGCCGTGATCGCGACTCGCTTCACCCGGCGATCATCAGGATCCGCCGAGCGCTCGATCAACTGATCGCGCTCCATCCCGTCGAGCGCCTCCGTCACGGTGCGCGGCGCGAGATCGAACAACTCGGCGATATCCGCCGCGCGCGCCGCGCCCTCCTGCGCCTGGACGAACATCAGCATCTTGGTCCGCGCGAGCGACGTGCCTTCGCGCGCAAGCTCACGATTCAGGCGGCGATGGATCTGCAGATAGACGGCCGCGAGGTTCTTGATGAGTTGATCGTCGCATTTCATGAGGAACCTCAATACATGGTATTGCATTATGCTGCAACTGCGAGCATTTGAGCGCCCGACAACCGAATTCAGGAACCACCATGGTCGACCAGACGCCTGACAATAACGCGACGCAGCCGGCCGAGGAACGCTCCTCCCCGCTGAAGAACCCGCGCGTCCGCCTGATCCTCTTCATCGCCCTGGTGGTGGTGGTGGCTGGCGGAATCGCCTGGTTCGTCCGGTACGAAAGCTTCGGCAAGTTCCAGCAATCGACCAACGACGCTTATGTGCAGGCCGATGCCGTGACGGTATCGCCCAAGGTTTCCGGCTATGTCGACAAGGTGTTCGTCGCGGACAATCAGGCGGTGAAGGCCGGCGAGCCGCTGCTCCAGATCGACTCGCGCGACTATAATGCGCAGGCCGCGCAGAGCCAGGCGCAGATCGACGTGGCAAAGGCCAATGCCGCCGGGGTGCAGGCGCAGATCAGCGAGCAGCAGGCCGCGATCACCCGCTCCCGCGCCGATCTGGCGGCGGCGCGGACCGCCGCGGCTTTCGCGCACGCCGAGGTGACCCGTTATCAGCCGCTCGCCGCATCCGGCGCCGAAACCCGCGAGCGCCTGTCACAGCTCCGCAACGATGCGACGCAGGCCGATGCCAAGGTCGCGGCGGCGCAGGCGGCGCTGGTGAGCGCCGAACGCCGCATCGGCACGCTTCAGGCGCAGGTGAAGCAGGCACTCGCGCAGGGCGAGGGCGCGCGGGCGCAGCTCGCCGCCGCCAACACCAATGTCGGCGCGACGCTGATCCGTGCCGCGATCGATGGGCGCATCGGCAACAAGACCGTGCGACAGGGCCAGTTCGTGCAGGCCGCGACACGGCTGATGACGCTCGTGCCGGTCACCGATCTCTATATCAATGCGAACTTCAAGGAGACGCAGCTCGGGCTGATGCGCGTCGGCCAGCCGGTCTCTGTGCGTGTCGATGCGCTCCCCGGCGTGGAGATTCCGGGCCGGGTCGCCAGCGTTTCGCCGGGCACGGGCGCGCAATTCTCCGTGCTGCCGCCGCAGAACGCGACGGGCAATTTCACCAAGATCGTCCAGCGCGTGCCGGTGCGGATCGCGATCAGCCCGGGGCCTGAGACACGCGCGCTGCTCGTTCCGGGCCTGTCGGTAGACGTCAGCGTCGACACGCGCTCGGCGAAGGGCGCGGCGAGCCGCATCAAGCACGAGCAGGAACAGCATAACGAGCGGATCGGGCAATGAGCGCCACCACCGCCGAGGCGCCACACGGCGCTGCGGCAGCGCCCGGCCTGGCCGCGCCGGAACGCGCCGACGCCGCCGCCTGGCTGGCGGTAGGCGCGGGCAGCCTTGGCGCGATGATGGCGACGCTCGACATTTCGATCGTCAACTCGTCGCTCCCCACGATTCAGGGCGAGATCGGCGCGAGCGCGACCGAGGGAACCTGGATCGCCACCGCCTATCTGGTGGCGGAAATCGTCATCATCCCGCTTTCGGCATGGCTGGAGCGGATGCTTGGCCTGCGCACTTTCCTGCTGATCGCGACCGTGCTGTTCACGGGTTTCTCGATGCTGTGCGGCATCTCGACCAACCTGACGATAATGATCATCGGCCGGGTCGGTCAGGGTTTCACCGGCGGCGCACTGATCCCCACTGCGATGACGATCATCGCCACGCGATTGCCCCGATCACAACAACCGATCGGCAACGCGCTGTTCGGCGTCACCGCGATTCTCGGGCCGGTGCTAGGGCCGCTGGTCGGCGGCTGGCTGACCGAGAATGTCAGCTGGCATTATGCGTTCTTCATCAACCTGCCGATCGGCATCATGCTCGTCACGCTGCTGCTGGTCGCGATGCCGCATCGCAAGCCGCATCTCGGCGAACTGCTCAACGCGGACTGGATGGGCATCGCCGGCCTCGCGCTCGGCCTCGGTGGGCTGACCGTGGTGCTGGAGGAAGGCCAGCGCGAACAATGGTTCCAGAGCAGCGAGATCGTCACGCTGTCGCTGGTTTCGGCGTTCGGCTTCATCCTGCTGTTCGCCGGCCAGATTTTCGCGCGGCGGCCGGTGATCAAGCTCAGCCTGCTGCTCGATCGGCAGTTCGGTTCGGTGGCGATGATGGGCATCGTCGTCGGCATGGTACTGTACGGCACCTCTTACGTGATCCCGCAGTTCCTTGCCGCGATCGCCGATTATGATGCGCTTCAGGCGGGCAAGGTCGTGCTGCTGTCGGGCATCCCCAGCCTGATGCTGATGCCGTTCACGCCGCTGATGATCCGGCATATCGACATCCGCTTCGCGGTGGCGGCGGGGCTGTTGATCATGGCCGCGAGCTGCTGGCTCGACACCACGCTCACCGCGCAATCGACCGGCAGCGCCTTCGTCGAATCGCAGCTGCTACGTGGCGTCGGCACGATCCTGTGCTTCCTGTTCCTCAATCAGGCGGCGATCGCTTCGGTTTCGGCCGAGGATGCCGGCGACGCGGCGGGGTTGTTCAACGCGGTGCGTAATCTCGGCGGCTCGTTCGCGCTCGCCGGGATCGCGACGATCCAGGATCAGCGGATGTGGCTGCACAGCCGGCGGATGGAGGAATCGCTCGATGCCAATTCCGGCATGGTGCAGGATTATCTCAACGGCCTCGGCCAGATGCTCGGCAATGCGGACGCCGCGTTGCGCACCATGGCCGGCTCAATCCAGCGCGATGCACTGGTGATGACCTTCAACGATATCTTCTGGCTGCTCGCGGTCGGCATAGCGATCGTGGTTCCCCTCGTCCTCTTCCTGCGACCGCTGCCCCAGGGGCAGGCGATCGCGATGCACTGAGGTTTCCGGCAATGCGTATCCCCCTCACCCTCCTGCCGCTCGTCGCGCTTGCCGCGTGCACGGTCGGCCCCAATTATGCCGGCCCGACTTCGGCCGGCGCGACCAAGCCCCCGGCCGGGTTCGTCCGCGCCGCCGATGGCACGATCAACGCCGCCCCGAGCGTCGCGCAATGGTGGACGACGCTGGGCGACGCGACGCTCGACGAGCTGGAGCGCCGCGCGCTCGCCGCCAACCCCAATATTCAGGTCGCCGAGGCGCGGCTGAAGCAGGCTCGCGCCGGGCTGCGGCTGGAGCGCGCCAACAGCCTGCCGAGCGGCAATGCGCAGGCGACGTTCGTCCACGCCGAGCTTCCGGGGATCAACTTCGGCGGATCGAGCGGCGGCGGATCGACCGCGCTTAACCTCTATAACGTCGGCTTCGACGCGAGCTGGGAGATCGATCTGTTCGGTGGCCAGCGCCGCAAGGTGGAGGCGGCACACGCCTCGATCGGTGCGGCCGAGGCCAATCTCGCCGATGCGCAGGTTAGCCTGACGGCCGATATCGCACAGGCCTATATCAACCTGCGCGATCGCCAGCAGCGCATCGTGCTGGCGCGGCAGGCAGCCGAGCGCCAGCGTGCGATGCTGAAGCTCACCGAACAGCGCGAGGCAGCGGGCACCGCATCGGCGCTCGATGTCGAGCGGCTACGCACCCTTGCCGAACAGAGCGACGCCGCGATCCTGCCGCTCACCGCCGAGCGCGATGCCTATCTCAACGCGCTCGCCACGCTGATCGGTGAAGCGCCGGGCGCGCTGGATACGACGCTGGGCGATATGCGCGCCGTCCCGCTGCCCCCGGCGGAGGTCGCGATCGGCGATCCCGCAGCGCTGCTCCAGCGCCGCCCGGACGTGCGCGCCGCCGAGCGTCAGCTTGCCGGGGCGACCGCGAAGATCGGCGTGGCGGAAGCCGCGAAATTTCCACGGCTCAGCTTCATGGGGCTGATCGGCATCGGCGGCAGCAAACCCGGCGATATCTTCGATCTCGGCAATCTCTCCGCGATCGCCGCACCACAGCTTTCGTGGAACTTCCTCGATTTCGGGCGCAATGCCGCGCGGGTCGGACAAGCCGAAGGCGCGCGCGACGAAGCGGCGGCGCAATATCGCGGCGCCGTGCTCAACGCACTGCGCGACGCGGAGGATTCGCTCTCGCGCTACGCCGCGCGGCGACAGACCGTGGGCAGCGCCGCGCGCAGCCTCGCCTCGGCAAACCGCTCGGCGAAGCTGATGCGCCAGCGCTTCGATGCCGGCACCGCGACGATGATCGACGTGCTCGACGCCGAGCGCCAGCGCGCTTCCGCCGAACAATCGCTCAGTCAGGCGACCGCCGCGATGACCGGCGATTATGTCGCGATCCAAAAGGCGCTTGGGCTCGGCTGGCAGGAGGCCAAGCCCTAGGGCGGATCGCCGCTGAGTTCTGGCGGGCTGCAAATGGCGGCTTTCCGCGCTTCCCGTGCTCGCGGACGTGTTGTCCGCTGCGCTCGGGGTCACGGAAAGCCGCCATTTTGCTCCACCATCTTCTGAACGGCGATCCGCCCTAATCCTCCGCGAAGCTGAGCGCGGAAAGCCCGCGCTCGCGATCGTTGACCAGCAGCGCACGGCCATCGGGAGCGGCGGAGCGTTGCGGACACGCCGCGCGCAGACACGCGCGACAGCCGAGCCCGATCGGGGTCGCCGCGCCGCTAAGATCGAGCCCGCGCGCGGCGGCCAGCCCGGCCGCGTGATCCGCCGCGACCCCCAGCCCGATCGCGAATTCCGCCACCACCTCATGCGGCGCGGCATCGGCCCGGCCACCCGGCGCACCGACAGCGCGCGCCTGCGTGAACCAGCGTGCGCCGTCCTCCAGCTCCACCAATTGCACCGCGAGCGCGCCCTGCCGATCGAAGGCGCGATGCAGCCGCCACAATGGGCAGCGCGCGTTCGCCTCCACCAGCGCCGCGCCGCTCGCCCCAGCGTAACGCTTCGACGCCTGCCCCGCGCGGTCGATACGGATCATGAAGAAGGCCAGCCCGCGCGCGCCGACGCGCTGCAGCGTCGTCAGCCGGTGCGCGACCTGTTCGAAGCTCGCGCCGAAGCGGCGTTCGAGCACGCTCACGTCATAGCCGGTCGCCTCGCACGCGCGCAGGAAACGGGCATAGGGCATCATCACGGCGGCGGCGAAATAGCTGGCGAGATGGCGGCGGAACAGCCGCTCGGCATTGCGATCGGCGAGCGCGGCGCCACGTGCCAGCGCATCGATCTCCACCCGCGCCTCAAGCTGCGCGAGTTGCGCCGCCAGCGCGAAGGTCCGCGCGGGCGGATCGAGCATCTCATTGAGCTGCAGCTGCCGCGCGTGGAGATCGAGCCGGCGCAGAAGATCAGGCATCACGTCCGCCGGCAGGATGCGGATCGACAGGCCGTGCTTGACGCGCAACCGCTCGACCAGCCCGGCGTACAGATCCGCACCGACCAGCCGCAGCTCGTCGGCGAGCGCTTCGGCCGCCGCGTCGAGATCAGGAAAATGATTGCGCCAGCGTTCGATCTCGCGGCGCACCGCGGTCATGGCGTCATCACGCGCCTCCCCCGCCGGCGCGGCCCCGCCGCCGGCACGATCGAAGGCGCGCGCGAATGCCTCCGCGCCGCCGGGAGCCGCGGCGAGCCATTCTTCCACCTCGTGCCGGTCGATCTCCAGATCCACGAACAACGGGTCCGCCAGTCGCCGTCGGATCGCCGCCGCCCCTCCGCCCGGCTCGCCCGCCGCCAGCGCACGTGGATCGAAATCGAACTGCTCCGCCATCCGCACCAGCAAGGCCGCGGGCAGAGCGCGTTGATTGCGCTCGATCAGGTTCAGATAACTCGGCGAGATCGCGAGCATCTCGGCCATCGCCGCCTGGGTCAGCCCGGTACGCCGCCGCAGCCGTCGCACCGCATGGCCCGCCAGCAGCTTATCCCGCGCCATTACCCCGCCTTTCTGTAAAATATTTTACAATAACACTCATATTAACGCGTTTATCGTCACCGTGCGACACGATTCCGATGCGATCCGGGCTCTTACAGTGCGTTTTCGTGGATTATCACACTTCCATCCGGCGGCCACGCCGAACGAAGCAGGAGCCACGACATGACCAAGGAGCCACAGCGCGCCCGCGCCGTGTTTTCGACCGAAGACTTCGATCTGATGAAGGAAGCGGTCGCCAGCTACGTGAAACAGATCGCTGACGATCCCCGCTCGGCCAAATTCTCGAACCTTTATCACCGCCTCGGCCGCCTCGGCTGACGTCCAGTTCCTGGGGAGGAAAGGTGTCCGCCGGCGCGCGTCGTCGGCGGACATTTCCATCGCCCGGCCAGAATAATCGAAGGAGCAATATCCGTGACCTATCAGGACAAGATCGCCGGCGCCGACACGCTGATCCGCAGCTTCAACGGAAGCTGGGACGGGATCGACGCGGAGGCGGTCGCGCGGATGCAGTTGCAGAACCGCTTCCGCACCGGGCTGGATATCGCACGCTATACCGCCGCGATCATGCGCCGCGACATGGCGGCTTATGATGCCGATCCGGCCGCCTACACCCAGTCGCTGGGCTGCTGGCACGGGTTCATCGGGCAGCAGAAGCTCATCTCGATCAAGAAGCATTTCGGGACGACCAAGGGGAAATACCTCTATCTATCCGGCTGGATGATCGCGGCGCTGCGTAGCGATTTCGGCCCGCTGCCCGATCAGTCGATGCACGAAAAGACCAGCGTTCCCGCGCTGATCGAGGAACTCTACACCTTCCTGAAGCAGGCTGATGCGCGCGAACTGGGCATGATGTTCCGCGATCTCGATTCCGCACGCGAAACCGGCAATGAGGTGGAGACGCAGCGGCTGGTCAACGCGATCGACAATTACGAAACGCATGTCGTGCCGATCATCGCCGACATCGACGCGGGCTTCGGCAATGCCGAGGCGACCTATCTGCTCGCCCGCAAGATGATCGAGGCCGGGGCTTGCGCGCTCCAGATCGAGAATCAGGTGTCCGACGAAAAGCAGTGCGGCCATCAGGACGGCAAGGTCACCGTGCCGCACGAGGATTTCCTCCAGAAGGTCCGCGCCTGCCGATATGCCTTCCTCGAACTCGGCGTTGAGGATGGGATCATCGTCACGCGCACCGATTCGCTCGGCGCGGGGCTGACCAAGCAGATCGCATACAGCACGGCGAAGGGCGATCTGGGCGATCAGTATAACGCCTTCCTCGATTGCGAGGAGGTGACCGACCTCTCCACCTTGCGCGGCGATGTGGTGATCGAGCGTGACGGCAAGCTGATGCGCCCGAAGCGCCTGCCGTCGAACCTCTATCAGTTCCGCGAAGGCACCGGCGCGGATCGCTGCGTGCTCGACTGCATCACCTCATTGCAGAACGGCGCGGACCTGCTGTGGATCGAGACGGAGAAGCCGCATATCGAACAGATCGCCAGCATGGTCGATCGCATCCGCAAGGTCGTGCCCAGTGCGAAGCTGGTCTATAACAATTCACCGAGCTTCAACTGGACGCTCAATTTCCGCCAGCAGGTCTATGATCGCTGGGCATCGGAAGCGAAGGACGTGTCAGCCTATGACCGCGCGCGCCTGATGAGCGTCGATTACGACGATACCGATCTGGCGCGCGAGGCGGACGAAAAGATCCGCACCTTCCAGAAGGACGCGGCGGCGCGGGCTGGCATCTTCCACCACCTCATCACGCTGCCGACCTATCACACGGCCGCGCTCAGCACCGACAATCTGGCCAGGGAGTATTTCGGCGACGCGGGGATGCTGGGCTACGTCAAGGGCGTGCAGCGGCAGGAAATCCGCCAGGGCATCGCCTGCGTGAAGCACCAGAACATGTCCGGCAGCGACATCGGTGACGATCACAAGGAATATTTCGCCGGGGAAGCCGCGCTGAAGGCCGGCGGCAAGCACAATACGATGAACCAGTTCGCGGCCTGACCCGCACGCGGGTAGCCAAGGCTACCTGCGAGACGGGACAGGCCCGGCCGGCGGCGGGTGCCCTGTCACCCGCCGACCGACGGCGCGGCTTTGCCGCGACGCCCCTCCTCGCCGCCTCCCCCCAGGGCCACTGCCGGGGAGGCGGCACCTATCTCAACATTCCACGACGTTCACCGCCAGCCCGCCAAGGCTCGTCTCCTTATATTTCGACCGCATGTCCTCGCCGGTCTGGCGCATCGTTTCGATCACCTGATCGAGGCTGACGATATGCCGCCCGTCGCCATGCAGCGCGAGATAGGCCGCGTTGATCGCCTTGATCGCGCCCATCGTATTGCGCTCGATGCACGGGATTTGCACCAGCCCGCCGATCGGATCGCAGGTGAGACCGAGATTGTGCTCCATGCCGATCTCGGCGGCATTCTCGATCTGCGCATTGCTGCCGCCCAGCGCCGCGACCAGACCGCCCGCCGCCATCGAGCAGGCGACGCCGACCTCGCCCTGACACCCCATCTCCGCCGCCGAGATCGAGGCGCGCTTCTTGTAGAGCATCCCGATCGCCGCCGCCGTGAGCAGCAAGGTGCGCACGCCTTCGCGCGTCGCGCCGTGGACGAACGTCTCGTAATAGCGCAGCACCGCCGGGATCACTCCCGCCGCGCCATTGGTGGGCGCTGTGACCACGCGGCCGCCGGCGGCATTCTCCTCGTTCACCGCCAGCGCCCACAGGCTGACCCATTCGAACACGACGCTGGGATCGCTACGGGGCCCGCGTTCAAGCAGTTTCTCGCGGATTGCGCGCGCGCGGCGCTGCACTTTAAGGCCGCCGGGCAGCTCGCCGGTCGCCGCGCAACCGCGCTCGATCGAGCTGGTCATCGCATCGCGCACGCGATCGAGGAATGCGTCGGTATCCGCGTTTTCGCGCCACGCGCGTTCGTTGGCGCGGACGATATCGGCGATCGCCAACCCTTCGGTCGAACCGATCGCGAGCAATTCCACCGCCGATCCGAACGGATGGCGCGGCTGGCGGTTGGCGCGTTCCGGCTCCGCCCCTTCCTGCCGGATCACGCCGCCGCCGATCGAATAATAACGCCGCACGACTTCGCTGCCGTCATCGAGCGACGCGGTGAAGACCATCGCATTGGGATGCGCGGGCAGGAAGCCGGGACGGAACAGCAGATCGCCCGCAATGTCGAACGCGATGGCCTCGCGCCCGTCGAGCGCCAATCGCCCCTCCGCGCCGATCGCCGCGATCAGCCCGTCGATCGCCGCCGGATCGACCCTCTCCGGCGTCTCGCCCGACAGGCCGAGCAGCACCGCGCGATCGCTATGGTGCCCGCGCCCGGTGAGCGAGAGCGATCCGAACAATTCGCACTGCACCCGCACCGGAATCAGCCCCGCGTCGACGATCTCCTGCGCGAAGGCCTTGGCGGCGCGCATCGGGCCAACGGTGTGCGAACTCGACGGGCCGATCCCGATCGTGAACAATTCGGTGACGCTGACCGCAGACGGCTGGTCGGAAGGCATGAAACGCTTTCTTTGGGAACAAAGACGCGTCTTAGGGCCAGAGCCGGGCCGGTGGAAGGGCGCGCCCTACGGCAGCGGCGTCGCATCCAGCCGCAGCCGGAGCAATGCTCCGCCGGCCGCGCTGCTGCCAGTTTCGAGGCGCCCGCCGCACACGCCGAGGATGCGCTCGACAATCGACAGACCCAACCCCGCGCTGTCGCTGCGCGCGGTATCCCCCCGGCGGAAACGGCGTGCGGCCATGTCGCGCGCGTCCACCGCTAGGCCGGGGCCATCATCCTCCACCGTCAGGCAACCGTCCGTCGCCGCCGATACGACGATCGCCGAGCCGGGCGGGGTATGGCGCACCGCATTGTCGATCAGATTGGTGACCGCGATCTGCAACAACTCCGCGACGCCGCGCACGCGATGCGTCGGCTCGTCGGGCTCCTCGAAAGCGATACTGTGGCCGGAGCGATAGACGATCGGCACCATCGCCTCCACCGCATCGCGCGCCACCGACACCGAATCGACCATGCCAAGCTGGGGATGTAGCCGATCGATCGCGGCAAGATCGATCAGCTGGCGGATGACATGATTGGCCTGATCGACCGCGCGCCCGATCTGATCGCGCTCCGGCGAGACTGGCAGTTGCTCCAGCCTGAGCGAGATCAGCGCGAGCGGGGTGCGCAGCTCATGCGCGACATTGCCGATGAAATCGCCCTGCGCGCGATAACCCGCCTCCAGCCGGCCGAGCGCGCGATTGGTGGCATGAACCAGCGGCATCGCCTCGCTTGGCATCCGCGCTTCCTCGATCCGCGCATCGAGGCGGGGGAGGCCGATCGCATCGGCATCGGTCGCCGCGTCGCGGAACATTCCGGTCACATGGCGCAGCACGATGAACGACAGCAGCAACGAACCGAACAATGCCGCGCCGATCACCCAGGCGAAGCGCCGCAAGAAGGAACGCACGACATCGTCGACGATCTCTTCCGGATGGGTACGATCCTGCGCCACCACCACCCAGCCGGATCTGCCGCCGGACAAATTAACCGGGCGGGTCAGCACGTCATAACGCCCCCAGGTGCCGAACGCCCGCGCCGCGCCGTGCGGCAGATCGGAGAGGTCGAACGGCAGCACCTCCGGCCGCGCCACCAGCGCATTACCCTGCGCATCGAATAACGCGAAGAATCGGTTGCCGCGTTCACGCGCAAATTGGCCGCCACCCACCGCGCTGCCATGGGCAAAGGCGGTGGCCTCGCGCTCCAGCCGGGCGGAGACGAACGCATCGGCGGTGTCGTTCAACATGCGCGACAACAACAGCGGCAGCGCGATCGCCACGATCAGGACGATCGCGATCTGCCCGAGGAGCAATTTGCCAAAGAGGGAGCGGGGAAAGCGCAGCATCAGGCGGTGGATAGCATGTAACCTATACCGCGCACCGTCTGCACCTTCACCGCCGCGCAGTCTTCGAGCTTGCGGCGGACGCGGTGGACATAAACGTCGACCGCGTTCGAGCCGAGCGCGTCGCCCGCGCCGAACAATTGATCCGCCAGCACCCGCTTGGGCACGACATGCCCGGTGCGGCGCATCAACAGTTCGAGCAGTTCGATCTCACGCACCGAAAGCGGCACCGGCGCGTCGCCGGCCCGCACCTCGCGGCTGCGCGTATCGAGCGTCAGATCGGCGGTGCGCAGCACATCCTCGACATACCCCCCCTGCCGCCGCAGCACCGCCGCGAGCCGCGCGTGCAGCTCGACGAACAGGAACGGCTTGACCAGATAGTCGTCCGCGCCGCTTTCCAGACCGAGCACGCGCATCTCGCCCGCGCCGCGCGCGCTGAGAACGATAACCGGTATGTTGCGACGCTGCGCGCGCAGCCGGCGGAGCAGCACCAGCCCGTCCTCGTCCGGCAGGCCGAGATCGAGCACCATGGCGGCATAATCGGTGGTGGTGACAAGCTGTTCGGCATCCCGCGCGGTGGTGGCGATGTCGCAGCGGATATCTCGGCGGAGAAACGCCGCCGCCAGCGCCTCGGCCAGCTCGGCATTGTCGTCGACGATCAACAGGCGCACCTGATCACCTCCTGGATCGAAGCTCGATCCACTTTTGCGCGGCTAAATCCACAACAGCGACACCGCGCCCAGCAGCAGCAATTGCGCCGCAAGGAACAGCCGATCGGCAATCTGCTCCCACCAATCCGGGCCGCCGCGGATCGACTGGTAGGAGAAGAAGCAGCTCGCGGTGAGCAATATCGCCGCACCCAGGGCCACCTCGTCGGCGAAAGATCGGTCCCCATAAGCGGTGAGCTTCAGGCCGGTAATGATGACGAACGTCACCCCCAGAAGATTGGAGGCACCGTTCAGAATATGATGACTCTTGGCCATCGGCGGCGGGACGGCGGCGGACGAAGCCGCCGGCCGTTGTGCGTCGTCGGGTCGCATCGATCTGGCTGTACTCACGCATCAAAGGGCGCCAGGCCCCGCTCATCGCGGCGCAAAGGTCGCGTTCAGCGTGCCGCCGCCGGGAAGCTGGCACTGGCCTTCGCCGCCGCCACCCATCCCGTATGACGGGCGGATCAGCGTGAAGCGGCAGCGCATCCTGCCGTCCGGGCCGACGAGATTGGCCAGCACCTTACCCGAATAGTGCGTCAGGAAATCCTGTGACGGGCCCCAATAGCCCCAGCCACCCCAGCCACCGCCCCAGCCGCCGCGCCGGAAACCGCGACCGCCGTAAAAGCCGCCCCTCGGGCCCCAGCCATCCCAGAGCGGACCGAGATCGTCGACGCGGGTCTCGCTGGTGATCTGGAAGAAGGTGCCGGAATAATTCTGACCGCTGCTGAGCTGTGCCATCATCTCGCCGGTGCGGGCGCCCTGCGCCTTCCAGCTGAACGTCGCGGTCAGGCCCGATGCATTTGAATCGCCCACCCCGGTGCCGGTGGTGGTGCATCCGGCGAGCGCCCCGGCGGCGATCAGCGCCACCAGGGGGAGGGCCGACATTCTCGAAACCGTGGTCATGGCAATCACTCCTGCAACCCCGGTGACGCACATACCGCGCGTCAGTAGCCACATTCTTCCAGACGATGCTGACAGGCGCCTTACGCGCTACGGGTTTTCGCACAGGGCCAGCCATTGCCACCGCCCGGCGCACCTCGTAGGGCCGCTCGCCGGAACTACAGGAGACTAAGGGATGCGTCCCAGCGGCCGCGCGGCAGATCAGATGCGCGCAATCACCATCGAACCCCGCTTCACCCGCCATGCGGAAGGATCGGTGCTGATCGGCTTCGGCGACACGAAAGTGATCGTCACCGCGAGCATCGAGGAGCGCGTGCCCCCGTTCCTGCGCGGCAAGGGCCAGGGCTGGGTCACAGCCGAATATGGCATGTTGCCCCGCGCCACCCACACGCGCGGCAGCCGCGAAGCGGCGAAGGGCAAGCAATCCGGCCGCACGCAGGAAATCCAGCGGCTGATCGGCCGCAGCTTGCGCGCCGTGACCGATATGGCCGCGCTCGGCGAGCGCCAGATCACGCTCGATTGCGATGTGATCCAGGCGGATGGCGGCACCCGCACCGCCGCCATTTCCGGCGCGTGGGTCGCGCTGCGGCTGGCGGTCAACGGGCTGTTGCGCGACGGCAAGCTGACCAGCGATCCGATCACCCAGAAGGTCGCGGCGGTCAGCTGCGGGATCTTCCAGGGCAATCCGGTGCTCGATCTCGATTACGACGAGGATTCGAACGCCGATGCCGACGGCAATTTCGTGCTGCTCGAAAACGGCCATATCGCCGAGGCGCAGGCCACCGCAGAACACGCCACTTATGATGAGGAATCGCTGCTGCGCCTGCTGCGCCTCGCTCGCATCGGCTGCACCGAAATCTTCGCGGCGCAAGCGAAGGCCGTCGCGTGAGCGGCGAGGGCCGGGAGCCGCAGGCGATCCGCAAACTCGCCGCCGGTAAGCTGGTGATCGCCAGCCATAATCCGGGCAAGGTGCGCGAGATCGCCGAGCTGCTCGCCGGCCACGGGCTGGAGGTCGTTTCCGCCGGCTCGCTCGATCTGCCCGAGCCGGAGGAGACCGGCACCACCTTCGTGGCGAATGCGGAGCTGAAGGCGCGCGCGGCGGCGGACCTTTCGGGCCTGCCCGCGCTGGCCGACGATTCCGGGCTGTGCGTCACCGCGCTCGGCGGCGATCCCGGCATCTTCTCCGCGCGCTGGGCCGGCGAGACGAAGGATTTCGGCGAAGCGATGCGCCGGATCGAGGACAATCTCGCGCGGATCGACGATGCGCCGCGCGACGCGCATTTCGTCTGCGCGCTGGCGCTGGCGTGGCCGGACGGCCATGTGGAATGGTTCGAAGGGCGCGTCGATGGCACGCTCGTCTGGCCGCCACGCGGGACCGCCGGGTTCGGCTATGACCCGATGTTCCTGCCCGACGGCGGGCGCGAGACGTTCGGCGAGATGGATCAGACGCGCAAGCACGCCATCAGCCATCGCGCGGATGCGTTCCGCCAACTCGTCGCGGCGGTATTCTGACTTTTTGAGGCTAGAGCGGTTCCGGCCCGCTCCCCCGCCCCGCGTCCCATTCACAATATTGTCGTGGGAGGCAAAGCGAGGGAGCGGGCTGGAACCGCTTCACCCAGGTTCAGCGCGTCGGAACCGGCGCGGCGCCCGAATAATCGTAGAAGCCGCGCCCGGTCTTGCGACCGTACCAGCCCGCCTCGACATATTTCACGAGCAGCGGCGCCGGGCGGAACTTGGGATCGCCGGTGCCCTCGAACAGCACGCGGGTGATCTCAAGGCACGTATCGAGCCCGATGAAATCGGCCAGCGTCAGCGGCCCCATCGGATGATTCAACCCAAGCTGGCAGGCGAGATCGATGTCGCGGATCGTCGCGACGCCCTCGCCGAGCGCAAAACACGCCTCGTTGAGCATCGGCATCAGAATGCGATTGACGATGAAGCCCGGCGCATCATTGGCGTGGACGACCTGCTTGCCCAGCGCCTGCGCGAACTCCTCGACCCGCTTCACCGTCGCGTCGGTGGTGGCGAGCCCGCGAATCACCTCGATCAGGCCCATGACGGGAACGGGGTTGAAGAAATGCACGCCGATGAAGCGCGCCGCATCGGGCGATGCCTGCGCAAGCCGCGTGATCGGGATCGACGAGGTGTTCGACGCCAGCACCGCATCCTTGCCCAGCACCTTGCCGACTTCCGCGAAGATCGCGCGCTTGATCTCTTCGCGCTCGGTCGCCGCTTCGATCACCAACGCGCAGGGGGCCATCGCCGCCACGCCGTCGACCGGCTCGATCCGCTCCAGCACGCGATCGCGCGTCTCGGCGTCGATCTTCTCTTTTTCCACATCGCGCGCGAGCCGCTTGGCGATACCCGCCTTGCCTGCCTCGGCACGCGCCTTGTCGACATCGGCGAGCAGGACGCGATAGCCCGCCTGTGCGGCAACCTGCGCGATCCCCGCACCCATCTGCCCCGCACCGATCACGCCAACTGACTGCATTACCGCCTCCATGAATTTCGCCCGGTCGAATAGCGGGTTTCACGCCCGGCGCCAGCCGGCTAGAAGCGAAACGTGATGCGCCGATCGTCGATCCTGCTGCTGCTCGTGCTCGCCGGTTGCTCGACCGAGCCCGCAAACGTCACCTCGCGTACCGGCACTGCGGAGGTACGCTCCCGCGCCGGCGCCATCCCCGATAATGCGGCAATGGAGAACAGCCCCGCGCCCGCGCGCTGATCGCGGGCTGCCTCAGCGCCCGAACACACCCGCGCGATAAAGCAGGGTGATCGCCACACGACGGTTGCGCGGATCACTGGGATTATCGGTGATGATCGGTTCGCGATCGGCGACGCCCTCGATCCGATTGAAGCGCGCTTCCGGAATCCCCGCGAGCGCAAGCCGGCGGCGGGTCGCCTCGGCGCGGCCCGTGGCGAGCGTCCAGTTGTTCATCGCGCGCGGATCGCCATAGGGCACCGAATCGGTGTGGCCCCGGATCATGACCGGATTGCTTGTCTTGTCGATGCTATCCCCAACCATCCCGATCAAATCCGACGCCGCCGGCTCCAGCACCGTAGTGCCGAGCCCGAACATCGAATAATTGGCATCGTCGATCAGATCGATGCGCATCCCGTCCTGCGTCATCACGAAACGGATGTGGCGGGCGAGCTTGGCGAGATCCTTGCGCGCGGCAATCTGCTCCAGCACCTTGCGACGCAGATCGGCAAAGTTGCGCCGGTCCTCCGCCGCGACGGATTCGGGGCTGCGCAGCGAGCCCTTCTTGCCCGTACCCATCTCCTGTCCGCCCGACTTGTCGTCGATCCGCGCGACCAGTGTGGGGAGACGCGAATTGCCATCTTCCGGCCCGGTCTTGTCCTTGCTGTTGATCGACTTGCCGCCGAACAGGCCAGCGCCGCCGATTCCCAAGGATTTGGTGTTGAGGATGGTCGGGGCGAAATAGTCCGCAATGCCCTTGCGCTGCTTCTCGGTCGTCGCGCCGAGCAGCCACAATAGCAGGAAGAACGCCATCATCGCGGTCACGAAATCGGCATAAGCGACCTTCCACGCGCCGCCGTGATGGCCGCCGTGACCTTCGATATAGATCTTCTTGTAGATGATCTTGGGCGGCTGATTCGTGCCGTGCGGCGCGCGCGCGGCCATCGTTACCTACCCCTGAGCCCGTCGAACACCTCGGCGAAGCCGGGCTGGTTCTTGTGCGCGATGCCGGAGCGCGCAGCCTCGATCACCAGCGGCTGCGGGTGGCCGTGGAGCGACGCGATAATGATCTGCTTCACCACATTATAGATCGCGGCATCCGCCTCGATCACCTGTTTCAGCCGGTTGGCGAGCGGATTGACGATGCCATAAGCGAGCAACACGCCCATGAAGGTGCCGACCAGCGCCGAGCCGATCATCGCACCGAGGATCGACGGCGGCTTGTCGATCGACCCCATCGTCTTCACGATGCCGAGCACCGCCGCGACGATGCCGAGCGCGGGAAGCGCGTCGGCCAGGCTGCTGAGCGTGTGTTGCGGCCCTTCAACCTCATGATGGTGGGTCTTGATGCTGTTATCCATCACCTCCTCCACCGCGTGCACGTCGAGCGTGCCGGAGGAGACGACGACAAGCCGCAGCGTGTCCGCAATCAGATTGACGAGCGTATGATCGGCGAGAAGGCGCGGATATTCGGCAAAAACTGCCGAAGATTTCGGATCCTCGACATGCGGCTCCAGCGCGATCGGGCCTTCCATCCGCAGCATCTTCATCAGCTTCGACACGAGGAAGATCGTATCGAGATAATCCTGCTTCTTATATTTAGGGCCCTTGAAAACCTTGCCCAGGCCCCCGCCCATCGCCTTCAGTTCCTTGCCCGAATTGCCGATGATCAGCGCGCCGGCTGCGGCGCCGCCGATGATCAGCATCTCGTGCGGAATAGCTTCGAAGACCGGCCCCAGCGCGCCGCCCGTGATGGCGAAACCACCGAAAACCATGCCGAGGAGAACAACAAGGCCAATGGCCGGAAACATCGAAAAACCCCCCGGGCAAACGAACACCTGAGCCGTGGTTACCGCGCGTTCGTCGCCATCCGGTTAACCACCGTTGTTTTTAATTGGCCGCTGCCGACAAACCGATTGGACGCCATGCCCCAGGCTCAGCGCAGATAATCGAACAGCGACATGCCGGAGAGCTTGGAAAAGCTCGCCTGCGTCGCCTGCAGCACGGTCATCGTCTTTTGCAATTCGGTGATCGCGGTCGAATAATCGAATCCGTCGACGTCAGTGCGTGCCGCCGAACGATCGATCTTCGCGCTTTCGATCTGCCCCGCGACGATATCGACTCGCGCGGCGCGCGCGCCGACCGACGCCTGTGTTCCGATCACCTGATCCGACACTTTCTTCAGCGTATCGGTAGCGCTGGCGGGAATGTCGGTATTGGTGTTGAGCGCAGCCATAATCGCAGCGATCGCGGTCCCAAGATCGCTCGTGTCGGTCTTCAGGAAGCCCGCGGCGTTGTTGCTCGACTGGACCGACTGGCCGTCGCCGATCGGGATCGACGCCGCCTCGCCGGTGCCGAAGCTGAGCGATCCATCGCTGTTCTGCACCACCGCCATTCCACCGGCGCTGCCGCCGAAAAGCGGTCCGCCGCGAATATCGTTGGCGTTTGCTGTGGTGACGATCGTGGTCAGGATGTCGGAAAGCTGGCTGGCGATCGCGGCCTTGCCCGACGGCGTGATCGTGCCGCTTGCCGCCTGGACGAGCAGCGTCGACACCTGCTGTAGCTGGTCACCGATCTGGCCGAGCGCGGTATCCGATTGCGCGAGCACCGATTTCGCGATCGACACGTTCCCGGTATATGCCGCGTCATTGGCATCGGCGCGCGACAAATCCTGCAAACGCTGCCACGCGACGCTGTTGTCGGACGGCGCGAGGATGTTCGTCTGCGCGGTAATCTGCTGGTTGGCACGGGCGATCTGCGCGGTGAGCGAACTCATCGACGACGCCGAGCGATCATAGAACAGATTGGTGGAAGGTGCGATTGTCATCAGCGAATATCCAGAATCGACTGGAACGTGTCCCGCGCCACCTGAATGATGCGGCTCGACGCGGAATAGGCTTGTTGAAACCGCAGCAGATCGACCGCCTCGGTATCGAGATCGACGCCCGATACCGCGTCGCGCGCCGAAATCGCGCCATCGTGGATCGCGGTCTGCGCGGCAGCCACGGTGCTGCGGCTTTGCAGCGCAGCGGCGTTCGAGGAGATGATCGTCGTCACCTTGTTCTCGAACCCGCCGGTGGTGCGCAGGCTTTCGAACTGAAGAATATTGCTGTTGTCGCGCGTGCCGCCGCCAACCGCCGCCGCCGCGATGCCCGAGGGATCGGTGAGCGCGAGCGATATGTCGGTCGGCGCAGCGCCGACGGCGAACATCGGCTGGCCGGCATTGTTGTTGAGATCGCGGCCCTGCGCCTGAAGGGCGTTGACCCCGTTGACGAAACTGGTCGCGAGATTGTTGAGCTGATCGCGCGTGTCGGCGATGCGCTGCGCACCATCTACGATGCCGCCCAGCGCCCCGCCATTCGGCACGAGCGTGGCATAATCGCCGTTGCGTTGCACCGCGAAGGATACCGTGCCGGATGCGTTGCGCGCATAAGTGACGGTTGCGGCGTCATTGCCCGAGACGAGCAGCGGGCCGCCTGAACCACCCGCGCGGACGGAAGCGCGGCCCGCCGCATCGAACGTCACGTTGACATCGACCAGCGCGCTCATCTGATCGAGGATCGCGTCACGCTGGTCGGACAGAGCAGCGGACTGCGCGCTGTTGGCGCCGACGCGGCCCAGCCCCTCATTCACCTTCGCAAGCGATGTGGCGAGCGCGTTGAGGCTGGCGGTCGCCTGATCGGCGGTCGCGTCGAGATCGGCGGTCACCTGTGCCAGCGCATTGCCGGTCGCGGCGAAAGCGCCGGCGACGGTGGTGGCATTTTCGAGCATCGTCGCACGCGGCGCGCTCGATCCCGGATCGGCGGCAACCGCCTTGGCGGCATTGAAGAAGCTGGTCAGGCTGGTGGAGAGATCAGGCCCGGTCAGCGCGGACTGGATGCGATCGAGCCATACCGATCCCGCCTGTGTCCGCGCGAGATCCGCGCCGGATGCGCGCACCGCAGCGGATTTGAACATGTCCGACGCGCGATTCACGCCCGCCGCGATCGAACCATAGCCGTTCATCGCCGAGGCGGCGGTGAGCAGCCCCGCCGGCGCAGCGACCTCCTTCACGGTGATCGAGCGCCGCGCGTAAGACGTATTGCCGACGTTCGCGATGTTCTCCGACACCGTCGAAAGCGCCGTCTGATACGTGCGCACGCCCGAAGCGCCGATGGAGAGCAGGTCGGCCATCAGCTGTCCGTGGACGCGCCATGGTTAAGATCGGGTTGCGACCGCGCGAGGAAATCGGTCATCGCCTTGCCGATGCCGATCGGCGCGTGTTGCGCCATCTGCTGCACGACCTTTTGATCCTGCATGTCGCGGAATGTATCGAGCGCCTTGCTGTCGAACAGCGGATCGGCGAGCTTCGCCGCCCTCATCGATTTCAGCATCATGCCGGTGAACACCGATTCGAACTGCTGCCCGGCCTTGGCGAGATTCTCTTTCGAGGCGGTCCGCGACAGGCCGGTATCAAGCCCGGTCGCGCCCGTGATCTGCGTCTTGGCGACGGCGCTGGCGATATTGTCGGTCATAGCACGATCAGCTCCGCCTTCAGCGCGCCCGCTTCCTTCAGCGCCTCGAGAATGGCGACCAGATCGGCCGGCGACGCGCCGATCGCGTTCACCGCCTTCACCACGTCGGCCAGCTTCGGCCCCGGCGCGAGCAAGAACATCGGACGGTGCTCCTCATCGACGGCGAGGCGCGACTTCTGCTGCGTCGCGGTCTGGCCCTGGCTGAACGGAGCAGGCTGGCTGATCCGCTGGCTTTCATCGATGCGCACGGTCAGCTTGCCATGCGTCACCGCGGCCGGACCCACCCGAACCGCAGAGTTTATAACGACCGTTCCCGTCCGGGCATTAACAATTACTTTCGCGGACGGCTCGGCGGCGACCACATCGAGGTTCTCGATCGTGGACATCAGCGTCGCACGCACATCGGCGCCGGCCGGCGCGCGCACCGAGACGGATACCGCGTCGGTCGCCTGCGCGGTGCCGAAGCCGAGGCGCTGGTTGATCACCGCCGCGACGTTCTGGGCGGTGGTGAAATCAGCGCGCGCCAGGTTGAAGGTGAGCGTCGGCGTCTGATCGAAACCGGTGGCGACCGCGCGTTCGACGGTCGCGCCCTCGGGGATGCGCCCGGTGGAGGGGATGTTGACGACAATCTGCGATCCGTCCTTGCCCTCCGCGCCCAGCCCGCCGACCGCCAGATTGCCCTGCGCCATCGCATAGACCTGCCCGTCCGCGCCGAGCAGCGGGGTCAGCACCAGCGCGCCGCCGCGCAGCGATTTCGCCTTGCCGACCGAAGCGACGGTGATGTCGATCCGCTGACCGGGCTTGGCGAAGGCGGGCAGTTCGGCGGTGATCATCACCACCGCCGCGTTCTTCAGGCCCGGATTGACGTTCGACGGCAATTGGAGGCCGAAGCGCGAGGCCACCGCCTTCACCGATTGCACGGTGAATTCCAGATTGTCGTCCCCCGTGCCGGGCAGGCCGACGACGATGCCGTAACCCGTCAGCTGGTTGGAGCGGATGCCCTGAAAGCCGCCGAGATCCTTGATGCGATCGGCGCCGGCCGGATTGGCCGACAGGATCGCGACAAGGAGCGCGATCAACGCGAGCCACCAGCCGCCATGGCTGGCGCGGCGCACGGAAAGCGAGGGAAAAGCGAGGCTGGTCATCAGAACGGACTCACCACCTGGAAGAAGCGGCTCAGCCAGCCCTGACGGCTGGCGCGGGCGACGTCGCCCTTGCCGGTGTAAGCGATCTGCGCGTCGGCCACGCGGGTCGACAGCACGTTATTGTCGAGATCGATATCCGCGATGCGGACGATGCCCTTGATCTGGACGACCTCGTCACCGCGGTTGAGCGTGACGTGTTTCTGCCCCTGCACCAGCATCGTGCCATTGGGGAAAACCTGCGCCACCGTCACCGAAATCGCGCCGGTGAGCGAATTGGCCTGATCGGTCGTGCCGGTGCCCTTGAAATTGCGCGTGCCGCTCGCCGAGGCGTCGGTCGACTTGAACAGCGAAAGCGGGCCGGTGGTCGGCGGGGTGAGGCCGAAGCCGCCACCCGAATCGAGCTTCGACGACGCGGATTTGGACGCGGCGGTGCGCTCGACCAGCACGATCGTCAGCGGATCGCCGACACGACGCGCGCGCCATCCCTCGTGCAACGCCGCATAGCCGCCGGATACCTGGAAAATCGAGCCGTTGGGCTGCGCGGCGGCTTCGGGTTGGGCCATCGGCGCAAGACGGGCGGCGGAGAAATCCTCCGTCGGGCCCTTCTTGGCGAACAGCTTGGCATCGGCCGGCGAGATCGCGGCCAGCGCGACCGCGAGGCCGACGAAGGAAAGTGAAGCGCGCATCATGTCCGATCCCGGCATCAGAGGTTCTGGTTGACGTATTTGAGCATGTCGTCGGTGGCCGAGATCATCTTGGAATTGACCTCATAGGCGCGCTGCGTCTCGATCATGTCGACGAGCTCCTCGACGACGTTGACGTTCGATGCCTCCAGCATGCCCTGTCGCACGGTGCCGCGTCCGTCCTCGCCAGGCACGCCCATGTTGGCGGCGCCCGATGCGGCGGTTTCCTTGACGTAATTGTCCCCGGCGCTCTGCAAACCCGCCGCATTGGGGAAGTTCGCGACCTGGATCTGCCCCAGCGTCTGCGCGTTGGTCTGGCTCGGCAGCGTGGCGGAGACGGTGCCGTCGGTGCCGATCGTGATCGAGGTCGCGCCTTCCGGCACGGTGATCCCCGGCATCACCTGATAGCCGTCACTCGTGACGAGCAGCCCTTCGGGCGAGCGCGAGAAATTGCCCGCGCGGGTATAGCCAAGCTGGCCGCCGGGCATCTGCACCTGGAAATAACCGTCGCCGTCGATCGCGAGATCGAGGCTGTTGCCCGTGGTGTTGAGCGATCCCGCCGTATCCATCCGCGCGGTGCCCTGAATGCGCACGCCGGTGCCGAGATTGAGCCCGGTGGCATATTGCGTCGACTGGGTCGATTGCGCGCCCGGCGCGGTGACCGTCTGATATCCCAATGTCGCGAAGGCGGCGCGATCGCGCTTGAACGCGGTGGTGTTCACGTTCGCGAGATTGTTCGAGATGACGCGCATGCGCATGTCCTGGGCATCGAGCCCGGTGCGCGCGATATGCATGGCGGCGGTGGTCATCGTTCAGTTTCCTCAGGCTGGAAGGCGCATGATCGACGCAGCGCCCTCATCCATGTCTTTGGCGTTCTTGAGCAGGTTGGCCTGCACTTCGTAGCTGCGCTGGTTCTCGATCATGTCGACCAGCGCCTGCGTCATGTTGACGTTCGATCCCTCGAGCGTGCCGGAAACGACCTGCGCATCGAGATTTTCCGGCAGCGCGCCGCCGCCGCGAACATGGAGCAGATTATCCACCCCCTTCACGGTATTGGCGCCGTTGTCGGAGACGAGCTTGATCTTGTCGATCACCTCGGGCTTGCCGCTGGCATCGCCCTGCGCGACGATCGAGATCGAGCCGTCCGCGCCGATCGAGAGCGAGTTATACGGCGGGATGGTGATCGGGCCGCCCTGGCCCATCACCAGAAACCCGTCGCCGGTCTGCAACGTGCCCGATGCCGAAACCGACAGGTCGCCGCGCCGCGTATACGCCTCGCCGCCTTCCGGCGCCTGTACCGCGATCCAGTCGTTACGGCCCGAAACCGCCACGTCGAGGCTACGCCCGGTGGAGATCAGCGTGCCCTGCGAGCGATCCGCATCGGTAACTTCGGACGAGGTGGGCGAGCGTGCCATCAGCTCCGCGCCGCCGCCCCGCATCTGGATCTGATCGAACACGACCCGATCCGCACGAAAGCCGGTGGTGGAGGCGTTGGCCATATTGTTGGCGATCGCGGCCTGGGCCTGCATATGCGCCCTGAGCCCCGTCGCCGCCGTATAGACCAATTTATCCATTTACGCCTCCCGCCCGTCTTTCGCGATCACGACCGGATGTTGAAGATCGTCTGCGAAATCTGGTTCGCGGTATCGAGCGCCTTGGAATTCGCCTGGAAATTGCGCTGTGCCGCGATCAGATTGACCAGTTCCTCGGTGATATCGACGTTCGAGCGCTCGATCGTGCCGGTCATCAGCGTGCCGAAGCCGTTCTCGCCGGCGGAACCCGCCATCGCGGCGCCCGACAGACCCGTCGCCGTCCAATAGCTCGAACCGACCTGTCGCAGCCCGGCGGGATTGGCGAAGTTGACCACGGCCACCTTGCCGAGATTGACGATGTCGCCGTTCGAGTAGCTCGCCTTGACCAGGCCGCCCTCATCGATCGTCACGCCTTCGAGCTGGCCGACCGAGGTGCCGTCCTGCGAACGCGCGCTGACGTTGAAGGGCGATGCGACCTGCGTGGTACCAGCGTTGAAATCGAGCTTCACGGTCTGCGCCACGCTCGCGCCCGCCGGGGTGACCGGATCGAACGTCGTCGAATTGCCCGAGGTGAGCTGGCCGCTGCTGTCGAACGTCATCGTCACCGCGCCGGAACCGCCCGATTGCAGCGCCTGATCGCCGATGAAGCTATAGGCCGACCAGGTGGTGTTGCCCGCCGCATCCGGCGTCGTCTCGCGCCGGAAATAGGTGGTCATGGTCACGGCATTGCCGTTGCCATCGTACACCGTGCTCGAGGTCGAATTGTTATAGCTCGACGGATCGAAGCGATCGAACGTCGCGGTCGCCGGAATGCCGGCGCTCGACGAGAGGTTCATGGTATATTTGACGTTGCCCGTGGGCACCGCGACGCCGCTGGTGGCCGGCAGGTTGAGTGACACCGTCGAATCAAGTCCGCTGGCAACCACCGCGCCCGAGCCGTCCACCGGATAGACCTGCAGATAGCCGCCGTTCCCATCCACCACATTGTGGTTGGCATCGACGCTGAAGCCGCCGTTGCGGGTGAAATTGACCTTCGAGGAATCGGGGTTGGTCTTGACCGCGAAGAACCCGTCGCCCGAAATCGCGAGATCGAGCACGTTGGTCGACTGGATGAAGCTGCCCTGCCCGAATTGCTGGACGTTGCCCTTCACCGTCACGCCCGAGCCGACCATCGAGGTGGGCGAGGTGGAGACGTTGCTGGCGATCACGTCGGCGAATTCACTGCGCGACTTCTTGAAACCGTTGGTGGCGACGTTGGCCAGATTGTGGCTGATTACCGACAGATCGGTCTGCGCCGCCTGAAGGCCGGTGAGCGAGGTGTAGAAGGACATCTGGATTACTCCTGTTAAACTCAGCCGATCTGGCGGACGGTGGAAGCGTCGACATCACCGATGCCGGGAAGCGAGAGCATCGCCTTGCCGCTGGTGGTCGACACCGATTGCACCGGCGCCCAGACGAGCCCGGTGGATGGAATGGTGACCCCGCTGTTCTGGGCGGTGACGGTGACGGTGAACGGGCCGGTTCCGGCATCGGCGCCCTGATCGGTCGTGCCGTCCCAGTCATAGAGCGCGGTGCCCTTGGCATGGGCGCCGAGCTTCATCGTCTTCAGCACCTGCCCGTTCTGGTCGGAGATGGTCACGTTGACGTTGGTGGCATCGCCACTCAGCTCTACCCCGCCAGTGAGGCCGCCGGAGGTGCGGCCATAGGCCGTGCTGCCGGGCACCAGCACCGTTTTGCCGATATAGCTGACGGCATCCGCGGTGGTGGTCGCACCCAGCTTGTCGGAAATCGCCTTCAGCGTCGTCGACATATCGGTGATGCCGGCGAGCGAGGAGAATTGCGCCATCTGCGCGACCATCTGGGTGTTGTCGACCGGCGCGAACGGATCCTGGTTCTGCATCTGCGCGGTCATCAGCTTCAGGAAGTCGCTTTGACCGAGCGTGGTCGAACCACTGGTCGTGTTGCTGGTCGCGGTGTTGCTCGTGGTTCGGTTGATGCCGAGCGACGCGAGCGTCGAATCGAAGGTGCTAGCGGTCATTTATCAGCGCCCCATCTTGATGGTGTCGAGGATCAACGACTTGGCGGTGTTCATCACCTCGACGTTGTTCTGGTAGCTGCGAGCCGTTTCCATCATGTCGACCAGCTCACGGGTCTCATCGACGGCGGCCTCGTAGATATTGCCGTCCTTGTCCGCGATCGGGTTGGTCGGATCGTAACGCTTGGTCGGCGTGCCGCCGGCGGTCACGACCTGCTCGACATCGACGGTGGACATGCCGGACGCCTTGTCGAAGCTGGTGCGGAACACCGGCTTGATCGTGCGATAGGCTGTGTCCTCCGACCCGGAGACCCCGCCGGCATTGGCGAGATTCGACGCGGTGGTGTTCATCCGCACGAGCTGCGCGGACATCGCACGCCCCGCGACCTGGAAGATCGTCATCGGCGTGGCCATGCTTATTCTCCTCTCAGCGCGCGGGTGATCTGGCTGATCCGCCCGTTCAGAAAGGAAAGCGTCGTCTGATACTGGACGGCGTTTTCGGCAAAGGCGGTCTGCTCCTGACTCAGATCGACGGTGTTGCCGTCCATCGAGGTTTGCAGCGGCACGCGATATTTGACGCTCGCATCAAAGCCGCCGGCGCCGGTCTGCTCGACGGCCGACAGCGCCTGATGGAAATTGACATCGCGCGCCTTGAAATTGGGGGTGGAGGCGTTGGCGATGTTCGACGCGAGCAACCCCATGCGCTGCGAGCGCACCTCCAGGGCTGATCCGTGAACTCCGAACAACGTGTCGCTGGCCATCGGCCGGGTCTCCTGCACGGGAATGTGCGCGAGAAGATCAGCAAGGCGCGTGCCAATTGCCGATACCGCCGCAACGGAGCCAGTGGCGCCACGCCAAACGGCAAGATCTTGCCGGGCGGCCGGCAACGCTTGCCGCACTGCCGCGGCGATCCGGCAAACGCGTGGCGATCGATTGACGCGACCGCGCAATTGGCCCGCCCCTTGCAATGACAGGCGCATGACCCCCGGCACGTTCCTTGATCCTTATGCGGCGATCATCGTCGGCGGCGGCACGATCGTCGCGGCGATGCTGCGCACACGGTCCGCCGATCTGACGCGTGCGCTGCACGCGCTGATCACGCTGCCACGCCGAGATTTCTCCGCCGAGCCGCTGCTGGAACAGGTGAACGCTTTGTCGCGCATCGCGCGACGCCACGGCACGATCGCGCTCGATCGCTCGGTGATCGTCGACAGCGATGTCGCCACCGCGATCGCGCTGATCGTCGACGGCGAGGGCGCGGAAGGGATCACGCGCGAGTTGCGCCACCGCCGTCGCGCGCGAATCGAGCGGCACGCCGCCGCCGCCGACGTGTGGACCGGAATGGCAGAAGTCGCGCCCGCGATGGGCATGGTCGGTACGCTTGTCGGGCTGGTCGCGATGTTCACGCAGATGAGCGATCCGCGCGCGATCGGGCAGGCGATGGCAGTGGCACTCCTCGCTACGCTTTATGGCGCGCTGATCGCCAATCTCGTCGCGATGCCGATCGCCACCCGGCTCCGCGCCGCCGCGCGCATCGAGGCGTTCGAGCGCGCCCGGCTGGAGGCGCCGCTCGCCGCGCTCGCCGCGCGCGAGGCGCCGCGCAATCCCGTCGGCCCCGTCAGCTTCTCCCCCATGCGGGAGGACGTATCGTGACCGACGACACCGCGTTCGACGAATTTCCCGTGGCAGCCCCCGCACGCCCGCTGTGGCTGATCACGCTCGCCGATCTGGCGCTGCTGCTGATCGGCTTCTTCGTGCTGTTGCAGGCGAACCACCAGCTTGATCCGCGCCAGCTTGCTGACGGGTTGCGCGAAGGCTTCGGCGGCAGCGCTGCGACCCCCGACCCGGCCGCACGAGCGCCGTTGCCGATGCCGCTCGCCGCCAATGCGATGCCGGGATTCGCGCCCGGAAGCGCCGCTTTGCCCGCGTCACCCGATGCGCTGATCGCCTGGGCGACCGAGGCGGCGCGCGATCCGCGTATCGCGCTCACCGTCACGGGGAGCAGCGATGGCTCCCCCGCCGACGTCGATGCCGCGACCGGAAGCGCCGTGGTGCTCGCCACCGATCGCGCCCGCGCGGTCGCCGCCGCGCTGGGGCATGTCGCGCCCGGCCGCATCCTCGTCACCACCACTAATCGACCGGGCCACCGCCAGGTCACCGTCACGTTCGCTTTCGCGGGCGAAGGAAACTCCCGATGATCGCTCTCGCTCTTCTCGCCGCCGCCTCGTTCCAGGATATCGCCGCGCTCGATCGCGGAATCGCCGCCTTCACCGGGCGCGCGATCGGGCAGGAAGGCGGCCCGCGCGCGACGATCGATCCGCGCCTGCGCCTCGCGCAATGCCCCACGGTATCGATGGCGTGGCGCACCGATGCGCATGACGCGGTGGTCGTTTCCTGCACCGGGCCGGAATGGCGCATCTTCGTACCGGTCGTGATGCCGGCACGCACCACAGTCATCCCCGCTCCCGCCGCCGGTGCCGTCGCACGCGTCGCGGAAAAGGTGATCAAGCGCGGCGACCCGCTGACGATCGAGGCCGGATCGGATGGCTTTTCGATCACCCGCGATGGCATTGCGATGGCCGATGCCGCCCCCGGCGAGCGGCTGATGGTGAAGGTCGAAAACGCGAAGGCGCCGGTACAGGCGGTCGCGGTCGAGGCCGGTCGCGCCACCCTTCCGGGCTGGGCCGAACAATAATGCTAAAACTTTTCCGGCGACGGTCGTTTAGCCCCATGTCAGCGAAACCGGAAAGGTGCGGACATGGTGGATTCGATCGGTGCAAGGCCAGTCACGACAAGCGACCTTCCGGTCGCGCCGATCGTGCGCGTGCAAAATACCAGCGCGGTTCCGGCGGTTTCGAACCAGCCCGACGCGGCGGTGAACTCGAACCTGCAGTCGCAGACACTCGCGTCGCGGCTCGCGGCCACCCCACCCGTCGATTCAAATCGCGTGCAGCGGATCAAGGATGCGCTGGCCAACGGCACTTTCCCGCTTTCTCCCGCGACGCTCGCCGACCAGCTGATCGCGCTGCGCTACGACTGGATGGCGAATGACAAGGCGTGACGCGCTGATCCGCGTGATCGACACGCTCCATGCCGAGATCGCGGCGCTGAAGGCGAACGATATCGCCGGGCTCGAACGCGCGACGGCCGAGAAACTTAACGCCATCGAAACGCTCCGGGCGCTGGGCGATGGCCCCGCCGGCCCCGAATTGCGCGAACTGGCAAGCGAGGCGGATCGCCTCAACGACACTTGCCGCATCTACGTCAACCTGATGGCCGCCAATGTCCGCCGCCGGTTGCAGATGCTGTCCGGCGAGGGTGGCAACGCTTATAGTCGCGGGCCGGTCGTCGCCTACGCATAATTCTGGCACAATTATTGCTGCGTTATCCCTGAACAGGGGACCGAACGCAGCAAATGACCGTCAACGCTATCACGAACGTCGGCCGCATACAGTCCGCGATTCAGCGGGCGGCGGCGCGTACGGGGATCGATTTCGACTATCTGATGGGTCAGGCCAAGGTCGAAAGCGGCCTGAACGCCAACGCGCGCGCCACGACCTCCTCCGCATCCGGCCTGTATCAATTCGTCGATCAGAGCTGGCTGTCGGTGATGAAGCGCCACGGCAGCGAATATGGTCTCGGCTGGGCCGCAGATGCGATCGGCCGCAACGCTTCCGGCCGCATGACGGTGAACGATCCGGCCACGAAACAGGCGATTCTCGCGCTGCGCAACGATCCGGAGATCGCCTCCGCGATGGCCGCCGAGCACGCCTCCGACAATAAGGACGCGCTGGAAAGCTCAACCGGGCGCACCGCCAACGGCACCGATCTCTATATGGCGCATTTCCTGGGGCTGGGCGGTGCGCGCCGCTTCCTGAACGGGATGCAGAACAATCCCGATGCCACCGCCGCCAACATGTTCCCGGCCGCCGCGCGCGCCAATCGCGGGGTGTTCTACGATAGCGACGGCAGCGCGCGATCGCTGTCGGAAGTCTATCAGCGTTTCGCGAGCAAGCTTGGCAATGGCGCCGGCAATGCCGGCAACACCGGCAATAATTTGCCGTCCATGCAATTCGCGGCGCAGGCGCTCGACATGGACGGAGCGACCGTCATCACCGGCGCGTACCAGACCGCGACCGACGCGCTAGCCTGGGCGAGCAACGCGCTCAGCGCACGATCGGGCCAAGCGCAAACGGCCAGCCTGATGCGCCCGACGCCGGATACCGCGCGACTGGCCTATCTGATGCTCGCGAAGATGGGGGGCTAAGGCCAGATGAAGTTCCTCACCAGCGTGCGCGGCGCGGCGCTCCCACTGGCGATCCTGCTGCTCATGGTCGTGCTGGTCGTGCCGATCCCGGCGGCGCTGCTCGACGTTTTCTTCGTCGCCAATATCGCGATCAGCCTCGCGGTGCTGATGGTGGCGCTGAACGCGCAGAAGCCACTCGACTTCTCCTCCTTCCCCACCGTCCTGCTGTTCGCCACCCTATTCCGCCTTGGCCTCAACGTCGCCTCGACCCGCGTCGTGCTGGTCCATGGGCATGAGGGCGAGGCGGCGGCCGGCCATGTGATCGAGGCGTTCGGCACCTTCCTGATCGGCGGCGATTATGTCGTCGGTATCTTCGTCTTCGCGATCCTGATGATCATCAACCTGATCGTGGTGACCAAGGGCGCCGGCCGCGTCTCCGAAGTGTCGGCGCGTTTCACGCTCGATGCATTGCCCGGCAAGCAGATGGCGATCGACGCCGATCTCAACGCCGGCCTGATCACGCCGGACGAAGCCAAGGCGCGCCGCGTCGAGGTGTCGACCGAGGCGGATTTCTACGGATCGATGGACGGTTCGTCGAAATTCGTGAAGGGCGACGCGATCGCGGCGATCCTTATCCTCGCGGCGAATATCATCGGCGGCCTGATCCTCGGCCCCGTCAGCCATGGCATGTCGATCGGCGCGGCGGCCAAGGGCTACACCCTGCTCGCGATCGGCGACGCGCTGGTGGCGCAGCTCCCCAGCCTGATGCTCTCGATCGCCGCCGCCGCGATCGTTACTCGCGTCTCGTCCGAAAAGGATCTCGCCGGCCAGATCGGCAGCCAGTTCGGCTCGTGGCGGACCTGGGCGCCGGTCGCCGCGATCCTCGGGCTGCTCGGCATCCTGCCCGGTATGCCGCACATGGTGATCCTGCCCGCCGCCGCCATCGCCGGTTTCACTGCGTGGAAGCTGCGCCAGATTTCCACGCGCCCCGCCCCCGTCGCGGAAGTGAAGGCCGAGCCGGTCGATCAATCCCGCATCAGCTGGGATGAGGTGACCGATGGCATGATGGTCAACCTCGATATCGGCTACGGGCTGGTTCCGCTGGTCGACGAACGCAAGGGCAGCCCGCTGATGTCGCGCATCACCGGGGTGCGCCGCCAGCTCTCCAAGGAACTCGGCTTCGTCGTGCCGCAGGTGAAGGTGCGCGACGATATCAACCTCGCGCCCTACACCTATCGCCTGCTGGTCGGCGGCGTGGTGCTGGGCGAGGATCAGGTGTCGCCCGACGAGATGCTCGCGCTCGATACCGGCACCGGCTTCGGCGAGCTTCACGGCAAAAAGGCGAAAGACCCCACCTTCGGGCTCGACGCGACGTGGATCGCCCCCGGCGATGCCGATGCCGCGACCGGCGGTGGCTATCTGGTGGTCGATTCAGGCACCGTCATCGCGACGCATCTTAACCATGTGCTCGGCGCGAATGCCGCCGACCTGTTGAGCGCGGACGAGGTGCAGGCGTTGCTCGATGGCCTGAAGGAGCGCAATCCGCAGCTCGTCGCCTCGCTCTCGCCGCAACCGTTGCCGCTGACGACGCTGACGACGGTGCTCAAGAGCCTGCTTGCCGAGGGCCTATCGCTCAAGGAATTCCGCCGCATCGCCGGGGCGATCGCGGTGGTCGCGCAAAAGACCCAGGACGCCGAGGAGATCGTCGAGCTGATCCGCCCCGAGCTTGGCCCGCTGATCATCCAGAAATTGTGCGGCGTGCGCGAGCCGCTGCGCGTGATGACGCTGGAAGGTCAGCTCGAAGGATTGCTCGGCCAGGCGATGCGCGGCGATCCGTCGCGCCGCCACGTAATCGAGCCCGATCTCGGGCGCCGCATCGTCGATGCGCTGCAACGCGCGGCGCAACCACTGGTCAATGAAGCGAAGCCGTTCGCGCTGGTCGTCCAGCCCGCGATCCGCATCGCGATCCGTAAACTCGTCAAAACCGTGCTGCCGGATACCCCTGTCATGAGCTTCTTCGAAGTACCGGAAGACAAGGCCGTCGAGGTTGTCGCCGTGATCGGCGCGCCAGAGGCACTTCCCGCATGAGCGCCGAGCCGCATCGCGACGCATTCGCGAATGCCACCCCGCTCACTTATAGTCCGCGCGCGCGCGCGACGGACGAAAGCGCACTCGTGCGTGAGCATCTGCCGCTGGTCCGGCGGCTGGCGTGGCATGTCCACGGCAGCCTATCGACGGCGGTGGAGGTGGAGGATCTCGTGCAGGTCGGCCTCGTCGCACTGGTGGAGGCGGTCGCCGGGTTCGAGGATCGCGGGCAGGTGACGTTCAAGCAATATCTCGCGACGCGGCTGCGTGGCGCGATGATCGACGAACTGCGACGTCATGCCGCCATGACGCGCGGTGCGATCCGTCGCCGGCGCGACTATCGCCGCGTGACCGCGCAACTCTCGAACGAGTTGGGCCGCACGCCGAGCGATAGCGAAACCGCCGAACGACTGGGCGTGACGATGGAAAAGCTGCGCAGCGATTATGTCACCGCAGAGGCGGTGCGCTTCGATCCGATCGACGAAGTTTATGCCGACGATCAGCCCTGGTTCGCCAGCGACGAGCCCAATGCGTTCGATCAGCTTGCCGAGGGCGAGGTGCGCGATCTGTTGATCGCCGCGATCGAAGCGCTGCCCGATCGTGAAAAGACGGTGATCCATCTTTATCACGTCGAGGAACTGAACCTTGAGGAAATCGGCCAGGTGATCGGCGTGGGCGCCGCGCGCGTCTGCCAGATCAAGGCCGCAGCGCATGCCCGGCTGAAGAAAGCGCTCGCACCGCGCTGACACCACGCAGAGAGAAAGCAATGGCGGCCCCGCGATCCGCGGTGGCCGCCATTTTTCGTTCACCACCGGCGATCCCGCGCGGACAAATGAAAACCCCGGCCGCCTTATCGGCTGCCGGGGTTCGCAATCGGCTCCGACACCCTTGGGGGGGGCGGTGCCGAAGCCGATCTCGCGCTTACTGGAGCAGCTTCATCACGCCCTGCTGCGACTGGTTCGCCTGAGCGAGCATCGCGGTCGAGGCCTGTGCAAGGATCTGCGCCTTGGCGAGGTTCGTCGATTCGGTCGAAAAGTCAGCGTCTTCGATCCGGCTCTTTGCGTCGGACAGGTTGTTGACGTTCGAGGTCAGGTTGTTGACCGCCGATTCGAGCTGGTTCTGCGACGCGCCAAGGCCAGCGCGAGTGTTCGCAATTTCGGCGATCGCATCGTCGAACTGCTTCAGATCCGTGATCGGCGTGGTGGCGCTCGCTGCGGCGGTGACCGTGGTGGTCTTGCCGGCGGCCGCAGTCAGGTCCGTGGACAGATCAAGCGTCACGGTATCGGCGGCGTTGGCGCCCGCCTGGATCGTGACCTTGCCGTCGCCCGCCGCACCGGCCTTGGCGTCGAACAGCGTCTGGCCGTTGAACGTGGTGTTCTTCAGCACCGAATCGATCTGCGTGGCCAGCGCCTTCTGCTCGGCGGCGATGTTCTTCTTGTCTTCGGTCGAATAGGTATCGTTGCCGGCCTGCACACCGAGTTCGCGCATGCGCTGCAGCATGTTGGTCACTTCGTCGAGCGCGCCTTCAGCGGTCTGCGCCATCGAAATGCCGTCGTTGGCGTTGCGGATGCCCTGGCTCATGCCACGGATCTGCGAGGTCATCGACGCGGCGATGGCGAGGCCGGCGGCATCGTCCTTGGCCGAATTGATGCGCTTGCCGGTCGACAGGCGATTCATCGCCTCCGACAGGGCGCTGTTGGCGGTGTTCGAAGCCGCGGTGGCGCGCATCGCGGCGGTGTTGGTTGCGATAACCGTCATGTTTGTTCTCCGTCTTGTCTGACGGGTCCGCCGCCCCCCGAAGTGCGGATGGCCGGGCCGTCATCACTCGAAACGGCCGGTCGGCGGCGCGATTTAGCGGTCGATGTAAAAAATTGCGGATTTTGCCGGCGTCAGCACGCGCGATCACCCACGCCCATATACGCACGCGCGCGCCCGGAAAAAATCTGCCGGCCGGCAATTTCCTATACTTGCCGTTAACCTTTTTCCCTCATTCCGGTCTCACAGAAAAGAGGGGGAAAATGCGCTCGATCGTTCCGTCCGCGGCAGTTGCCGAACGCCATGTTGCGCTCGTCTCGTCGCTGCGCGCCCAGGGTTTCACCGTTGAGGGCCCTGGCGCCCGTGCCACCGCCGCCATGACGTGGCTTGCCGCGCCCGGCGAACCGACTCCGGCGCCCGCGCGTACCGTGGTGCTCGGTGAGGGCGCGCGTGCGGTCGTTCCGGCGCGGGACGGCGCCCCGGCGCGAATCACCTTCGGCCGTGAGGATGCGGTGGTCGGCAATGCTTTCGCCCGCGCGCTGATCGCTGGCGCAGACGCCCCCACCGCCGCCGACCCGGAAAGCCTCGCGCTGTTCGCGCTGGCCGAGCGAGTCGCGGAGGCCGACATTACCGTGCTCATCAACGGGCCCACCGGCACCGGCAAGGAAGTGTTGGCGCGGACGATCCATCTCAATTCGGTGCGTCGCGACGGCCCGTTCATCGCGATCAACTGCGCCGCCCTCCCCGAAACCATGCTGGAAGCGATGCTGTTCGGCCACCAGAAGGGCGCCTTCACCGGTGCCTCATCCGGCGGCGAAGGCTTTTTCCGCGCAGCGCATGGCGGGACGATCCTACTCGACGAAATCGCCGAAATGCCGCTCGCGCTGCAGTCGAAGCTATTGCGCGTACTGCAGGAGCGCGAGGTTGTGCCGATCGGCGCGACTCACCCCGTGGCGGTCGACGTGCGCGTCATCGCCTGCGCCAACCGCGATCTCCAGACGGAGGTGGCGGAGGGCCGTTTCCGCGCCGACTTGTACTATCGCCTGTCGGTATTTCCGCTCGCCACCAAGGCGCTGTCGGAGCGCCCGCAGGACATTCCGGCGCTCGCCGCGACGATGATTCTGCGCCACGCACGCAACCGCGCGACCGTGCCATGGCCAACGGCCGAGGCGATCGCGGCACTTGCGGCGCATGACTGGCCGGGCAACGTCCGCGAGCTGGAAAACGTTATCCAGCGCGCCCTGTTGTTCGCCAGCGGTGACACGATCGACGCGAGCCACATCCTGTTCGACCGCCCGGCCGCCGCACCGCGCAGCATCGGTGACGAGCCCGCGACGCTGGGCAAGGTGGTGCAGCTTTCCGAGTTCACCGCGATCCGCGAGACGCTGCAAGCCTGCAACGGCAGCCGCATCGAAACCGCGCGGCGACTCGGCATTTCCGAACGCACGCTGCGTTATCGTCTGGCCCGCGCCCGCGAGCAGGGCGAGGATATCGCGGCTCCGCATAGCAGGGTAGCTTCGGCATGAGCGGCATCGACAGCCTCGGCGGCATCGATCGGGTGATGGCGCTCCGCGCGCAGATCCTCGAACGCAATGCCGCTCTTTCGAGCGCGAGCAACGCGGTCGGCGCGGCGAAACCCGCGAACGTTTCCGGTGCGGCGCAGGGCGCGAATTTCGCACAGTCGATGGAGACCGCGCTCTCCAAGGTGAACGACACGCAGCAGAAAGCGTCCGCGCTTTCAGAAGCTTATGAGCGTGGCGAAACGGTCGATATCGCCAAGGTGATGCTCGCCCGTCAGGAAGCCTCGGTCGGCTTCGAAGCGACGCTGCAAGTCCGCAACAAGATCCTGTCCGCCTATAAGGACATCATGAGCATGCCGGTGTAATATGGCCAACGCACTCGCTCCCACAAATCCGGTGATCCCAGAACGGTTCGCCAATCCGCTGCGACAAATCCAAGGGATGCTCGCGCAGCCCGCGGTGCGTCGCGCCGGACCGATGGCATTGCTGATCGGGCTGGTCGGTGCCGCGGCGCTCGCCTGGGCGATGCTGTCGAGCCCGCCGCAGAAGACACTGTTCGCCGGATTGGCCGACAGCGACAAAGCGGCGGTAACCTCCGCGCTCACGGCGGCGAACATCAAGAGCCGAGTCGATAGCGGCACCGATTCGATCACCGTGGCGGAAGACGATTTTGCCCGCGCGCGGATGCTGCTGGCGAGTCAGGGTCTGCCGAAAGCGACGCCCGCCGGCTATGCGATCCTGGATCAACTGCCGATGGGCGTATCGCGCGCTGTGGAGGGCGAACGGCTGCGTCAGGCGCGTGAGACCGAACTCGCCCGCTCGATTCAGGAAATCGACACGGTGGCAGAGGCCCGCGTTCACCTCGCGATGCCCGAATCGAGCGTGTTCGTACGCGACAATGCGGCGCCATCCGCCTCCGTCGTGCTGAAGCTGCAACCGGGGCGCTCGCTCAGCGACGCGCAGGTCGGCTCGATCATCAACCTCGTCGCCTCATCGGTGCCGGGGATGAAGCCCGACAACGTCACCGTCGTCGATCAGATGGGCGGCCTGCTGTCCAAATCCGGCGGCCAGGACGGGAATGGCAGCGAGCAGCGCATCCGCGTGCAGCGCCAGCTTGAGGACAAATATCGCCAGCAGCTCGTGCAATTGCTCACGCCGCTGGTCGGCGCGGGGAATTTCACCGCCGAGGTACAGGCCGACGTCAATCTGGACGAAACGCAGGCGACCCGCGAAAGCTATGATAAGCAGGGCGCGTTGCGCGCCGAAGCCGGCAATTGGACGGGCAATCAGGCGCCCAACGGATCGCCGATGCCCGGCGGCATCCCCGGTGCGCTCAGCAACACGCCGCCGCCCGCCAGCACGCTCCAGAAGGCGCAGCCGGCGACCGGCGCTCAGCCCACCCCTGCCCCGTCGCCGGTGGCGGGTGGCCCCGCGCCCGATGCCAACAAGCAATCCGATCAGTTCCAGCGCGCTTACGATCTGGGCAAGGAAGTCTCGGTCACGCGCGCCGCACCGGGCGGCATCAAGCGCCTGTCGGTCGCCGTCTTGCTGCGCGAACCCGAAAAAGGTCGCCGCACCGCGATGGAGGTGGGGCAGATCACCGATCTGGTGAAATCGGCGGTCGGATTCGATGCGACGCGCAACGACAATGTGACGGTCATCAGCAAGAAGTTCGCCGATGCCACGACGGCCGCGAGTGGCCCGAAATGGTATGACAACAGCTGGCTGCCGGTGATCGCGCGCAACCTGACCGCGATCGTGATCGCGCTGCTCGTGCTGCTGCTGGGCGTCCGCCCGCTGGTCAAAGGGCTGATGAAGAAGCGCGAGGAACCCAGCGACGGGCCGCGCGCGACTCTCGGCGCACCGATGGGCAGCGCCAGCGGTGAAGGCAGTGGCGAAATCGGTGAAGGCGGCGAAAACGCGGTCGCCGGCATCCAGGTAACTGATCCGGTCGGGATCGAGGATCTCGATCGGGCACGGGGTTATGAGGAGCGGATCGGCGCGGTGCGCGGCTTCACGCGCGACAATCCGGCCCGCGCGGCGCTCGCGGTGCGCGACATGATCAAGGCTGACGCACGGTGAACGCCATCGTCCGCAGCTTTAGCGGTATAGAGCGCGCCGCCGTGCTGATGATGCTCGTCGGCGAGGAGGAGGCTGCCGCCATCCTCCAGAAGCTCGAACCCGATGAGGTGCGCCAGCTCGGCAAGGCGATGTTCACCGTCGCCGACGTCAGCGAGGTTGAGGTGGAGGACGTGCTCGACGATTTCGTCGATCGGGCGCGCGAACGCACCGGCATCACCTTCGACCCGCGCCCGAAGATCGAGGCGGTGATGCACCGCGCGCTCGGGCCTGAAAAGGCCGACAGCGTACTGGCCCGCATCACCCCGCCGGAAGCGGCATGCGGTATCGATCTGCTCGACTGGCTGGACGCTACCGAGATCGCCGCGATGATAGAGAAGGAACATCCGCAGATCGCCGCCGTGCTGATCGCCAATCTCGATCCGTCGGTGGGCAGCCAGGTGCTCGAATTGTTGCCGAGCATGGTGCAGCCGGAAATCCTGCATCGCATCGCCAAGCTCGGCCCGATCACGCCCGAAGCGGTGGACACTTTGCGGACGATGCTCGCCAATCGCAGCGCTTCGAAACAGCAGGGCACGCAGGTGCAGCTCGGCGGCACGCGCGAGGCGGCGAAGATCCTGCAAAGCGCGCGCAAGGCGACCGAGCAGCGCGTGATGCCGAAACTGTTCAAGCTCGACAAGGAAACCGCCAAGGCGATCGAGGAGGCGATGTTCGTCTTCGACAACCTGCTCGACATGGACGACAAGAATCTCGGCACGCTGATCCGCAATATCGATGGCGACATCCTCACCCGCGCGCTCAAGGGCGTGGACGAAGCGGCGCGCACGCGCTTCCTCGGCTGCATGTCGGCGCGCGCCGCCGACGGCATCCGCGACGAGATGGAGGCACGTGGCCCGATGAAGCTCAGCGAGGTGCTGGAGGCGCAGAAGGCGATCATCCAGATCGCCCGCAATCTGGCGAAGGACGGCACGATCATGATGGGCGCGGGCGAGGACGATTATGTCTGAGCCGGCACGCGATTTCGTCGCCGGCCTGTCCGCGCGCCACAATGATGCGGCGGTGCGGTTGCGCCGCGTGCTTTCGGAGCGTCCGGCTGGCTTCGCGCCGGCCGATCTCATCGATCGGATCGAACATGCGTTCGGTGGCGTGCCCAATCCGCGCCAGCCTTGCAGCTACGCCCCCGCCAATAACGATGTGATGCCGGACGATCATTGGGACCCGATCGAGCCCGATGCCGAGCCGGCACCGTTCGTCGATCCGGTCGAGGTCGCGCGGCAGGCCGGTTATGATCAGGGCCTCGCCGCCGCCCGCGCCGAACAGGGCGATGCGGCGGAGCGCGATCGCGCGATGCTCGCCCGGCTGGTCGAGGCACTGCGCTCGGATGCACGGATCGACCGCGAGCGGCTGGCGCGCAACCTGCGCCAGACGGTGTTGCATCTGGTGACGCGGATCGTGGGCGAGACGGGCGTCTCGGGCGAGTTGCTCGGCGCACGCGTCAATGCCGCACGCGATCTGATCGCCGATGCCACCGAAAGCGCGGTGCTGCGCGTCAACCCCGCCGATATGGCGCTGGTCGCCGGGCATCTCCCCGCGACGATCGCACCAATGAGCGACGCCGAAATTGCGCGGGGCAGCTTCGTGCTGGAAGCTGCATCGACGATTGTGGAGGACGGCCCCGAGCTGTGGCTCGAACAGCTTACCCGGACGCTCGACAAGGTCGCGGTGCCGGCGTTCGCCCCGCCGATCGACTGACGCGGCGATGCTAAACAGCTTCACCGACGATTATCTGGCGGCACTGGCCCCCGGTGATTTCCATCCGACGCCGAAAGTATCGGGGCGGCTCGCCTCTTTCGACGGGCTGCTGATGGAAGCGATCGGGCTCAATCTGCCGGTCGGCACCGTTTGCCAGGTCGGCGAGCGCACCGCGTCGGTCGAGGCCGAGGTGATTGGTTTTCGCAACGGCCGCACCCTGTTGATGAATCTCGGCGGCCCGGCGCCGCTGCTCCCTCATGCGCCGGTGCGCCCGATCGGCCCTCCCGGCGAGGCGGAGGTGGGCAAGGCGCTGCTCGGCCGCGTGGTGGACGGCGCGGGTCGCCCGATCGACGGGCTCGGCGCGATTCGCGGGGCCGGTGCGTGGCCGCTCGCGGGCAAGCTGCAATCGCCGCTCGATCGCGGACGTGTTCTCCAGCCGCTCGATGTCGGCGTCCGCGCGATCAACGGCTTGCTCACGATCGGCAAGGGTCAGCGCATCGGCATCATGGCCGGCTCTGGCGTCGGCAAATCGGTGCTGCTCGGCATGATGGTCCGCGCCGCGAAAGCAGACGTGATCGTCATCGGCCTGATCGGCGAACGCAGCCGCGAAGTGGCTGACTTCCTCGAAACCAAGGTGGCCGGCGAGGCGCGCGCCAAGAGCGTCGTGGTCGCGGTGCCCGCCAATCACTCGCCCGTGCTGCGCATTCGCGGCGCGCTGCGCGCCACCGCGATCGCCGAAGCATTCCGTGCCGAGGGCAAGGATGTGCTGCTGATCATGGATTCGCTGACCCGCGTCGCGCACGCCGGGCGCGAGATCGGGCTGGCGCTGGGCGAACCGGCATCGGCGCGCGGCTATCCGCCGTCGGCGATCGCGATGCTGCCCAATCTGATCGAACGCGCGGGCACCGACGTGACCTCGGGCGGATCGATCACCGCCATCTATACGGTGCTTGCCGATGGCGACGACGGCAACGATCCGGTGGTCGATTCGGCGCGCTCGATCCTCGACGGACATATCGTGCTGAGCCGCCAGCTCGCCGAACGCGCCGTCTATCCCGCGATCGACGTGTCGAAATCGGTGAGCCGGGTGATGACCGACATTGCCGTTCCCGCGCATCTCCATGCCGCGCGCGTGCTGCGCCGCCACCTCGCCACTTATGAAGAAAATCGCGATCTCGTGCTGATGGGTGCCTATCGCAACGGTAGCGATCCGGAGATCGACGCCGCCATCGCCTATCACCCCGCCGTGATGGAATTCGTGCGGCAGGATGCCGACGCGATCATCCCGCTGGAGGATTCGGTGGCTGAGCTTACCGGCGTGTTCGGCGATGCCTGACGCTGATTTTGCCGCGATGCCGCGCTTCAATCATGGCTGATGCGAAGAAACTCACGCGCGTCCTGCGGGTGCGGACGCTGCAACTGGGGCTGGCACAGGCGCAGGAAATGCGGATGCGCGAGACGCACGCGAATGAAACCGCGCTGTCCTCGCGCATCGCGCGGCTCGCCGCCGATGTCGCGCCGACAGCCGATAGCGCCGCCGGCGTCTCGCTCGCCGCCGCGGCATATTATCGCGATCGGTTACACCGTTCCGCCGAAACCGCCGCCAACCGCGTCCGTACCGCCGAGGTGGAGGCTCAGCGCGCCGCCGAAGCGACCCGCGCGGCAAAGCGTGATCAGAGCGCGGTGGAGAAACTGATCGCCCGCGCGGAGACTGAGGCGGCGCTCCTCGAAATCCGCAAGCTGCGCGATGCGCCGCCGACGCGAAAGGTTCGGCACGATCCTTGCTGAATGATCGGCGGGGAACAGACCCACCGAGATGCAGGGGCTCATGACCGCAGTTTCAAACCTGGCGCTAGCCACCGTAAAGCCCGGAAATCCCGTGGTGCCGCCCGGCGTCGCGCCATCGGGCGCGGCGTTTCTGGCGCTGCTCGGCCCCACGCCGGAAACGACGGAAGACACGCTGCCCGCCCGGCAGGACGATGCCGCCCCCGGCAAGGATTTGCCGGATGCGGGCGATCTCGCCTGGGTTGCCCCGGCGCTGATCGCGCTTCCCGCGATCGCGATCACGCCGCCGACCGCCCCTGTCCCGGACGCGACAACCGCCGGGTCGGCCGCCAACGCATCGTCCGCGACTCGCGAACCGGCGATCCTTGCACTCTCCGCCATCCCTCAACCGGCTAGCGATCCAGCGTCGGCGGTCGAGGCGGGTGCGACGCGCCCGACAATGACTACCGAATCGCCGGCTGGTGATTTGCCTCGCCCGGCCACTGCGGCGCCCGACCCGACGGTCGCGCGGCCCGTGCCCGCAGCTATTTCGCAGGATACCGCCGCGCAGCCTATCATAGTCACCATGCCGGCTGCGGGCGCGGATTCGAGTGCCGCGCCGTCCGTGCACGCTGTCGCCTCGCGGACTATCATCGCGCCAGCGTTGCCCACCACCCCGGCAGCCGTAAGCGCGGACCGAATCGCCACGCCGATCGCGCAATTTTCTCCCGCGATCATTTCGCGTAGCGCCGCCACGCCGACCGGCGCGGTCGCTGCGGGCGGCGTGCCCGTGCCGACAATCATTGCCGCCAGCGCGCCATCGACGCCGCCGGAGCCACAACCTGCGCCAGCGGCAGCGCCGCCCGCCACTGCGGGAGTCGCGGCGGCACCACAACCCGCTCCTCCGACACCTTTCGGGGCCGACGTCGCGACGGCCTCCACCCCATCCGTCCCGGTGCCGCCGCTCGCAACGGGCACGCCACTCGCGCCGGTCACCCCCGGCGAGCCGCCACGTCCAGCGACGCTACCCCAGCCACCCGCAAGTGCGGCCGTGGCTGGATTGCCGATCGCCCCGGCCACGCCGTCCGCATCGACGACCCCGCCGCTCGCGCGAATCGCGCCCGCCGCGCAGGTTTTCGCCGCCGCGATCCAGCGCGCCACCGCCGATGATCGGGCCGCGGCCGCCCCTCAGCCTGCACTCGTCGGCATTCCGCTTGGCACCGATAATGCGCTCCACGCGGTCGCCGCTATGGCCGATCCGCGCCAAGCGGCGATCGATCTGAAGCAGGATGGCTGGCCGAACCAGATGATCCAGCGGATCGAGGCGCTGCGCGACGCCGCAAACGCCAACGACAGCAGCATCCGCCTGATCCCGGATGCGCTCGGCAAGATCGACGTGTCGCTGAAGCGCGAGGGTGATGGCGTTTCCGTCCGTCTCGTCGCGCATCAGCCGGAAACGCGGCAGATCCTGGCGGACGCGCAGCCGCGTCTCGTCGAGCTCGCCGAAGCACGCGGGCTGAAGCTTTCCGCCGCGACCGGCGGCACCACCGACACCGGCGGGCAACCCATGCCGCAACAGCAGCAGCAACCCCGCACGCAGCAATCCGCCACCGCCGCCGCCCCGCAGCGCGCGCCGGCCGAGGCCGACGATACCGACATGACCGATGATCGCATCGCCTGATTACCGAGGACAATGAAATGAGCGATACCGAAACCAAGGCTGAAGCGACGGCCAAGAAAAAGGGCAAGCTGCCGAAGATCATCATGCTGGTGGTCGGCGTGGTGGTGCTCATCGGCGGTGGAATCGGCGCGGGGCTATATGCGGCGGGCTCCGGCCTGATCGGCGGCAAAGGCGCGAAAACGGTAGCCGCCGGCCCCCGCCTCGTGCCCAAGAGCGAACAGAAGCATCCGGGCGAAGGCAAGGAAGAAGGCGGCCATGGCGGCGCGAGCGCCGAGGGTGGCGAAGGCGGCGAGGCCAAGGCGGCCGAGGATCACGGCATGCCCACGCCCTCGGGCGAGGGTGGCGAGCGTTATGCCTCCAATTATTACGCGATGGAGAAGGATTTCACCGCCAACCTGCAGGATTCGGTCCACTTCCTCCAGGTCGGCATCGCGATCTCCACGCCATATGACGACACCGTCATCCGCAACCTCAAGACCAACGATATCGCGGTGCGCTCCGCCGTGCTGATGGCATTGGGCGATACCAGTGAGGATCAGGTGTTCACCTCCGAAGGCAAACAGGCGCTGGCGAAGCGTCTCGCGGCGGCGATCAACAAGGTTCTTAAGGAAAAGGAAGGATTCGGCGGCGTTGGTAACGTCTACTTTACCAATTTTGTTGTTCAGTGACTGGGCATGGTTAACGCCGCTTCATCCTCTGACGCCGAACGTCGCGAGCGCAGCCGCAACGAGGCCGTCCAACCGGGCGGCCTTGGGCAGGCGAAGCTCAATCCGTTTGGCGACCTGCACACGTTGCAGCACCTTTCCGCGCGCCTTGCGCGGAGCCTGCGCGGCGTGTTCGAGCCGCTGCTGCGGCAAGAGGTGAGGACGTGGGCGGAACCGCTGATGGTACAGCGTTTCGCCGATTATCGCCTGGAGCGCCCGGATCTCCTCACCGCGTGGCTGCCGCTCGGCATGGACGATCGCACCGCCTTGTGCGTGTTCGACGGCCGATTCGTGCTGGAGCTGCTCGATCTGTTCTTCGGCGGGGTCGGTTATGCGCCGTCCGAACTGCCACTCGAATTCACCCCTGCCGCCGAGGCGATGGTGGGTCGGCTCGGCGAGATGATCGCGATGCCGCTCGCCGCCGCATGGGAGCCGCTGGCGCGCGTTTCGTTCACCGTCGGGCGGTGCGAGGCGAATGCCGCGATGCTCACCAATATCGAGGCGGACGACGCGATGATCGTCACCCGCTTCGGCATCGCGCAGGGGCAGGCCCGCCCGGTGTTCGTCGATCTCGTCTATCCCGTCACCGCGCTGAAGCCGCACGGCACCGCGCTGACCGGCAAGGTCGTCGCCAAAGCGGCCGAGCAGGACGCGCAATGGACCGCGGCGCTGACGCGCGCGGCGATGCAGGTGCGCTTTCCCGTCCGCTCCGTTCTTGCGGAACCGGTGATCAGCCTCGCCAAGCTGATGGAATTGCAGCCCGGCGACGTGATCCCGATCCATTTCACCAACGATGTCCCGGTGATGGTCGGCAACGACCGACTTGGCACCGGCACCGTCGGCACAGCCAACGGCCACGCCGCGATCCGGCTTACCAAACTCGCGAGCCTTGAAGGAATCAACGCATGAATGACATGACGGGCGCCTTCGCGGCCGACCCTGACGCCTCTGGCGCGGTCGCCGCCAATTTCAGGCTGCTGCAGGATGTCGACGTCAAGCTGACGGTCGAGATCGGCTCGACCCAGCTTACGCTGCGCGAATTGCTGGCACTCGGCGAATCGAGCGTGATCGAGCTGGATCGACAGGCCAACGAGCTGCTCGAAGTATTCGTCAACGGCACGCTGATCGGGCGTGGCGAGGTGGTGACGGTAGGCGAGCGTTTCGGCGTGCGCATGACCGAACTCGTCAACCCAGAGAAGCGCGGCTGATCGCGATGATGTGGGCTTATGTGCTGAAGCTGGTCATCCTGCTGCCGCTGGTCTGCGGGCTGATGATCGGCTCGCTCTATCTCTGGCGGCGGCTGGAAAGCCGGATGCCGGGCAAATCGCCGACGCGAATGATCGCGGTGCGCGAGACGATGATGATCTCGCCCGGCGTCAAGCTCGCGGTGGTCGATTTCGAGGGGAGCCGCCTGCTGGTCTCGGTCGGGCGCGGCGGGGTGACGTTGGTCGACAAGACGCACGCACGGAGTGAGCTCGCATGACATTGGTGCGCACCGGCGGGGGGCCGGCGCTGTTCAACCAGACCACGCAACGCGCGCGCGGCCGTGGCTTTTCATGGGCGAAGGTCGCACTGACGCTGCTCGCTGTGGCGATTGCGCTGATGATCGCGCTGCCCGCATTTGCACAGGTAGCGCCACCGGCGGCACCCGCGGCGCCGGGCGTGGGCGATGCGGTGGATCGCGCGCTGGGCCAACTCGCCGGCGGGGCGGCATCGGGACAGACCGGCAACGGCTCGCTCTCGCTGTCGTTGCAAGTCCTCATCATCATGGGCCTGCTGACGATCCTGCCGGGCATCATCCTGATGATGACCAGCTTCACGCGGATCATCATCGTGCTGTCGCTGCTGCGCCAGGCGCTGGGCCTGCAACAGACGCCACCCAATCAGGTGCTGATCGGCCTGTCACTGTTCCTGTCGTTTTTCGTGATGGCGCCGGCGATCAACCAGATCAACACGAACGCAATCCAGCCCTATGCCGCCGGCAAACTCGCCGGCACGGACATGATCAAGACCGCAGGCGAGCCGCTCCATGCCTTTATGACGAAGCAGACGCGGGTGAAGGATCTGACGATGTTCGCCGAAATGGCGAAATCCGGGCCTTATGCCAATCCGAAGGATGTGCCCTTTTCGGTGCTGCTGCCGGCATTCGTGACGAGCGAGCTGAAAACTGCGTTCCAGATCGGCTTCCTGATCTTCCTGCCATTCATCGTCATCGATCTGGTCGTCGCCACCGTGCTGATGTCGCTCGGCATGATGATGCTGTCGCCGGCGATCATCTCCTTGCCTTTCAAGCTGTTGCTGTTCGTCCTCGTCGACGGATGGGCGCTGACCATGGGCAGTCTCGCCAATAGTTTCGCCACGTAATGCGGTGCCGGCGCGCGCCGGCACCGCGAAGGACAAATTCATGGCAGACGCAGATTATTTCCTGACCGTCGCGAACCAGACGATGTGGGTGCTGGCGCTCGCCGCCGCGCCGATCCTGATTCCGGCGCTGGTTTCCGGCCTGATCCTTGGCATGATTCAGGCAGCGACCTCGATCAACGAACAGACGCTAACCTTCGTGCCCAAGCTGATCGTCGTGGCGATTTCGATCATGCTGTTCGGCGGCATGATCATGGGCCTGCTCAGCGATTTCACGATCGGTATCTTCGATCGGATTCCGGATCTGGTGAAATAGCCGATGCTCGGCTTCGGCCTCGCGATTGAGCCACAGCTGTGGGCGCTCATCTTCGTGATGGTGCGCGTCGGCAGCGCGTTCGTGGCGGCCCCTGTTTTCGGCAACGTATCGGTGCCGTTGCAGGTGCGTGTCGCGCTGTCCGGCGCGATCGGCGTGATGGTTCTGGGCAGCCACCCGATCCAGCCGCCGGCACAGATTTTCGCGGTTACCACCTTCCTCGCCGTGGCGGCGGAGGCGCTGGTCGGCCTCGCGCTCGGGTTCGTGCTGCAAATCGCCTTTGCCGCGCCGTTGGTGGCGGGCGAAGTGATCGGCGGATCGATGGGCATCGGATTCGCCAATATGATCGATCCCAATTCCGGTCGCTCCTCACCGGCGATCGGGCGTTTCCTGTCGGTGATGCTGACGCTGTTGTTCCTGTCACTCGATGGGCACCTCGTCCTCGTCGACATGATCCTCAAAAGCTATGTCGCCATGCCACCCGGCGCGGCCTGGCTGGCTGCGGGGCAGATGCGCGATATCGCGATGTTCGGCGGCTACGCCTTCCTCGCTGGCCTGTTGCTCGCTCTGCCGGTCGGCTTTCTGCTGCTGTGCCTCAACCTCGTGGTGGGCATGCTCTCCCGCTCGGCGCCCGCGCTCAACCTGTTCGCGGTCGGGCTGCCGGCGAGCCTTGCGGTGGGCGTCGTCAGCCTCGCGATCGCGTTCCCGGCGATGGGTGATTACATGCAAGTGATGGTGCGCGAAGCGCTCGCCGCCACCTCGTCGCTGGTGCTCGGCTGATGTCGGAGCAATTCGGCGAACGGACCGAAGCCCCAACCCAAAAACGGCGCAAGGACGCCCGCGAACGCGGCGAACTCCTCAAGAGCCGCGATTTCGCCACCGCGCTCGTGGTGCTCGCGGGCGTAGCATGGGTCGCGCTGTTTGGATCGTCGCTGCTCAAGGCATGCAAGGCGATCATGGCGGCCTCGTTCCGTTTCGATCGCGGCGACGTAGAGGATTTTCAGCCGTGGCGGCCGCTGGTGGACGCCGGCTGGCAACTCGTCCCGGCACTCGGCTCGCTGTTCGCGATCACCGTCGTCGCGGCGATCGTGAGCCAGGGCGGCCTCGGCTCGCTCGGCTTCAACGCCACCCTGCTCGCGCCCAAAGCTTCGCGGATCAACCCGGCATCGGGGCTGAAGCGCATCTTCGGCCCGACCGGCCTGATCGAGCTGGGCAAATCCCTGCTCAAGGTCGTGCTGCTCGGCTCGATCGGCGCGTGGCTGCTGATATCGTCATCCCACGCGATGTTCGGCCTCGCCTCGTCCAATCTCGAGGTGGCGGTGGGATCGCTCGGCGGCACGCTGACGCATATCCTGATCGTCATGGCGCTTGGGTTGGTTGCGATCGCGATGGTCGACGTGCCGGTGCAAATCATGCAGCTGCTCGGCAAGCTGCGCATGACCAAGCAGGAGGTGAAGGACGAGCATAAGGAAAGCGACGGTAATCCCGAGCTGAAGGGCCAGATTCGCGCCAAGCAGCGCGCGATCCTGTCACGTTCGATGAAGAAGGCGATGGCATCGGCGCACGTCGTGCTGACCAACCCGACGCATTTCGCGGTCGCGCTGCGTTATGATCGCGGGCGGGATCAGGTGCCGGTGGTGGTGGCCAAGGGCCGCGGCGCGACCGCGCTCGCGATCCGCGAAGCGGCGGGCGAGATGGCGGTGCCCGTGCTCGAATATCCGCAGCTAGCGCGTGCCGTTTATTACACCAGCCGCGAGGGGCAAGAGGTGCGCGACGATCTGTATCTCGCCATCGCGACGGTGCTGGCGTTCGTGTTCAACCTCAACGCCGCGATGGGCGGTCGCGCGCCGCCGGCGATCGACGTGCCGCCAAGCGCGCGGTTCGACGAAAATGGCGTGAAACAGTGATTTTGCCCCATTCAAACATATTAAAGAATCGCGCGCTCCGGTCGTTTGAATCGTCATGACGACCACCAGCAGCACCAGCGGGTCAACCACGTCGGCATCGACGTCGACATCCTCCACGGCGAGCGTCAACGCATCCGCCGCGCAGCAACTGCTGAGTTCGCTCAACAGCGGATCGGGTGTCGATACCAGCTCGCTGGTCACCTCGCTGGTCAATGCGCAATTCGCCACCAAGGTCGCCGCGCTGAAGGCCAAATCCGATGCGCTGACGACCAAGATTTCCGACGTGGCGACACTCAAGGGCCAGATCAGCGATTTCGCCGGCGCGCTCGAAAATCTGGTGAAGGGCGGCGGCCTGGTGTCGCAGCCGGCCAGCTCGAACACGAATGTGCTCGGCGTCACGCCGTTGGTCGGCGCGAAGCTCAATGGGCTGTCCGCCAGCATCACGGTGAGCCAGCTCGCCGGCGCGCAGACGGCGGTAAGCGCCGCTCCGGTCTCGGATCGGAACGCGGCGATCGGCACGGGCCAGTTCACGCTGACGCTGGGCAACGCCACCTACAACAGCGACGGATCGATGGCCTCGTTCGCCGCCGGCAGCGGCACGCCCGCGACAATCACGATCGACAGCAGCAACAATTCACTGTCGGGGCTGGCCGCTGCGATCAACAAATCCGGCATGGGCGTCACCGCATCGATCATCACCGATGTCGACGGCTCTGCCTATCTCTCGCTCAAGGGCGCGAGCGGCGCGACGCAGGCCTTCACGCTGAATGCGACGACGGATGATAACGGCACGCTTTCCGCGTTCAACGTCGGCCCCGGCGGCGGGATGCGGATCGCGAGTGGGGCGCAGAACGCCAAGCTGACGCTCGACGGTGTCGCGGTGGAGCGTACCAGCAACTCGATCAGCGATCTCGTGCAGGGGTTGCAGATCAATCTGACCGGCACCTCCGCCACGCCGATCACCCTCTCCTCCTCCACGCCGACCACCGCGCTGACCAATGCGGTCAACGATCTCGTCGACACCTATAATCAGGTGTTTAGCGCGCTGAAGGCTCAGGTCGATCCGATCACCGGCGATTTGCGCGCCGACACTGCGACGCAAACGCTCTATCGCTCGATGCGCGGGCTGACGACGCGGACGCTGATCGGCAATGCCGCCCCCGGTGCGCCATCGACGCTCGCCGACCTTGGCGTCGTCACCAATCGCGACGGTTCGCTTTCGGTCGATGCCACCAAGCTCACCAACGCGATCACCAACAATCCGGCCGGGGTGGAGGCGATCTTCGCTTATGCCACGATAGGCACGGACGGCATCAATGCCGCGATGCAGTCGATCAAACTCAACGCCACCAGCACGCTCTACGGCCTCGGCGCGTCGACCGCGACTTATACCAAGGCGCAAGGCACGATCGCGACGCAGCAGGACGATCTCACCACCAAGCAGCAGCAGATGACCGACCGCCTGACGCAGCAGTTCGCCGCCATGAACGCCAAGGTCGCATCATATAAGGCCACCCAGGCTTATATGACGCAACAGATCGACATGTGGACGAAGTCGGGCAATTGACGGTGGCTTATGCGAGCGCGCTGCTGCGCAATCCGGCACAAACCTATCGCGAGATCGATCTCGCCGGGCGCACCGCCAATGCCGATGGGCCGGCGCTGGTATCGTTGCTTTACGAGGAATTGATTCAGGCACTGCGCGTTGCCGCCTGGGCCGCCGAGCGGCGCCAGTTCGCGACCAAGAGCGAGCGCGTCACCCGCGCCACGGCGATCCTGTTCGCGCTCGAGGCGAATCTCGATTTCGAGAAAGGCGGCGAAGTCTCCAAGACGCTCGCGCGCCTGTATGCCGGCGCGCGGGCGCAGGTGATCCGCGCCAGCCTCGGCCATGATGGCGCGCCGTTCCGCGAAGTCGCCGACAATCTGGCCGAAATCGCCAACGCCTGGTCGCAGGCGCGCGCCGCCTGATCGACCAGCTTCGAGTGCCAGCCGACAGTTTTCTCCCGCAAAATTACGTCGCGTCCCATGCGGGGGCCGCTCACGCATTCACTTGACCGCGTGAATCGCCGTCTGTCATCATGCTGTAACGGCAAACGTCGTAAGGCGTGCGCCACACGGTATCGAAGGGGACAGAAGTTTGTTCCATCCCGATCTGATCCGCCATCCGGACAGTTGCCCGACGCTCGTCCTGAATGCCGATTACACGCCGCTTTCCTATTACCCACTGAGCATCTGGCCATGGCAGACGGCGGTGAAAGCGGTATTCCTCGATCGCGTCGATATCGTCGCGCATTATGAGCGCGAAGTGCACAGCCCGACCTTCGCGATGAAATTGCCCTCTGTGATCGCGCTCAAACAATATGTGCGGCCGTCACAATTCCCCGCCTTCACGCGCTTCAATCTGTTCCTGCGCGACAAATTCGCCTGCCAATATTGCGGCACCACGCATCGCGACCTGACCTTCGATCACGTCATCCCGCGCGCACAGGGCGGTCGGACGACATGGGAGAATGTCGTCACCGCCTGCGCGCCCTGCAATCTGCGCAAGGGCGGCCGCACCCCGCGTGAAGCGTCGATGCCGCTGCATATCGAGCCGATCCGCCCGACGAGCTGGCATTTGCAGGAGCATGGCCGCCGCTTCCCGCCCAATTATCTGCACGATACGTGGCGCGACTGGCTCTATTGGGACGTCGAGCTGCTGGCGTGAACGGCTGAGCGGCCTCAGCCATATCCTCCGCCGCCCGGTGTCTCGATCACGAAGCGGTCGCCAGCCTCCAGCGCGGCCTCGTCGCGCCCGCTGAGCGTTTCGCGCGCGCCGCCACGCCGCTCGATCCATTGCGCGCCCGCCGCGCCATCGACGCCCCCCGCCAGCCCGAACGGCGCGATCGTGCGGCGCGAGGCGACGATCGTCGCGGTCATCGGCTCGAGCGCGGTGATCGCACGCACCACGCCGTCGCCACCACGATGACGCCCCGCGCCGCCCGATCCGCGCCGGATCGCGAACGTGTCGAGACGCACCGGATAACGCATCTCCAATATCTCGGGATCGGTGATGCGGGTGTTGGTCATATGCGTATGGACCGCCGAGGCGCCGTTGAAACCTGGCCCCGCCCCGGCCCCGCCGCAGATCGTTTCATAATATTGAAAGCGATCATTGCCGAACAGGAAATTGTTCATCGTCCCTTGCGACGCGGCCGAGGCGCCAAGCGCGCCGACCAGCGCGTTACACACCGCCTGGCTCACCTCCGTATTGCCCGCCACCACCGCGCTGCCCGGCGGGGGAGACAGGAAGCTGCCATCAGGCAGAATGATGGTGAGCGGTGCAAGGCACCCTTCGTTGAGCGGCAGATCCTCCCCAACGAGACAGCGGAAGGCATAAAGCACCACCGCGCGCGTCACCGCCGGGGGCGCGTTGAAATTGCCGGCGCTCGCTGGACTGGTGCCGGTGAAGTCGATCGTCGCCGCGCGGGCCGCGTGATCGACCGTCACCTTCACCGCGATCCGGGCGCCATCATCCATCGGATAATCGAAGCTGCCGTCGGACAGCCGGGTGATGACGCGGCGGATGCTTTCCTCCGCATTGGCCATCACATGCCCCATATAGGCGCCGACCATCGCCCAGCCGCGCGCCGCAACCAGCGCGCGCAGCTCCACGATGCCGGTTTCGTTGGCGGCAAGCTGCGCCTTGATATCCGCGACGTTTACATCCGGGCTGCGCGCCGGCCAGCGCGCACCAGCGAGCAGAGTGCGGAACTCCGCCTCACGCAGCTCGCCGCCGTCGACCAGCAGGAAATCGTCGATCACCACGCCTTCGTCCTCAAGCGTGCGCGAATCGGGTGGGGTCGATCCGGGGGTGAGGCCGCCGATATCGGCATGATGCCCGCGATTGGCGACGAAGAAGCGGATCTCCTCCCCCGCGTCATCGAATACCGGGGAGATCACCGTTACATCGGGCAGATGCGTGCCACCGTTGAACGGATTATTGAGCGCCACCGCATCGCCCGGCTTGAGCGTGCCGGCGCGGCTGGCGATCACCGTGCGCACACTTTCCCCCATCGCCCCAAGGTGAACGGGGACGTGCGGCGCATTGGCGATCAGGTTGCCGCCCGCATCGAACAGCGCGCACGAAAAATCGAGCCGTTCCTTCATGTTGACGCTGCTTGACGTGTTGCGAAGCACCACGCCCATGCGTTCGGCGATCCCTATGAACTGCGAGTTGAACAGCTCCAGCTGAACCGGATCGACCGTGGCGGGATCGGCGACAGCCTCGCGCGCGGCGGCTCCATGGTGGAGCACCAGCTCGCCCGCTGCACCGACCTCCAGTACCCAACCCGGCTCGACGACGGTGGTGGCGATCGCCTCGCGGACCAGCGCGGGGCCGAGGATGCGGTCTCCGGGGCGCAGGCCGTCGCGGTCGTGGACCGGCGCGTCGTGCGTGCGCCCGCCACTCCACAAGGCGATCGTCTCCAGCGGCGCGGGTAGGGCACCATCGCGCGGGGCGAGCGGAGGCATCGCGACCGGAGTGCCGGGCAGGATCGCCTCCAGCACCACGCTTTCGACGACGACCGCGCGATCCGGGCTGACGAAGCCGAAGCGCGCGCGATGTGCCGCCTCGAACGCCTCGCGCATCGCCGATAGCGTGCCGACCGGCACCGGGAGCGCGGTATCGGTGCCGGCATAGCGCAGATTGGCGCTCGCCTGGCGCCGCGCCCCCTCATCACCGATCTCGCGCGCGGCTTCCTCGCCGAGCGAGGCCGTCAGCGCCTCGATCGCGTCGAGTGCCGCCGCGTCGAGCGGGCATTCGAGCGAGCGCTGGCGCATAGCAGACTGATCCGCCAACCCCATGCCATAGGCGGAGAGCACCCCAGCAAAAGGGTGGATCAGCACGGTCCGCATCGCCAAAGTCTCCGCGACCCGACACGCGTGCTGGCCGCCCGCGCCGCCGAAACATTGCAGCGCGAAGCGGGTGGCATCCTCGCCGCGCTCCAGCGCGACCCGCTTGATCGCGGCTGCCATGTTCGCGACGGCGATGGTGAGAAACCCTTCCGCCACGTCGCGCGGTTCCTGCACGCGGCCGGTCGCTGCGGCGATCTCCGCGGCGAGTTCAGCGAAGCCCCGCTCCACCGCCGCGCGATCAAGCGGCTGATCGCCCTCAGGCCCAAAGATCGCAGGGAAGTGGCCGGGCTGTATCTTGCCGGTCATGACGTTCGCATCGGTGACGGTAAGCGGCCCGCCACGCCGATAGCAGCTTGGCCCCGGGTTGGCCCCGGCGCTGTCCGGCCCGACGCGATAGCGCGCGCCATCGAAATGCAGGATCGATCCGCCGCCGGCCGCAATCGTCTCGATCGCCATCATCGGTACGCGCAGCTCCACGCCCGCCACCTCCGTATCGAACGCACGCTCGAAGCGGCCGGCATAAAGCATCACGTCGGTCGAGGTGCCGCCCATGTCGAATCCGATCACGCGATCGAATCCGGCTGCTTGCGCCGTCCGCGCCGCTGCGACCACCCCGCCGGCGGGCCCGGAGAGGATCGCATCCTTGCCCTGAAACGCGCGCGCGTCAGCCAAGCCGCCGTTCGATTGCATGAAGGCGAGCGGCGTATCGCCCAGCGCCCCCGCCACCGTATCGACATAGCGACGCAGCACCGGCGAAAGATATGCGTCGACCACCGTCGTTCGCCCCCGCGCGACGAGCCCGGTAAGCGGGCTGACCGCGTGACTCGCGGACACCTGCGCGAACCCCGCCTCACGCGCCAGCGCCGCGATGCGCGATTCGGTTTCGGGGAACGCCCATGCGTGGGCCAGCGCGATCGCCACCGCCTCGAACCCTTCGGCGCGGCGGCGCACCAGCATCGCCCGTACCGCTTCCTCATCGAGCGGCACGAGCAAATTGCCCGCCGCGTCGATCCGGCCGCCGACCTCCTCCACCGCATGATGCAATGGTTCGGGCAGGCGGATCGCCAGATCGAACAGACGGGGACGCGCCTGATTGCCTATGGTCAGCAGGTCCGCGAACCCCGCATCGACAATCAGCAAGGTGCGCGCGCCCTTGCGTTCGAGCAGCGCGTTGGTGGCAACGGTGGTGCCCATCTTGACCTGATCGATCAGCGCGGCGGGCAACGGCGTTTCCGCCGCGACATCAAGCATGGCGCGGATGCCGGCGATCGCCGCATCGGCATAGCGTTCGGGATTCTCGCTCAGCAGCTTGGTGGTGGAAAGCGTGCCATCGGGCGCTCGCGCCACGATATCGGTGAAGGTGCCGCCGCGATCGATCCAGAACTCCCAGGCCACCGCTTACCTCCGTTTTATCGATAAATTATTAATGATACGGTGATCAATCGTTGACAAGCCTGATTCGCCGCGCGAACCTCTCTGGACGGATGGGAGAGGAAATCGCCGGATGAGCAATGCGAAGCGCGCGATCGTCTCCTCGGCACACCTCGCCGATGGCGCGGCGCCCGCCCTGTCCGAGCTGGAATTCAGCCTGACACTGGCGGCCACCGCCTATCAACGCTGGCTGGCGCGCTGCGCGGTCGCGGCGGGCGCGTCCTTGTCGCCGATCGAGGTGCTGATCCTGCACACCGTGCGCCATCGCGACCGCCCGAAGCGATTGGGCGACATCACGCTCGTACTCGATATCGAGGATACTCACCTCGCCACTTATGCGATTCGTAAGCTCGAAAAGGCCGGGCTGGTCGAGACGCGGCGACAGGGAAAAGAGAAACTGGTCGCCGCGACAGAGGCGGGCGTGGCGTTCTGCGACGCCTATCGCGCGGTGCGCGAGCGGCTGCTGGCGGATGCCGTAGCGACGGAAGGGCCGGGCGAATCCGCGCTGTCCGACATGGCCGATCTGCTGCGCCGCATCTCCGGCCAGTATAATCAAGCGGCCCGCGCCGCTGCGACGCTTTAGGGGGCTGCCGCCATGCTGGTGCTGTCGGGAATCGCGATCATCGTCATCGGCTTCGCGCTGGGGGTCAATCCGATGCTGGTGGTGACGCTTGCCGCGTTTGCCAGCGCGATGGCGGCGGGGCACGGGCCGATCGAGGTGATCGGGATGATCGGCAAGGCGTTCGTCGACGGGCGTTTCCTTGCGGTCGCGTGGCTCGCGCTGCCGACGATCGGGCTGCTCGAACGTGCCGGCCTGCGCGATCATGCGCGCGGGCTGGTGCGGCGGCTGCGCGGCGCGACCACCGGGCGCGTGCTGATCGGCTATCTCGCGCTGCGCCAATTGACCGCCGCGCTCGGGCTCACCTCGCTCGGCGGCCATGTCCAGATGGTCCGCCCGATCGTCGCGCCGATGGCGGAGGGCGCGGCGGAACGCGACGAACAAACGCCACTCGATCCCGAAACCCGCGATCTGGTGCGCGCCAATGCGGCGGCCGTCGACAACATCGGGCTATTCTTCGGCGAGGACGTATTCATCGCGATCGGATCGATCCTGCTGATCCGCGCGGTGCTGGAGCAGAATGGCATCATCGTAGCACCGCTGCATGTCGCGATCTGGGCGATCCCCACGGCGATCTGCGCCTTCGTGATCCACGGGTTGCGGCTGTTGCTGCTCGATCGCCGGCTGAAGGCGCGCCGCGCATGATCGGGCTCGATGCGATCGGCGCGGTCGCCGGCCTGCTCCCCGCCGCCGTCGCGATCCACCACGCCACGCATCGCACGACGCGCGGCTGGTGGCGTAGCGCGGGCTTCTGGGCGTTGTTCGCAACCAGCCTGATGGCGGGACCGTGGCTGCCCGATGTGGCGAACGGCGTGATCGTGCTGGCGATGGTAGCGCTCGCCACCGCAGGCCTGCGCCCCGCGCCGGTTCCCACCACCAGCGACGAGGAACGCGCTGCGAGCGCGGCGCGGCTCAAGTCGAAACTGTTTCTTCCCGCGCTGTGCATTCCGGCGGTAACACTGGCCGGCACCTTGCTCATTCCCGACGGCAGGATCGCGGGCCATGCCCTGATCGATCCCAAGCAGGTGACGCTCGTTTCACTGGCGACCGGCGCGATCGTCGCACTGGCGCTCGCGATACGGCTGACGCGCGCACCACGCGCCGCGCCGGCGGCGGAGGCCCGCCGGCTGACCGACGCGATCGGTTGGGCGATGGTGTTGCCGCAGATGCTTGCCGCGCTCGGCGGGATATTCGCGCTGTCCAATGTCGGCAAATGGGTCGCGATCGGAGTGACCAGCGTGATGCCGCTCGACACGCCGCTCGTCGCCGCGCTGGCCTATTGCCTTGGCATGGCGCTGTTCACGATCGTGATGGGCAATGCCTTTGCCGCCTTCCCGATCATGACCGCGGGGATCGGTCTGCCCTTCATCATCCACCAATTCGGCGGCGACCCCGCGCCGGTCGCGGCGCTCGCGATGCTGTCCGGCTTTTGCGGGACGCTGATGACCCCCATGGCGGCCAATTTCAACATCGTGCCGGTGGCGGCATTGGAGCTGCGCGATCGCCATGCCGTGATCCGGGCGCAGATACCCACCGCGCTGATCCTGTTGGCGATCAACATCATGATTATGGTGACCTTCGTGCTACCGGGAGCGCAGCGATGACAACCGAACTCACCGCCGATCGCGCCGCGCAATTCGCGCGGATCGCATTGGGCCATGTCACGCGCGAATATCCGCACAAGGCGGATCATGTGATGACCGGCGACGGCGACGCTTATATCCCGCGCGCTGTCCATCCGATCTTCTATGGCAGTTTCGACTGGCATAGCTGTGTCCACGGCTATTGGCTGCTCGCGCGCATACGGCGGCTGTTCCCCGATCTGGCGGAGGCACAAGCAATCGATGCGCTGTTCGCGGGCGCCTTCACCCCCGCCAAGGTGGAGGCGGAGCGCGCCTATCTCGATCGGCCAAGCGCGCGCGGGTTCGAGCGGCCCTATGGCTGGGCATGGCTGCTGATGCTGGCGGCGGAGCTGAAACTGGCGAACTCACCGCATCACGCGACGCTGCGGCCGTTGACGGAGGCATTCGTCAAGCGTTTCCACGACTTCCTGCCGCTGCTCACCTATCCGGTGCGCGCCGGCACGCATGGCAACACCGCCTTCGCGCTGGTGCTCGCCGCACGCTATGCCGATGTCGAGGGCGATGCGCCGCTCCGCGCGCTGCTGGCGGATCGCGCGCTCAACTGGTTCGGCGCAGATCGCGACGCACAGGCGTGGGAACCGAGCGGCGACGATTTCCTATCTCCGACGTTGATCGAGGCGAGCGCGATGGCCGCGCTGATCCCGGCCGAGACCTTCCGCGAATGGCTGGCAAAGTTCCTGCCGCGGCTGGGATCGGGCGAACCGGCCACGTTCTTCACCCCCGCCACTGTCAGTGATCGCAGCGACGGCAAGATCGCGCATCTGGATGGCCTCAATCTCAGCCGCGCCTGGGCCTTTCGCGCCATCGCGAACGCGATCGATGCACCGCACCTGCAAGCGACGCTGCGCACTGCCGCCGATCGCCATCTCGCCACCGCACTGGGCGAGGTGGCAGGGGACTATATGGGCGAACATTGGCTGGCGAGCTTCGCGCTGCTCGCGTTCACCGGCTAGATAGCGGCCAATGGCGTTTCGCGCGTCAAATCCATAGGATGCCTGGCTCATCCGCCCAGAACAAACCGGACGATTTTCACCGATGCGCAAAACCCTGTTGATGCTTGCCACCGCCCTCGCCGCCGCCCCCGCGATGGCGCAAATCACCCCAGCGGTGTCTGACGACGCGCCGCCGACGCCGATCCCGGCGGTGGCGCCCGGCTTCGACGTAGCGGCGGCCAAAACGCGCATCGATGCCTCGCTCGATCGGCAATATCCGAAGCTTGACGCGCTCTATAAGGATCTCCACGCGCATCCGGAGGTCGGCTTTCAGGAAACCCGCACCGCCGCCATCCTCGCGGCGGAAATGCGCAAGCTCGGCTTCACCGTCACCGAGAAGGTCGGCAAGACCGGGATCGTCGCGATCTACAAGAATGGCGACGGGCCGGTCGTGATGGTCCGCACCGAGATGGACGCGCTGCCGATGGAGGAAAAAACCGGCCTTCCCTATGCATCGCGCGCGCAGCAGACGGTGGACGGCAAGCTCACTTTTGTCGATCACGCCTGCGGGCATGACAGCCATATGGCATGGTGGATCGGCGCCGCCACTGCGCTGGTCGCGATGAAAGACCAATGGCACGGGACGCTGATGTTCATCGGCCAGCCGTCCGAGGAAACCCTGCTCGGCGCCCGGGCGATGCTCGACGACGGGTTGTTCAAGCGCTGGCCGAAGCCCGACTACGGCTTTGCCGCGCATGTCGGCCCCGATGCGATCGGCCGCGTGGTGGTGAAGGAAGGCGCGGTCACCTCCGCCTCCGATAAGGTCAACGTCACGTTCAACGGCGTCGGCGCGCATGGTTCGATGCCGGACAAGAGCATCGATCCGATCGTGATGGGCAGCCATTTCGTCAACGATGTGCAGACGGTGATCAGCCGCGAGCGCGATCCCAATCTGTTCGGCGTGATCTCCGTCGGCAGCTTCAATGCCGGCACGGTCGGCAATATCATCCCGGATCACGCCGATCTGCAATTGACGGTGCGCTCGCGCGACGCGGCGACCCGCAAGCTGCTGCTCGACGGCATCGATCGCACCGCGCGCGCGGTGGCCGATATGGCCCGCGCGCCGGCCCCGATCGTCTCGCATCCGGGCGGCACGGGCGTGGTGCACAATGATTCGGCGCTCTCCGCGCGCACCGCCTCCGTCCTCGCCACCGCTTTCGGCAAGGACGTGGCCTTCGTGCCGGCGGTGAGCCCCGGCGGCAATGCGAGCGAGGATTATGCCGCGTTCATCGAAGCCGGCGTGCCATCGGTATTCATCGCGGTCGGCGGCTACGACCCGGCGATGATCGCGCGCTACAAGGCGGAAGGGAAGCCGGTGCCGGTCAACCATTCGCCATTCTTCGCTCCTGTGCCGGAGCCGACCATCAAGCGCGGCGCGCAGACGCTGGCGCTCGCCGTGCTGTCGGTCGCCGGCAACGGGGTTGCGGTGAAATAACCCCGCCGCCGATCAGCGTGAGTGCATTTGGAAACGGGCTGATGCCGCGTTTCCAAACGCACGCTCAGGCGTGATCGTCCTCGTCGATCCAGATGACGTGCGAATCGATCTCCAGCCGGATCACCGCGCGCAGCGCCTCGGTCCGCGCGCGTATCTCCTCGCGGCGCGCGTCATTGGCCTGACGCTCGGCATAGAGCAGGTCGGCGAGGTCGATCCCGCCCAGCCGGTTGCCGGCGCGCATCCGATCGGCCACCGCCTGCGCGCTGGTCGCCGCGTCGCGCAGCGATTGCCAGCCATCGAGCCGCGATCGCGCCAGCGCCACATCCGCCGCCGCGATCGCCTCGACCGTGCGGCGCACGGCCGCGAGATCGCTCACCGCGGCTGAGGATTGCGCGGCCGCCTCCTCCGCCAGATAGCGGCGATAGCCGCCCCCGAGCGGCATCGACGCGACCAGCCCGACCCCGCGCTCCATCCCGCCACGCTCACTGAACGCGCGGACGCCGAGCGAAGGGTCCGCAATCCGATCGGCACGCGCACGACGGGACGCGAAGCCGAGCCTGTCCGCCTCCGCCTGCGCGGCTTCGATCTCATGGCTTCGCTCGATCACCAGCCGGCCGAGCGTGGTGAAGCCCTCCGCCGGCTCGCCCGGCTCGTCCGGCGCAGGCGCGGTGGCGGGCAATGGGATGGTCGGGAAGGTCGCACGCAGCTTCGCCTCCGCCTCCGCAAGCGTCGCGTGCGATTCGGCGAGCTGGCCGCGCGCCCGCGATGTTGCCGCCGCCGCCTGATCGACATCGAGCGCCGCTGCATCGCGCAATTGCGCGCGACGTTCGATCGCACCACCCTCGCGCGCCAGATTGGCGACGTTGCGCCGATCGCTCTCCACCAGCGCGCTCGCGCCGATCCAGTCGAGCCACAATTGCGCCAGCTCCAGCGCCGCCTGATGGCGCGCGTCTGCCATGCGATTCTGCGCCGCCGCCACGCCGGCCTCACCCGTGCGGCGATCGAGCGCCGCCTTGCCCGGCAGGCGGAATGCGCGGGTCAGCGTGGCATCGAATTCGGCGTAATCCCGCTCGCGATCGACGCTGCGGCGGATCGCACTGCCGGCAAGGATCGCTTCGTGATTGCCCTTCGCCAGCGCCCCTGCCTGCGCGTGCGCGACGTCGACACGATGTCCGGCGGCCAGCACGGTCGGATGATTATCCAGCGCATCGCGGACCGCTTCCGGCGGCGGCAACCCGCCTCGTGCGACGCGTGGTTCGGCGTACAGGGGGCTGGCGACCACCGCCGCCACACCCGCGAGCCACAACAAGCGATTCATGCCAATCTACCTCGTGCGATGATCGGGGTCGCGTGCCAGCGCACCGGGCCACCGCGCCGCGCATTGTCGATGGCGGCGACCAACGACGTGCATTGCCGCTCGTCCACGATCAGTTCGATCACGCGCCGATCGAGCCGCCCGGAAACCCGTTCGGCCGTGGTGGCATCGGAAAAGTCATGGCCCAGCACCGCCTCGGCACGAATGTGGACGGGCGCGCCGGTTGCGGCGCGCAGCAGTTCGCCCAGCGGCGGCGCATCCGCCGCGCCGCAATGAAAAGACAGGATAATATCAGCCATCGGCGCGCTCCCGGGCGGATTCGCCGAACCGCTCGAACAGCAGCGGCAGCAGCACCAGCGTCAGCAAGGTGGAGGTGATGAGCCCCCCGATCACGACGATCGCCAGCGGGCGCTGGATCTCCGACCCCGGCCCGCTCGCGAACAGCAACGGCACCAGCCCGAATCCGGTGATGCTCGCGGTCATCAGCACCGGCCGCAAGCGCCGCTCCGCGCCCAGCGCGCACGGCGTCGGCCATCGCCATGCCAGTCGGCGCGAAGCTCACGGAAATAGGCCACCAGCACCAGCCCGTTGAGCACCGCGATACCGAGCAACGCGATGAACCCGACCGAGGCGGGAACCGAGAGATATTGCCCGGACACCCACAAGGCGACGATCCCGCCGACCATCGCGAATGGAATATTGACGAGGATCAGCAACGAGGCGCGCATCGAACGCAGCGTGCCCAGCAGGACGAGGAAGATCAGGGCCAGCGCGACCGGCACGACCAGCGACAGCCGCGCAGCCGCGCGCTGCTGATTCTCGAACTGCCCGCCCCAGACGAGGCGATAGCCGGCCGGCAGCGCCACCTGTCGCACCCGACCGCGGCCTTCGCCTCATCGACATAGCCGACGAGATCGCGCCCGGAGACGAACGCCTGCACCAGCGCATAGCGCGCGCCATTTTCGTGATCGATCTTCACCGGCCCCGCGACCGGGCGGATCGCCGCGACATCGCTGACCCGCACCGTCTTGCCGTCCGGGGAACGCAACAGGAGATCGGCGAACAGCCGCGCGTCGTTGCGCTGCGCGTCGCTCCCGCGAATCACGATCGGAGTGCGGCGGTTGCCCTCCGCGACGATCCCGGCGTGCATGCCCTCAAGCTGGGTACGCAGTGCATCCTCGATCGTGTCGACCGACAGGCCCGCGCGCCCGGCCGCGAGGCGATCGATATCGATCTGGAGATAATCGACGCGATCATTGGCGACGGTCATCACCTCGGTCGCGCCACGCGTCTGTTGCAGCACCGCCTGAATCTGCGCCGCGAGCCGCCCGAGCGTCGCGCCGTCGCTGCCGAATATCTTGATCGCCAGATCGCCGCGTGCGCCGGTAAGCATCTCCGATACGCGCATCTCGATCGGCTGGGTGAAGCTCGCTTCCATGCCCGGCAGCCGCTGCATCGCGACGCGCATCGCCTCGACCACATCCTCCTTGGTGCCACGCCATTCCGCGCGCGGCCGCAGCGTGACGAACGTATCGCTTTCATTGAGCCCCATCGGATCGAGGCCAAGCTCATCGGAGCCGACACGGGAGACGACGCGCTCCACCTCCGGCACATGATCGATAAACGCACGTTGGGCGGCGACATCCCCGCGCACCGAATGATCGAGCCCGATGCTGGGATTCTTGACGAGCTGCATGACGACCGCGCCCTCGTCCATCTGCGGCATGAAGGTCTTGCCGACCGACCCATAAGCGACCACCGCAACCGCCAGCCCCGCCGCCGCCACGCCATAGACCAGCGGCTTGCGCGCGAAGGCCCCGGCGAGCAGCGCGCGATAACGCGGCGTCAGCACCCGCATGATCCACGGATCGGCGTGCGCGCCCGATTTCAGCCCGAGCGACGCCAGCACCGGCACCAATGTGAGCGCAAGCACCAGCGAGCCGATCAGCGCGAAGATGATGGTGAGCGCGACGGGCGCGAACAACTTCCCCTCCAGCCCCTCCAGCGAGACGAGCGGCAGGAAGACGAGCGCGATGATCAGCAAGCCGGCCGAAACCGGCACGATCACATCGCTCGTCGCGCGGAATACGTGGTTGAGGCGCGGTGCATCATCCTCGCCGCGCGCATGGCCCAGCCTCTCGACGACATTCTCCACCACCACCACCGCACCATCGACCAGCATACCGATCGCGATGGCGAGGCCGCCCAGGCTCATCAGATTGGCCGGTGAGCCCCCAATAATGCATCAGCAGGAAGGTGATCAGCGTCGCCATCGGCAGCGTCACCGCGACGATCGCCGCCGCGCGCCAATTGCCGAGGAACAGGATCAGCAGGATCACGACGAGCACCGTCGCCTCGATCAGCGCATGTTCGACCGTGCCGACGGCCCGGCCGATCAGATCGGATCGGTCGTAGAAGACGTTGACCTTCGTACCCGGCGGCAAGCTATGCGACAATTCCGCGAGCCGCTCCTTCACGCCCGCCACCACCTTGCGCGCATCCGCGCCGCGCAGCGCGATCACCAGCCCCTGCACGGTCTCGCCGCGCCCGTCATCGCTCACCGCGCCGTATCGCGTCAGGCTGCCGGTGCCGATGCTCGCGATATCGCCGAGCCGCAGGACATGGCCGTCGTGGGCGCGGATCACCAGCGCTTTCAGATCATCGATCGTGCGGATCGCGCCGACCGCGCGGACGATCAGCGCATCCTCGCCATTGTTGAGCCGGCCCGCACCATCGTTGCGGTTGCCCGCCTCGATCGCGGCCTTCACCTCGGCCAGCGTCAGCCCCGCCGCCGCGATCGCGACGGGATCGGGGCGCACCTCGAAGGTACGCACATGGCCGCCAAGCGCGTTGACGTCCGCCACCCCCGGCACGGTCCGCAATGCGGGACGGATCGTCCAGTCGAGCAGCGTGCGCTTTTCCTCCAGGCTGAGCGGGCCGTCGATCGTGAACATGAACAGTTCGGACAATGGCGTTGAGATCGGCGCGAGGCCGCCGCTCACCGTGGCGGGAAGATCATCCTTCGCCTCCGCCATGCGCTCGCTCACCTGCTGGCGTGCCCAATAGATATCGGTGCCGTCTTCGAAATCGATGGTGAGATCGGCCATCGCATATTTCGCGGTGGCGCGAAGGACCGACTGGCGGGGAATGCCGAGCATCTCCTGCTCGATCGGCGCGATGACGCGGGTTTCCACCTCGTCCGGGGTCATGCCGGGCGCCTTGAGGACGATCTTCACCTGCGTCGGCGCGATATCGGGATAAGCGTCAATCGGCAGGTTGACGAAGGTCCACGCGCCCAGCCCCGCTATCACCAGCGCGAGTCCGACGACGAACAGCCGGAATGACAGCGCATAGGCGACCAGATTGCGCAGCATCGTGCCTTCGCCCCTTAACGCGCGCCCGCGAGCATCTTTAGCTCGCTGATCCCGGATGAAACGACCCGCTCGCCCACGCGCAGCCCGGCCGTGACGATGGCATGCTCGCCCGCGCCATGAATCGTGGTCACCGGGCGGATGACGACCCCGCCCTTCGCCAGGACGAACACGCTCATGCGGCCATCGATATCCACCAGCGCACGCGCCGGGATGCTCACCGCCCCTTCCGGTGCCGGTCCGTCGATCGTTACCGGCATCGCGCCACCCGCGACGACGCCGGACGCGGCAGGAAGGCTCGCGGTTACGGTGGTCGAACGCGTTTCAGGATTGATCGAGCCACCCACCGCCAGCACCGTGCCGACGCCATTTCCACCGACACGCACGCGCATGCCGGGGCGAACCGTGCCGATCAGCCGCTCGGGAAGTTGGGCGGTCACCTGCAACGCCCCGCCGCCGTCGATCACGAAGGGGGATGTGCCGACGTCGAGCGCCTTGCCGGTCTCCGCGTTCATGCTGCTGACACGGCCGCTGATCGGTGCGACCAAGGTATAGCCTGCTCCGCCGCCATGGCCGCCGCCGGTCAGAGCGATCAGCCGCGCCTGTTCGCCGACATCGACGTCGCTCTGCCGGGCCACGGCCTGCGCCTGATCGGCACGCGACGGTGCGATAATGCCTTCACGAGCGAGTTGTGCGAGCCGCCCGGCATCGGCGCGCGCGATCGCCTGCCGCGACCGCGCGCGCGCCAGATCGGCGTTGAGGCTCACCATGTCGCGGCTGGCGACGGTGGCGAGCGGCTGGCCGGCGCGCACCTCCTGCCCATCCACCACGAACACGCGCGTCACTACCCCGGCGAGCTGTGCGGCCACCGCGACGCGTGCGTTGGGTGGCGGCGCGATCCGTGCTGGCAACACCGCGATCGGCACTGTTTCCGCACGCTCGGCCGCCGCGAGACTGATCCCCAGCGCGCGTACCTGATCCGGCTTGAGCGCGATGAAATCGCTTGTCTTGGTCGCAACGGCGGCTGCGGGCGCCGGCTTATCGGAAGAAACTTTGTCGGCGGGCGAGAGCCACCACAAGCCTGCGGCGGCTACAGCGGTGGCCGCTCCCCCAATCAACCAGATGCGACGTTCCATGCCATGCCGCTACGGCGCGTGGCTGACGTCAATCTGACGGGGCGGAATCGATCGGGAAGCCAAGGCGGATTTCGCGCCGCGCGGCATCGGCGGTCAGCGTGCCGCCATGCGCGCGCATGATGCGATCGACGATCGCCAGCCCCAGCCCCGCGCCATGCTTGCTGGCATGATCGGCGCGGCGGTGTCGCTCGACCAGTTCGGCAAGCCGCGCGTCGCTCAACCCCGGCCCCTCGTCGCGCACCGCGACGATCCGATCCGGCGTGACGCGAATCAGGACCAGCCCGCGATCGGGCGTCACCCGCAAGGCATTCTCGATCAGGTTGCGTAAAGCCGCCGCGATCGCCTCGCTCCGGCCGCGCGCCATCACCGGGGCATCCGCCTCCAGCTCGATCCGCACGCCGCGATCGACAGCGATCGGCGCGAGCCGCGCGATCACCGTCGCGGCGATATCCGCGAGATCGACCGCCGCCGGCTGAAGCTGCGCCGCACGATCCGCCTCGATCTGCGCGAGCAACATCAACTGATCGATCAGCCGGCGCATCTGCGCCACGTCGCCGCGCAACCGATCCACCTCGGGATAATCGAGCCGATCCAGTTCGAGCGACAGCAAGGTGAGCGGCGTGCGCAGCTCATGCGCCACGTCCGCCGCGAAGGCTTCATGCAACCCGGCAGCGCGGTCGACCCGATCGAGCACCCGGTTGATCGCCTCCGCGAAGGGGCGCGCCTCGGTCGGGAAATCGGTGGTGTCGACGCGCACGCCGCGTGCGTCATCGCTGCGCGCATCGATCCGTCGCGCCGCGTCGATCAGCGGACGGACCGAGGTGGCGATCGCCCAGCGCCCGGCCATGGCCATCGGCACGATCAGCACCGCCATCGGCAACAGCACATGCTCCGAAAGCTGGAGGATCGCCTGCTCCAGCGCGGCGCGGTTGGAAAGGTTGCTGAACGCGATCCGATATTCGATCCCGATGATGATCAGCAGCAGCAGCGCGCCCAGCCCGCCGACCAGCGCAAGGCTGCGCGTGAGGCGGCTGGTGATCGACAGCGCCGGTTTCACGCGTCGCTCTCGCGCAGCAGATAACCGACGCCGCGGATCGTGTGCAGATAGCCGCTCGCGCCGGCCTCCTCCAGCTTGCGGCGCAGGCGCGAAACGGTCGCCTCGATCGCATTGGGCGTCACCGCCTCGTCGAAGGTATAAAGCGCGTCCTCGATCGCGCGGCGGCGCACGACCTGCCCCGCGCGGCGCATCAGCAGCTCGAGCAGCGCGGTTTCGCGCCGTGTGAGATCGAGCGTCACGTCGCTCGCCGTCACCACATGAGCGGCCGCGTCGAAACGGATCGCGCCAAGCGTGAGCGCAATTTCCTGCCGCGCCCCCGGCCGTCGCAGCATCGCGCGGAGCCTTGCGGCAAGCTCGTCCATCGCGAACGGCTTGGGGAGATAGTCGTCGGCGCCGGCATCCAGCCCCTTCACCCGATCCTCCAATGCATCGCGCGCGGTGAGAATCAGCGCGGGCGGCGCACCGGCCGAACGCCGCCGCTTGAGCCATTCGATCCCGTCCCCATCGGGCAGACCGAGATCGAGCACCAGCCCGTCGAACGCGGAAAGGCCCAAAGCGTCATCGGCGGCAAGCAGGCTTTGCGCGACATCGCAGACATGACCGCGCTCGCCCAACCCTGTGGCAACCAGAGTGGCGAGCCGCTGATTGTCCTCAACGATCAATATTCGAGCCATCGCCCGCCATTTCTTGCCCGAGGACGACCCGACATTCCTATGCCACCTGTCCATAGAGATAGGCCGCGCAGGCGAGATCCTGCACGATCGAGCCGAGCGATTTGTAGATCGTCACTTCCGTTGCATTCCGTCGGCCCGACGCAGTGCCGGCAAATATCGCGCCGATCTCCGCCAGCACATGATCCTCGTCGATCAGCCCCGCCGCTTTGGCCGCGAGATATTCCGCGCCCTGCGCCAACACGCCTTCGCGATGATCGGGGAAGAAGCGCGCGCGACGGACGAGCGCCCCATCGATCTCGGCCGGGCCGGCGCGGCTCGATCCCACGACGTTGAGATGCGTGCCATCGGCGACATCCACGTCGAACAGGATCGGCTCGGGCGCGGCGGTGGTGGTGCAGACGATATCGGCGTCGCGCACCGCCTCCGTCGGATTCCGCGCGACCTCTACCGGCAGCGTGAGCGCGTCCGCGATGCGCCCGGCGAGCCCCGCCGCTTTTTCCATGTCCCGCCCCCAGATCGTGACGCGCTCCAACGGCCGCACATGGCGGATCGCCAGCGCATGCTGCCACGCCTGCTCCCCGGTGCCGAGGATCGCGAGGCGGGTCGCATCGGCGCGCGCCAGCGCATCGGTCGCGGCGGCGGAGGCGCAGGCGGTGCGGATCGCGGTCACCTCTCCCGCATCGACGACGCAGACCGGCGCGCCGCTTTCCCGATCGAACAGCAGGATCGCGCCCTGATGCGACCGCCCCCGCGCGGCGGCGGCGGGAAATACGCTCACCAGTTTCGCGCCGAAGCCCGCGTTTTCCAGGGCGCCGGGCATCACGCCAAACGCATCGCCACCGCCCAGATCGATGATCCCGCGCAGCAATTGTTGCGAGCGGCCCGCCGACAAGGCGATCATCGCCTCGCGCATCAGCGCGATGCAGCCGACATGATCGAGCGAATGCGCGACCTGCTCCGCGCCGATCACGATCATGCGCTCAGCCGCCCCATATCGCTTCGGCGTAGCGCAGGAAATTCTGCCCCATGATCTTCTCCACGCGCCGCGGGCCATAGCCCTTCGCCTCCAGCAAGCGCGCGATCTTACGGAACTGATCCGGCCCGCGCAGATCGACCACGAAGGGATAGGTATCCGGCCCCTCACCCGTCGCGCTGATACCGGCGGCGCGGCGCTGGGCGTTCTCCTCGGCTAGCTTCGCCCGATAAGCGTTCAGGTCATCGATCTGCGTCACCGTGCCGTCGGTGCCGATGCCGACATGATCCTCGCCGCAGACATTCACGGCGTGATCGATATGCGCCACCACGTCCTCCGCGGTGGCGCGCCCGGTCTTGTTGAGGAACGGCATGAAATAGATGCCGACGAAGCCGCCGCGCTCCGCCACCAGCCGCAATTCGGCATCGGTCTTGTTGCGCGGCAGATCGGTCAGCGCGCGGCAACCGGTGTGATTGATCGAAATCGGCGCGCGCGATGCCCGTGCCGCCTCGAGACAGGTGCGCTCGCCGCTGTGCGACAGATCGACCATCACGCGCCGTGCGTTGAGCCGTTCGATCACCTCGCGCCCGAACGGGGTGATGCCGCGATTCTCCGGCGCCATCGATCCGTCGCCGATCTGGTTGGCCGGATTATAGGTGAGCTGGAACACCCGCACGCCGAGATTGGCAAAGATATCGACCCGCGTCGCATCCTTGCCCATCATCGCGCCGTTCTGAAAACCGTAGAGCAAGCCGACCTTGCCCTCCGCACGGGCACGGCGAATGTCCGCGACCGACAGGATTTTCATCAGGTCGCGCGGATTGTCGCGGATCATCCGGTCGGTCGCCGCGATGTCGCGCACGCTATCCTCGAACGGATCCTGCGGGCCGACGACATAACCGAGCGTGATGTTGACCATCGTCAAGCCGGAGGCATGCGCCTCCGCCAGCACGCGCGGGCTGATGCTGCTGCGGGCGGTGTCGCCCGACGGATTATTGGGGTCCCCGATCCCGCCGAGCGCGTTGACGACGATCCATCCCTTGATCGGATCGCTTGCGCCCTGCGCCGCCGCCAAAGCCGGCGATGCCATCATCCCAACCCCGGTAAGCGCGGCCGCCCCGGTCACGAATCCCCGTCGATCAATCGCCATCATCGTCCCCCAGTTCTGCCTTCGTTACCGGCTTGTAGCTGTCACGCGGATAGGCCTGGCCGCGCTTCACCGTCATCTCGATCGCGCGAATATTGGCCATATCGGCAAGCGGATCGCGCGTCAGCACGACGAAATTCGCCAGCTTGCCCTTTTCCACCGAGCCCATCTCGCTTCCCTGCCCCGCCGCCTGCGCGCCGATCAGCGTCGCCGAACGGATCACCTGAAGCGGCGGCATCCGGACCTCGCGCGCGAGGAACAGCAATTCCTCATGCACTTCCGGCCATTGCTGATCCGCGCCGAACACATAATCGGTGCCGGTGGAGATCGGCACGCCCGCGCGCCATGCCTGTTGCGTCAGCCGCGTCGTCGCCGCGCCGGTGCAGCGCAACTGGCGGCGTTCCGGATGCGCCTTGCGCGCCGCATCCTCGCGCACGAACAGGCTGCCCGTCGCATCGAGGATCGTGCCGCGTTTCAGCATGTCGCGATAGAGGCCGGCGATCACGGGATCGTCGCCCTGCTTCGCCAGCAGCGCCTCGTTGACGGGCGTGCGATCCTCATAAGCCGCGAGCATCACCGGCTCCGCCTGATAGGCGAGGTAGCAGACGTGGCTCACGGTATCGGCGCCGGCTGCGATCACGTCCGCCGGGCGCGTCGGGAAGACCGCGCTATGCGCCCAGATTTTAACGTTCTGGCGATGCGCCTCTTGCGTGATCGCCTTGATCAGATGCGCCGGGAGATCGGCATAGATCTTGATCGCGGTGGCCGATGTGCCGCGCGCCAGCGTCACCGCCGTGCGCAGATCGGTCGCGTCGTCGATCGACTGCATCCATGGCGCCTTGCCCGGCTGCGCCCCAACCGAAACCGCCAGCACGCGGCGATCCTGGAAGAATGGAGGACCAGCCATCAGCGCGGCATAATAGATATCGGGCGCGGGGATTTCCCCGGTCAGCGCCCCACGGGTCAGTTCGCCGACCGGGCGCAGATCGTCCGCCATATCGCGCACCGCGGTAACGCCGCCGAACAGGTTGCGCCGCAGGATCGCCTTCGCGCGAACGTTGTTGGGTGGCGTGGCGAGGTGGATGTGGCTGTCGATCAGTCCCGGTATGACGAACCGCCCCGCCAGATCGACGCGGCGCGCCGAGGCGGCTTCGGCGATCGTCCCGCTTGGGCCAATTGCGACGATCCGCTCACCGCGCACGAATATATCCTGATGCTCGTGCGCCGGCGCCCCGGTGCCGTCGATGACGGTCGCATCAGCGTAAAGCGTCGCCTCGCGCTCCGCCGCCGTGGCAGGCACGGCCAGCACAACGATCGATGCAATCCCCAGCGCCGTCTGCGAAAGCCCCCGCAACCAGCGACACGAACTCTTGATGGTTCTGTTCACACCGCCGTGGCTAAGCGAAGGCGCGGGCTTTGACCAGCGCCGCCGGTTCAGTTCGAATAGCGCGCGATGCCCAGCCCGGCCGGATCGACAGCCGGCTTGGTGCCGCCGATCAGGCTGGCGATGAGGTGGCCCGAGCCACAGGCCATCGTCCAGCCGAGCGTGCCGTGCCCGGTGTTGAGGAACAGATTGTCGACCGGCGTCTTGCCGACGACCGGAGGGCCATCGGGGGTCATCGGGCGCAGGCCGCTCCAGAAATTGGTCTCACCGTCAATGATCGCGCCACCGGGGAACAGATCGTTGAGCGAATGGAGCAGCGTCGCCCGCCGCCGGGGGGAGAGGCTGCGGTCGAAACCGGAAATCTCCGCCATGCCGCCGACGCGCACGCGATCACCAAGCCGGGTGATCGCAATCTTGTACGTTTCGTCGAGCAGCGTCGAAACAGGGGCGGCCGCCGGATCGGCGATGGGAACCGTGATCGAATAGCCCTTCACCGGATAGACCGGGAGCTGCATCCCGAACGGCTTGAGCAATGCGGGCGAATAGCTCGCCATCGCGACGAGATAGGCATCGCCTTGCACGACACCGCGATCCGTCCGCACGCCGGTGACGCGCGCACCGTCGCTCTCTAGCGCCTCAATCGTTGTCTCGTAGCGGAAGTCGACCCCGTTTGCCGCCAACCAGTCGGCGAGCGAGCGCGTGAACATCTGGCAATCGCCGGTCTCGTCGCCCGGCAACCGCACGCCACCGACGAACTTGTCGCTGGTCGCCGCGAGGCCCGGCTCTGCGGCGACGCAGCCGGCGCGGTCGAGCAGGTCATAATCCACGCCGAAATCGTCGAGCACCGCCATATCCTTGGTGCTGCCGGCGAGTTGCTTCTCTGTGCGAAAGAGCTGGAGCGTACCCTGGGTGCGATGATCGTAGGCGATGCCGAGCCGCTCGCGCAGCACCTTCAACTCATCACGGCTGAACTCCGCGAGCCCGACCATCCGGCTCTTGTTGAGCGCGTAGCGCGCCTCTGTGCAGTTGCGCAGCATGGCGAACAGCCAGCGCAGCATCGCCGTGTCGGGCTTGGGCCGCAGGATCAGCGGCGCATGTGTCATCAGCAGCCAGCGGATCGCCTTTTGCGGAATGCCCGGCGCAGCCCAGGGCGAGGCGTAGCCGGGGGAAATCTCGCCCGCATTGGCGAAGCTGGTTTCGAGCGCGGGGCCGGGCTGGCGGTCGATCACCGTGACCTCATGGCCGGCCTGCGACAGATAATAAGCCGAGGTGACGCCGATCACGCCGGCGCCGAGAACGATCACTCTCATTGCTGTGCTCCGTCGACGTAGCGGCGCTGATGCCGCGCGCCGAGACTGGTGAGGATTTCATAGGCGATGGTGCCCGCATCATCGGCAACATCATCGAGCGACTGCGACGGACCGATCAGCTCGACGAAATCGCCCTCCGCCAGCGCATGGCCGGGGAGTGACGAGATATCGATCGTCATACTGTCCATCGAAACCCGCCCGACGATCGGCAACCGCCGCCCCTGATGCCATGCGGCGCCGACACTGCTCAGGTGGCGCGGCCAGCCATCGGCATAGCCAATGCCGATCGTGGCGAGCCGCCGCTGATCGGGCGCGACATAATCGAGGCCATAGCCCACGCCGACACCTGCCGCGATCTCCCGGATCTGGATAACGCGGGCCGACAGCGCCGCCACCGGGCGCAACTTGCCGGCAAGCGTGCTCGGCCGCACGCCATAAAGCGCGACGCCAGCCCGCGCGACATCACAACGGAAACCCGCCGGCAGAAAAGCGCCGCCGCTGTTGGCGATCGAGGCCGGCACATCCGGGAAATACGCGCGCGCTGCTTCGAAACGCTCAAGCTGGGCGGTGTTGGCCGGATTTTCCGGCGCATCGGCGCAGGCGAGGTGGGTCATGATCAGTCGCAACGAAACCTCGCGCGCGAAATCGGCGTCGGCGGCGAGCACACTCACCGTCTCCATATCGAGACCGAGCCGCGACATTCCGCTATCGACCTGCAACGCCGCCGGCAGCGCCTCGCCACGCATTCGCGCATGATCGTGCCAGCGTTCGACCTGGCTCGCGGAGTTGAGCACCGGCAGGAAACCGCGCTCGGCACAAAGCGCCTCGCAACCCGGATCGAGCCCGTTGAGGATGAAGATCGCGCCATCCGCACCGATCGCGTCGCGCAGCGCGATCGCCTCGGCGAGTTGGGCGACGAAAAAGATGCGGCACCCGGCATCGCGCAGCATCGGCGCCACCTGAGCGACGCCCAGTCCATAAGCGTTCGCCTTGACCACGGCGGCGCATTCGGCCGGCGCCACCCGTTCGGCGAGCAAATGATAATTGGCACGGATCGCCCCAAGGTCGATCGTCAAGCGGCTCGAACTGGTTGGGCAAACGTCATTCGCCATCGGGCATCCTCCGTGGCGGAATATATCAGCGATAAGTTCGAATTTTTCGCCGATTTGCGGTGTAATGCTGCTTCATCCGCGATTATACCGCATGATCTTCGATCAGATGGTATATCCTGCATGTCCGCGCTTGATGACGCCGACCGCCGTATCCTGACGCAATTGCGGCTCGATGCGCGCATCACCAACAGCGCGCTCGCCGAAGCGGTGGGGCTTTCCGCCTCTGCCTGCCTGCGCCGCGTGAGGCTGCTCGAACAATCGGGGGTGATCCGCGGCTATACCGCGATTATCGCCGGCGCCGCGCCGGATGAAGGAACGGTGGCAATCGTCCAGGTCGAGCTGGAACGGCAGACCGAGGAATATCTCGTCCGCTTCGAAAATGCGCTGCGCAACCATCCCGAAGTACGTGAATGGTATCTGATGACCGGCGCGGGCGATTACGTGCTGCGCGTGCAGATCGCTGGGATGGAGGAATATGCTACCTTCCACCGCGACGTGCTGACGCGGCTGCCGGGCGTGACCCGCATCAACTCCAGCTTCGCGATGCGGAGCAACCGGCGGCCGTGAAGCGTGCCACCTCGACAGAGGTAAGCGCGCGCGTCTCCCCCTTGGCGAGCGGGCCGAGCGCGATTCCGCCAATCGCCACGCGCACCAGTCTTTCGACTTTCGCGCCCTGCGCCGCCACCATACGGCGTACCTGCCGGTTGCGCCCTTCGGTCAGCACGATCTCGATCCAGCGCGACCGATCCTCAGGGCGCAGCAGGCGAACCGAGGCCGCCGTGAGCGTTTCGCCCGCTTCCAGCACCGGCATCGACAAGGCCGCGACCAGATCGTCGTCGGCCGGGCGATCGAGCTTGACGTGATAGGTCTTGGGCACGCCGGATGCGGGATTGAGCAGATGTTCGGCCCAGCGGGTGTCATTGGTCATCAGCAACAGCCCCTCGCTCGCCTTGTCGAGCCGGCCGACCGGCGAGAGAAACGGCAGATCGGGCGGCAGGCTATCGTAAACCGTGCCGCGCGCCTGTGGATCGCGCCGGGTGGTGACCAGCCCCCGCGGCTTGTTGAGCATCAGATATATTTTGCGTTCCGCAGCAATTACTTGACCATCTACCGCGACGCGGGATCGATCCAGATCGACGCGCTGCGAGATGCCGCGCGCGGGTCGGCCGTCAACCGTCACCCGCCCCGCCGCGATAAGCGCCGTTGCCTCGGTGCGCGAGCACAGCCCGAGTTTCGAAAGCGCACGCGGCAGGCTGGCCACCGTATTGCCGCCGATCGATGAGGAAGCGCGCGCCGGCCGACGCGCCGTCGCCATTCCATTGCGACCTGTCATGATGTTCACCGCGTCCCGCCAACGTCGCAAACCGGCGACGCGTGGTTCTTTCGAAAGAAAAACTACGGGAGCGATGCGCGCGCCCGGCGTCTCACCCCCGGACAACCGAATCGAAACGGTGCCCGGGGCTAGATGCCGGCGATCAGTCTGCCGGCGCGCAGCGCGCGAATGGGGTGGCGGTTGGGCACGCGCGCCCCATCGCCGCATCGGCTCGCGCGGTCAACCTCATGCACTCGCGGCACATAAAAAGATCACCTGCGACATCGCGGTTTGACTTGAACCCTCGCGCAATACATCATCGCGCGATGCAGACCACGGGCTGTCCTTTCCGCTTTCGCCACCATGAGGGGCAGCTTCTCTCGGGCATTTAGCCCCGGGTTCTGGCGCGACATGCCCCGAACTCGGGGCAAAGCTCTATAAGATTGGCGCGCTTGATCGTGGGCGATCGCGCGTCTCCTCATCCCGGAAAGCAAGTGACATGACGAGCAGCAAGGCGAGCAAGCGTCCGCCCATCCACATGATCGACACCGAAGCCGATACGCTTACCGATCTTGCGATCAGCGTCGAGGAGCGCCTGCCGCAAGTCAGTGAGCTGTTGTTGGAGGAAATCGGCCGCGCCAATGTCCATGGCGCCGCGCGGATGCCGCGTGATGTCGTGACGATGCAGGCCAGCGTTGAATTCGTCGACGAAGCGAGCGGGGCGTCCCGCACCGTCCAGCTCGTCTATCCAAAGGAGGCTGACATCTCGGCCGGGCGCGTCTCGATCCTTACGCCGGTTGGCGCCGGGCTGATCGGGCTGCGCGAGGGCCAGTCGATCCTGTGGCCGGATCGCGAAGGGCATCGCCGCACATTGTCGATCGTCAAGGTGACGCAGGCGCCGAAAAGCGCCTGATCGCAGGATACGAATCGGCCGCCGATGCACTCGCACCGGCGGCCCCGATCCGCTTACCAGTAGAAGTTACGGATCACGTCGAGGACGACGCCGCGCCGGTAATCGACCAGCAGCACGTCGTTATAGTGGCGCACCCAGCGCGTGTTGGCGCGCGCCGGCGGCAGGCGATAGCGCCACGGATCGACGATCCAGTAACGCTGGCCGAAATAGCTCGGCGCGATGCGCGCACCCGTGCGGAACGTCTGATAACGGAACGGCGCATTCCAGTTGCCGCGCGAATAGAGATTGCGGTTCTGGTTACGCCAGCCGCGCCAATCGTCGCGGCCCCAGGCGCGATCGCGATCGTTTACATCCTGACGATAATTCTGCCGCGCGTCGCGAACGTCATGCTGCTCCCGACGCACATCATGACGGTCGCCATAGCGGCGCGCCTGATCCAGCTCATGTTGCTGCTGGCGGACATCCTGCCGATCGCGGCGCAGATCCTGATTCGTCTGCGCGGAAGAGACCGCCGGGAAAGCGGTGGCCGCCATCAGCACGCCAATGATCAATTTACGCATCGAGATTCTCCTTTTCCCTCAGGCAGCCCGACATAGATGCCGCGCCACCACGAGCGGAGTTATCGGGATGCGCCGCTGAACGGATCGCGAACGCGCTGGTCAGCAACCAGCAAGGTCACGTGTTACGGCGTATCGCGACCGCCGCCCCCGCCGCCGCCCATGCCGGGCGCGCCGACCGCGCCGATATTGCCGAACAGATCGGAGAAGAAGCCGCGCGTGCGGCCAAGCGTCGGCGTCGTCTTCTTGTCGGGCCGGATTGAGGCCACCTGCTCCTCGCCCGACCGGCGCACCGCGCTGACCGTGCCGTTGCGATCGAAGCTGATCTGCAACGTCAGCTGATCTTTCGGCTTCGGCAGATTGTACGCCAGGTTCCGGCTGTCGCGTGAGATATAATACCAGTCGCCCTGATTGAACTGCGCGGCGAAGGTCGGGTGGCCGAGCGTGGCGAGCACCGAATCACGATTATCGACACCAGGCTGGATCGCGTTCACCAGATCGGCATCGACGATATAGCCCTGATGCGACCGAAGCGGGACACAGCCCGCGAGCACGATCCCGGCGAGCGCGGCGATCAGGATGGGTTGGCGCATGCATACTCCGCGAACATTGGGCGTGCGCGGTACGTTGCGTCCGCGGCCGAACGCCTCAATATGCCGGGGCGGACGACGACACAAGGCAATGACGAGAAGGGTAGGAACAAGCGTGGGCTTCTTCGATAGGTTCCGAAAGGCGCCACAACAGGATGCGGCGCTGCCGCTGTATCAGGCGGCGGTCGCATATGCGCGCCAGCCGCACTGGTATCTGGACGGCGCCGTGCCCGATACGCTGGACGGACGGTTCGACATGGTGGCGGCGATCACCGCCTTCGTGCTGATGCGCCTGGAGAGCGATCCGACGACCGGGCAGACGATCGCGCATCTCACCGAACGCTTCATCGACGACATGGACGCGCAGATACGCCAGATCGGCTTTGGCGACATGGTGGTGGGAAAACAGGTCGGGCGGATGATGGGGATGCTCGGCGGCAGGCTCGGCGCCTATCGCGAGGGAATCGTCTCCGGCGATCTCGATACAGCGCTCGCCCGCAACCTCTATCGTGGCGAGCCGCCGGCGGCGGCCGCCGTGGCGCATGTGCGTGATCGACTGCTCGCCTTTCACGCGGCATTGGCCGCAACGCCGCTCGATGCGCTCGATCGGGGAGAATTGCCGTGACCCCGGAATTTTCCCGCGCCGAGCGGCTCGACATGATCGGCGGCGAGCCGCGTATCGTGAAGATTGCCGCCGATGCCGACGAACGCCGGCGGCTCGCCGGGCGCTTCGGGCTGATCGCGATCGACGAACTTGCCGCGACCTTCACCATCCATCATGACGCCACCGGCATCCGCGCGGATGGCCGGGTGACGGCAACGGTGACGCAACCCTGCGCGGTGACCGGTGATCCGCTGCCCGCGACGGTGGACGAGAAGGTCGCGCTGCGTTTCGTCGCGGCCGGCGACGCCGCCGAGGAAGAGGTGGAACTCGGCGAGGATGCGCTCGACACGATCGAGATCGAGGGCGGCGCGATCGATCTGGGCGAAGCGGCGGCGGAAACGATGATGCTGGCGCTCGATCCCTTCCCGCGCGGGCCGCGCGCGGCGGAAATGCTGCGGGAAGCGGGCGTGGTGGGGGAGGATCAGACCGGCCCGTTCAGCGCGCTCGCATCGCTGAAGGACAAACTCGGCAAGAAATAGCGCGCGCCGGTCGGGCGCGGATGCCTCAGTCCCGCCCCGGCCCCAGCGCGGCATCCACATCACGCGGGCGCACGAAGCGGGTTAGCATTGCCCGCCCCGGCACGGCATCGGTCCAGTCGTCGATATCGAAGGTCATCTCCGCGACGGTGGCGGTAGGATATTTTTCCTCCACCTCGTCGCGCAGCGCGCCGCTGTCATGCGGCACCAACAGCAGCACGAGATCCTCCAGCCCCGGATTATGCCCGATCAGCAGCAGGTGATCCGCATCCGCGGGGGTTTCGCGAATCACATCGAGCAACATCGCGGAAGAGGCGAGATAGACCCGCCGATCCCATGCGGGGACGATCGGCGTGCCATAGCCGGCGGCGACCTCGCCGATCGTTTCCACCACGCGCAACGCGGGCGATGCGACGACGTGATCGAACGTCAGCCCGAGCGATTTCAGATGCCGCCCCATCGCCTTCGCCGCGCGCCGCCCTTTGGCGTTGAGCGGGCGATCGAAATCGCGGGCGACCGGATCGTCCCACCCCGATTTGGCGTGGCGCAGCAGCGTCAGCGTCTTCACGAGGGGAAAGTCTCCGTCAGGTCAGTCGCGCGGGAGCAGCCTCATGCCCCAGACGCGCGGCGGAGGAAAGACGGTGCCGTACCCGCGCGATCGCTTCGTCGAGCGGGACGCGCGCAATCTCCACCCCCGGCGGGAAAGCGGTGAGCAAGCGCGAGGGCATCGCAGACGACAGCAGCACGAACGCGCCGCGATCCTGCGCCGAGCGGATCAGCCGCCCGAACGCCTGCGCCAGCCGTGCGCGAACGATGCGATCGTCATAGGCGCTGCCGCCGCCAGCCAGCCGCCGCGCGGCGTGGAGCACGCTGGGCTTGGGCCAGGGCACGCCCTCCATCACCACCAGCCGCAGCGATTCGCCCGGCACGTCCACGCCGTCGCGCAACGCATCGGTGCCGAGCAGCGAGGCGTGCGGATCATCGCGGAAGATATCGACCAGCGTGCCGGTATCGATCGGATCGACATGCTGCGCGTGGAGCGGCAAGCCCGCGCGCGCCAGCCGGTCGGCGATCGCGGCATGCACCGCGCGCAGCCGACGAATCGCGGTGAACAGCCCCAGCGTGCCGCCGCCAGCCGCCTCGGTCAGCCGCGCATAGGCATTGGCGAGCGCCGCGGAATCGCCGCGCTTCACATCGGTGACGATCAGCACCTCGGCGCAGCTCGCGTAATCGAACGGGCTTTCCGCCGTGAACCGTTCGGGCGGTGTGGCGAGCCAGGGCGCCCCCACCCGCGCCTCGGCGGTGTTCCAATCGCCCCCGGCGGTGAGCGTCGCGGAGGTGACGAGCGCGCCATGCGCGGGTTTCAGCACCACTTCGGCAAAGGGCCGGGTCGGATCGAGCCAGTGCCGACGCAACCCGATGTCGAACTCGCGCCCTTCGATCCGGTCTACCACCAGCCAGTCGACGAAATCCGCGTCGGCCGGGCCGCCGATCCGTGCGAGCAGCGACAGCCACGACGCAGCCGTCTCCGCGCGCCAGCCGAGCGAGGCGATCGCGCCCTCGATCCGCGCGCGCGCCGGGCCGTCCATCCAGTCCGGCGCCTCCGCCAGCACCGCCTCCAGCCGCTTGCCGAGGGTGACGAGCGGGCGCAACAGCGCATCCAGCGCCTGCGCGGCGGGGCCGGCAGCCTCGATCAACTGCGCGGGCGGCTCGGCGATCTCGGTCTCCAGCCCATAGCCCGCATCGCCGGCCTGGTCGGCACGGGCATAGACCAACCCGCGCACCGCGCCGAGCAGCGCCTCGATCGGGCCGAACGGCGCCCCCTCCCCCAGCCGCGACAGCCAGCCTTCGGACGCCAGCGCCTGCGCCGCGGTCACCGCGTCGCTGATCGCGCCACCGCCGCCCTCGTCATAGCTCGCGACATCGGAAAGCCGCGCTGCGAGGCCACGCCTCCGCCCGCGACTGCTTCCTTCGGGGCCGATGATCCAGCGGCGCAGCTCGATCGTCTCCTGACCCGTAAGCGCGGTCGAGAACATCCCGTCGGCGGCATCGAACAGATGATGGCCTTCGTCGAACACATAGCGTGTCGGGCGAGTCGTCAGCTCGCGACCGCGCGCCGCATTGACCATCACCAAAGCATGATTGGCGATGACGATATCCGCTTCGTTCGACGCGCGCGTGGCGCGTTCGATGAAGCATTTCCGGTAATGCGGGCAGCCGGCATAGACGCATTCACCGCGCCGGTCGGTCAACGCGGTCGATCCGTTGCGGCGGAACAATGTGACGAGCCAGCCCGGCAGATCGCCGCCCACCATGTCGCCATCCGCGCTATACGCCGCCCAGCGCGCGACAAGCTGCGCGAGCACGGCGGCGCGACCGGCGAATCCGCCTTGCAGCGCATCCTCCAGATTGAGCAGGCAGAGGTAATTCTCGCGCCCCTTGCGGGTGACGACGCGCGCCTTGCGTACATCCGCGTCAGGATGCAGCCGTGCCGTTTCATGCGCGAGCTGGCGTTGCAGCGCCTTGGTATAGGTGCTGATCCACACCGCGCCCTGCGCCTGTTCCGCCCATAACGAGGCCGGCGCGAGATAGCCGAGCGTCTTGCCGATCCCGGTCCCCGCTTCGGCCAGCACGAGATTGGGCGAATCACGCGCGACTCGCGGGGCGAAGGCATCGGCGGCCGCCCCGGCATAAGCGCGCTGCCCCGGACGCGGCTCGCGACTCGCGCCGGTGAGGCGGGCGAGTCGTTCCTGCACCTCCTCGTCCACGAGCGAGATATTGCGCGGCATCGCGCGCGGCGCCGCCTCTTCCCATTCGGGCAAGCGGGAGAACAGCCACCGCTCATTGCCGGTCGGCCGCGCAATTCGATCCGCGAGCAGCGGCGCCCATGGCCAGCGCAGCCGGAACAGGGTTTGCGCGGCGGTCCAAGCGCCCTCGCGCTCGGGCCATTCGCCCTGCGGAATCGCCAGCAAGCGCTCGGCTGCGGCAAGCAGGAACGGGGCGATCGCGGCATCGTCCGCCGGCACATCGAGCCCGGTGACAGCGGCGAGCCCTTTGGGTGTCGGCACCATGAAACTCGCCGGGCGGAGAAAGGCGAATAATTCCAGCACATCCAGCCCGGACAGGTCTGCATAGCCGAGCCTCTGCCCGATCAGCGGCGCATTGAGCAGGATCACCGGCGTGTCGGCGGCGATACGGATCGCCTCGCCCCGACCGATCGCGCGCGTCTCGCCATCCTGCGCGATCCAGGTGCCCGAATGGCTGGCATGAAGCGCGGGATAGGGAAACGCGGTCACGGGGCCGGCCATGCGCCGCACGGAACAGAATGGCAACCGGCGGCAGTGGCTAAACGCCGCCTTCGCTGCCGCAGTGCAACAGCGGGGGTGGATTCCCCCGCCCCCCTGTGCTTAAGGCCGCCTGTTTTCCTTATGGTGAGGCCGCGCATCCCATGAACATCCACGAATATCAGGCCAAAGAACTGCTCGCAAAGTTCGGCGTTCCCGTTCCCGCCGGCTATGCCGCGATGACCGTCGAAGAGGCGGTTGAGGCCTCGAAGAAGCTCCCCGGGCCGCTCTACGTCGTCAAGGCGCAGATCCACGCCGGTGGGCGCGGCAAGGGCAAGTTCAAGGAGCTGCCGCCGGAAGCCAAGGGCGGCGTCCGCCTTGCCAAGACCGCCGACGAAGTGCGCGCGGCAGCGACCGACATGCTCGGCAACACGCTGGTCACGATCCAGACCGGCGAGCACGGCAAGCAGGTCAATCGCCTGTACGTCACCGACGGCGTTGATATCGCGAAGGAATTTTACCTCGCGCTGCTCGTCGATCGCGTCACCGGCCGCGTCGCCTTCGTCGTATCGACCGAAGGCGGGATGGACATCGAGACGGTCGCGCATGACACGCCCGAGAAGATCCACACGTTCGACGTCGATCCCGCGACCGGCTTCATGCCGCATCACGGCCGCGCCGTCGCCAACGCGCTGGGGCTGACCGGCGATCTCGCCAAGCAGGCGCAGAGCCTCGCCGGCAAGGTCTATGACACGTTCCTCGGCACCGATGCCTCGCAGATCGAGATCAACCCGCTCGCCGTCACCGATGACGGCAAGCTGATGGTGCTTGATGCCAAGGTCGGCTTCGACGGCAATGCGATGTTCCGCCACAAGGATCTCGCCGAGCTGCGCGACGAGACCGAGGAAGATCCGGCCGAGCTGGAAGCATCCAAGTACGACCTCGCCTATATCAAGCTCGATGGCGATATCGGCTGCATGGTCAACGGCGCCGGCCTCGCCATGGCGACGATGGACATCATCAAATTGAACGGCATGTTCCCGGCCAACTTCCTCGACGTGGGCGGCGGCGCCACCACGGAGAAGGTGACGGCGGCGTTCAAGATCATTCTCGCCGATCCGGCGGTGAAGGGCATTCTCGTCAACATCTTCGGCGGGATCATGAAGTGCGACATCATCGCCGAGGGCATCGTCGCCGCGGCGAAGGAAGTGAACCTTTCGGTTCCGCTGGTCGTCCGGCTTGAGGGCACCAACGTCGAGAAGGGCAAGGAGATTCTCTCCACGTCCGGCCTGGCGATCGTTCCCGCCAACGATCTGGGCGATGCCGCCCGCAAGATCGTTGCCGAGGTGAAGAAGGCAGCCTGAACCGGATATGCGTCACCGCGACTCCCGCTCCGGGGATCGCGGCGACGTACCGAAACATTGACGCGGCGACGGGAGCTTTTCCGTCGCCGCATTTTTTGTATCGGCGCGGGGCCCGGCGGCCCACGCAACGAATATCGCGCCAAACCGTGCTTTCCGTAAGGATATTACGCAAGCGATACTGCGCCCGACCACAGCGCGCGGGCGCGCGGCGGGGCGTTTGGGCTGGACTTGCGCCGATTCTGCTGCATTAGCGAACCCACTGACGAAGATTGGGCCAATGGAGACACAGCCGATGAAGGTGCTGGTGCCGGTCAAGCGGGTGCTTGACTATAATGTGAAGCCCCGCGTGAAGGCGGATGGCACGGGTGTCGATCTCGCGAACGTGAAGATGTCGATGAACCCGTTCGACGAAATCGCGGTTGAGGAAGCGATCCGCCTGAAGGAAAAGGGCGTCGTGACCGAGATCGTCGTGGTGTCGATCGGCGAAGCGAAGGCGCAGGAAACCCTGCGCACCGCGCTGGCGATGGGCGCGGATCGCGCGATCCTCGTTACCTCCGACGAGAAGGTCGAGCCGCTCGGCGTCGCCAAGCTGCTGAAGGCGATCGCCGATGAGGAACAGCCGGGTCTCGTGATCCTGGGCAAGCAGGCGATCGACGACGACAACAACCAGACCGGCCAGATGCTCGGCGCGCTCACGGGCTGGGGCCAGGGCACATTCGCATCGAAGGTTGAGGTCGAGGGCGATTTCGTCACCGTCACGCGCGAAGTCGATGGCGGATCGGAGACCGAGAAGCTCAAGCTTCCCGCGATCGTCACCACCGATTTGCGCTTGAACGAGCCGCGCTACGCCTCTCTGCCCAACATCATGAAAGCGAAGTCCAAGCCGCTCGCGCAGAAGACGCCCGCCGATTACGGCGTCGACGTGTCCCCGCGCCTGACCACGCTCAAGGTGGTCGAGCCGGCGAAGCGCACCGCTGGCGTCAAGGTCGCCGACGTTGATGAACTGGTGGCAAAACTCAAGGCGATGGGAGTCGCGAAATGAAGACGCTCGTCTGGGTTGAGCATGACGGTTCGGCCGTCAAGGATGCCACGCTCGCTGTCGTCACCGCTGCGTCGCAGCTGGGCGAAGTGCACCTGCTCGTCGCCGGTCAGGGCGTCGATGCGGTTGCCGCAGAGGCCGCCAAGATCGCCGGCGTGGGGAAGGTCCATGTCGCCGACGACGCGGCCTATGCGCATGCGCTGGCCGAGAATGTCGCGCCGCTCGTCGCCGACCTGATGGGTCATCACGACGCGTTCCTCGTCCCCGCGACCAGCAACGGCAAGAATATCGCGCCGCGCGTCGCCGCCCTGCTCGATGTGATGCAGATCAGCGATATCCTGTCGGTCGAAGGGCCGGACACGTTCACGCGCCCGATCTACGCCGGCAACGCCATCGCCACCGTGCAGTCCAAGGACGCCAAGAAGGTCATCACCGTACGCGGCACCGCGTTCGAGAAGGCGGCGACCAGCGGCGGCTCTGGCACGGTCGAGGCGGTCGCGGGCAAGGGTGATTCGGGCGTGTCGACTTATGTCGGCAGCGAGATCGCCAAGTCCGAGCGTCCCGAACTGACCAGCGCGAAGATCATCGTGTCGGGCGGTCGTGCGCTGCAGAACAGCGAGAACTTCCACACGATCATCGAGCCGCTCGCCGACAAGCTCGGCGCGGGCGTCGGCGCGAGCCGCGCGGCGGTCGACGCGGGCTATGTCCCGAACGACTATCAGGTCGGCCAGACCGGCAAGATCGTCGCTCCGGAAGTCTATATCGCGATCGGCATCTCGGGCGCGATCCAGCATCTCGCTGGCATGAAGGACTCCAAGACGATCATCGCGATCAACAAGGACGAAGACGCCCCGATCTTCCAGGTCGCGGACATCGGCCTGGTCGGCGATCTGTTCAAGGTCGTGCCGGAGCTTACCGGAAAGCTCTAAGACCATGGAGCGGCGCTCCATGGCAGTGCCCGTGCGTAGCAAGGGCACATCGCGAAGCCGGTAGGCACGATCGCGTGTCCACTAAAAGAATGGGGCGGCGGCCAGCACAGGCCATCGCCCCATTTCTTTGAGCCCGGTCCGGGCGCCTTGCGTCGATATGGTTGCATGATACAACCATATGCGAAGGAGAAAGCCGGATGGACGGCACCGCACAATTGGTCGGGCAGATACGCAACGTATCGCGGGCGATCGTTCGCGAATGGGGCTTCATGGGCGGGAACTTCGCCGGAACCGAGCTATCGCCGTCCGCCGTCCATGCGCTGATGGAGATCGAACGCGGTGGCGCTACCGCACGGGATATCGGCATACGCCTGCGCCTAGAAAAATCCAGCGTAAGCCGTATGTTACGTAAGCTGGTGGAAGCGGGCGACGTTAAAGAAGAAGCCGGCGGAAGCGACGGGCGGGTGAAGCTTCTCTCGCTCTCGGCAAGCGGGAAAGACCGTGTCGTCGCGATCCACGCCTTTGCCGATACACAGGTGGTCGATGCGCTCCGGCGCTTGCAGCCGGCCCAGTCGCGCGCCGTTCTCGAGGGGCTGCGCCTCTACGCCGATGCGCTTGGCGGAAAAAGCGGGGGCCCCTCTTGTCCGGATATCACCATCGCATCCGGCTACTACACCGGGCTGATCGCACGGGTCACGGAAATGCATGCGCTTTATTACGCCCGCGAATCAGGTTTCGGGCGGCATTTCGAAAGCGTGGTGGCGCGCGGCCTCGCCGATCTCTGTGCCCGGCTCGAAAGCCCGCGCAACGCCATCTGGTCGGCGATGCGTGAGGACGAAATGGTCGGATCGATCTCTATCGATGGCGAGGATCTGGGCGCCGATATCGCGCACCTGCGCTTTTTCATCACGGCGGATGACGCGCGCGGTAGCGGTGCCGGGCGCAAATTGCTGTCTGCCGCCATGGCTTTCGTGGACGAAAGGAACTTCGCCGAGACCCAGCTATGGACATTCCGCGGCCTGGCTGCGGCGCGGCATCTCTACGAAAGCTTCGGCTTCGTCTGCGTCGAGGAATGGTCCGGCCGGCAATGGGGGCCCGAGATGATCGAGCAACGCTTCGTTCGCCCGCGCCAACCGCTGTGAACCGGCACTGGCACCCGGCCAATCGCATGCTAACCTCTCGCGATGATTCTCCCCCTGCTCCTCGCCGCCGCACCGGCACCGCAACCCGTTACCCCGCCCGCTCCGCCGCCCGCCGTCGCCCGGCAATGGCCGATCAAGGAAGGCGATTTCGTGATGCGCGATTTCGCGTTTCGATCAGGCGAGAAGCTGGCTGAGCTAAAGCTGCATTACACCACGCTCGGCACGCCACATCGCAACGCGGCGGGGGAGATCGACAATGCGGTGATGGTGCTTCACGGCACCGGGGGGACGGGCAAGCAGTTCCTCCAGCCCCAGTTCGCCGATGAGCTTTACGGCCCCGGCCAGCCGCTCGACATCACGCGCTATTTCATCATCCTGCCCGACAATATCGGCCATGGTGGCTCGTCCAAGCCCTCGAACGGCCAGCATATGGCGTTCCCCCGTTATGACTATGACGACATGGTCGCCGCGCAGCACCGGCTGCTCGCCGAGCATTTTGGCATCCGAAAGATGCGGTTGATCATGGGCACCTCGATGGGGTGCATGCACGCCTTCGTGTGGGCGGAGACCTTCCCGGACTATGCCCGTGCGCTGATGCCGCTGGCGTGCGAGCCGGTACAGATCGCGGGGCTGAACCGCATGTGGCGCCAGCTCGCGATCGATTCGATTCGAGCCGATCCGGCGTGGAACGGCGGCAATTATACGGCCCAGCCGGTGCAGGGCGTGCGCGGGGCCGCGTCGTTGTTGTTCATCGCCGGCGGGGCGCCGCTCTTCCTCCAGTCGGCCTATCCCGCCCGCGACGCGGCTGTTTCCTATGCGCGGGAGAAGGTGGCGGCCTCGATCGCGGGGATCGATGCCAACGATCTGATCTATCAGCTCGATTCGTCGCGCACCTATGATCCATGGCCCAAGCTCGCGCAGATCACCGCGCCGATGGTGTGGATCAATTCGGCCGACGACTTCATCAACCCGCGCAATCTCGATTTCCCGAATCAGGCGGTGAAGCAGATGCCGAACACCCGTTTCCGCCTGATCCCCGAAAGCGCCGACACGCACGGGCATGGCACGCACACCTGGGCGAAGTTCTGGAAACAGGATCTCGCCGATCTTCTCGCGCGCACCGCCCCGTGATCGCGGCGGCGGCGCTTGCCGTTCAGGGCCACGCTGCCTAGGCGCACCCGATGCGCGTTCTTGTCCTGCTCGTCGCCCTGCTGCTCTCCACGCCCGTCGCCGCGCAGCGGGCGGACCGGGCGACGCCGGGGTTCGTGCGGGTGCGGCTGGAAACCGCGCTTGGCAATATCGTGCTGGCGCTGGATGCGAAGCATGCGCCGATCACGACCGCGAATTTCATGCGCTATGTCGATGACGGGCGCTTCGACGGGATCAGCTTCTATCGCGTCGCGCGCAGCAAACAGGCGCCGCAATTCGGCTTCATCCAATCCGGCATCCGCACCGACGCGCGCCGCTTCCTCGATACGATCGCGCATGAGCCGACCAGCAAGACCGGCATCCGCCACCTCGACATGACGATATCCATGGCGCGGCGCGGGGAGCCGGGATCGGCCAATGGCAATTGGTTCATCACCGTCGGCGCGATGCCCTCGATGGACGCCAGCCGCGATCATCCAGGCTATGCCGCCTTCGGGCGCGTCGTCGCGGGGCAGGATGTGGTGCGCCGCATCCTCGCCCAGCCGACCGGCGGCGGGATGGGCGGCACGATGCTGATGAAGCTGGTCTATATCAGCCGCGCGATACGGCTCGATGGCGTGGCGAAGCCCACCGGCCGCCCACGCCCGTGGCTGATCGAGCGTCGCAAGGACGGATGAACCGCGCCGGCCGGCCCGGCGTTATCGCCACATGATTCGTCGTCGGCTCATCATCACCGGGCGGGTGCAGGGCGTATTCTACCGCAATTGGTTCGTAGCGGAGATGCGCGCACTCGGCATTCTCGGCTGGGTGCGCAACCGCGCCGACAATTCGGTCGAGGCGGTGATCGCGGGCTCCGCCGATTCGATTGCCGCCGCTATTGCCCGCGCGCATCAGGGTCCACCGGCGGCGCACGTCGTCGATGTCGCGGTCAGCGACGACGCGCCTGAGGAGACGCTGGAGCGATTCGCGAAGCGTCCGACCGTTTAAGCTACCCGCGCGGGGCGACCATCTCGATCACGTTTCCGTGCGGCGCGGCGACGCTATTCGCCTGATAGGCGATCGCGAGCGCCCAGCCGGCGAGGACCGCGGTGACGATCCAGGTCGCCATCGCGCCACCGGCCCGGAAACCATTCGGGGTGGCGCGCATCATTCCGATCGGATGCGCAATGCGCCCGAGGACGAACACCGCCGTCAACACCCACAGCCATAAAGAGGGGCCGCGCGCGAGTTCGATCAACCCGGTCAGGATCAGTACGAAAGGCGCATATTCGACAAAATTCGCATGCGCGCGCATCCCCGCCAGCATTTCCGGCTTGCCGCCATCCCCGATCATCACGCCTTGCATTCGCCCGCGCACGAGCCGGATACCGAGCCACAGATTGATCAGCCCGCAGGCCGCAGCCAACACCAGCGTTACCGGAAGCAGCATCATTTCCCCCTGCCTTGTTTCGAAACGGAGAGTGGCATTTGCCCGCGCGGCTTGCAACGCGATGATATTCGGGTATAGGCGCGTGGCTTCGCGATGCGTCCGGCCGCCCGGCGCGGCTGACCTGTTTGTCGGCGGCGTCACGATCGTTTCGGACAAGTCGTCTCCTGCTGAACAGAATACGGATTAAGGTGCCGAGATGGCCGTCCCCAAGCGAAAAACTTCTCCTTCCCGCCGTGGCATGCGCCGCTCGCACGATGCGCTCTCGGTTGAGGCGTTTCAGGAATGCCCGAATTGTGGCGAACTGAAGCGTCCGCACAACCTGTGCCCGTCTTGCGGCCACTATAACGGGCGCGAAGTCGTTTCCGTCGAGGGCTGATAGCCCGGCCAACAAGGGGATTGCCGCTTCATGTCCGACAGCTCCTGGATCGCCGTCGATGCGATGGGCGGTGACGAGGGGCTGGCGGTTATGCTCGCCGGTGTCGCGCGCGCGCGTCGTCGCTTCGAGGGGATGAAATTCCTCCTCGTTGGTGACGAAGCGTCGATTCGCGAGGGGCTGAAGAGCCACCCCAATTTGAGCGGCAATGCCGAGATCGTTCACGCTCCCGACGTCGTCGGGTCGAGTGAGACGGCCGGCAAGGCTCTGCGCCGTGCCAAGACGACCTCGATGGGCGTCGCGATCGACTGCGTGAAGCAAGGTCGCGCGGGCGCAGCCGTGTCGGCCGGCAACACCGGCGCGCTGATGGCGATGGCGAAGCTCTCGCTCCGCACCATGCCCGGCATCGACCGCCCCGCGCTGGCCGCGATGCTGCCGACGCTCGGCGACAATGATGTCGTGATGCTCGATCTCGGCGCCAATACCGAGTGCGACGCGCGCAATCTGGTGCAATTCGCGGTGATGGGTGCAGCTTATGCGCGCACCACGCTCGATCTCGAAAGCCCACGAGTCGCGCTGCTCAACATCGGCAGCGAGGATCAGAAGGGCACCGAGGAAATCCGCGATGCCGCGCAGATCCTGCGTGACGCGACTCACCTGCCAATGCGCTTCACCGGCTTCGTCGAGGGCGACCGGCTGGCGCGCGGGCATGTCGACGTGATCGTGTGCGATGGCTTTTCCGGCAATATCGCGCTGAAGACCGCCGAGGGCACCGCGCGATTCGTCGCCGATCTGCTGAAGCGCGCCTTCACCTCATCCGTGCGGTCGAAGATCGGCTTCCTGATCTCCCGCCCGGCGACGCAATTGCTGCGCGATCATCTCGATCCAAACAATCACAATGGCGCGGTCTTCCTTGGCCTCAACGGGCTGGTGCTGAAAAGCCATGGGGGCGCCAACGAACTCGGCGTGGCGACCGCCATCGGCAATGCGGCCAAGATGGTGCAGGCCGATCTCGCGCGGCGCATCGCCGAAGATCTGGGTAATTTCGAAAAGCAGGCGGCATGATCAGGAGTGTCATTACCGGAACCGGCTCGGCACTGCCGGCACGGCGCGTCTCGAACGCCGATCTGGCGGAGATGGTCGACACCACCGACGAATGGATCGTCGAGCGCACCGGCATCCGTTTCCGCCACATCGCGGCACCTGACGAAACCACCGCAACGCTCGCCACCGATGCCGCGAAAGCGGCGCTGGCCGCCGCCGGGGTGCACGCGCAGGATATCGATCTGATCGTGCTCGCGACGGCCACGCCGGACCAGACCTTTCCCGCCACCGCCACCAAGGTGCAGGCCGCGCTCGGCATCGACGACTGCACCGCGTTCGACGTGGCGGCGGTCTGCTCCGGCTTCCTTTACGCCGTGCAGGTCGCGGACAGCATGATTCGCGCCTCCGCGCATCGCAAGGCGCTGGTGATCGGCGCGGAGACGTTCAGCCGCATCCTCGACTGGGAGGATCGCACCACCTGCGTGCTGTTCGGCGACGGCGCGGGCGCGATCGTGCTGGAGGCGCAGGAGAGCGACGAGCGCAACGGGCGCGGCATCCTCGCGACCCGCCTCCACGCCGACGGGCGGCGCAACGAACTGCTTTATGTCGACGGCGGCCCCTCCACCACCGGCACCGTCGGCAAGGTGCGGATGAAGGGGCGCGAAGTGTTTCGCCACGCGGTCGTCAATCTCGCGACGGTGATGGGCGAATCGCTCGCCGCCGCCGGGCTGGCTACCGACGACGTCGACTGGGTCGTGCCGCATCAGGCCAATGCCCGCATCCTCGACGCCACCGCGCGCAAGCTCGGACTCGCGGCTGAAAAGGTCGTGATGACGGTCGACCGGCACGCCAATACCTCCGCCGCATCGGTGCCGCTCGCGCTCGACGCAGCGGTCCGTGATGGCCGCATCAATCGCGACCAGATCGTCGTGCTGGAAGCGATGGGCGGCGGGTTCACCTGGGGTGCTTCGGTCGTTCGTTTCTAAAATGAAACAATCTGACTGAACAAAATACTTTCTGCCCGCCGTTCAGAGTGATAAACTTACAAATCTAAGTCGTTATCACCCGGGGGGAGTGAGGCAGGAATGAGCGAAGCAGGAACCTTGACGCGTGCGGACCTGTCGGAGGCGCTGCACCGCCAGGTCGGGCTTTCGCGGGCCGATTCGGCACGGATGGTAGAGCAAGTGCTGGATTTGCTGTGCGATGCGCTCGCCAAAGGGGAGAATGTGAAAATCTCCGGCTTTGGCACCTTTGTCCTGCGCGACAAGGGCGAACGGGTGGGGCGCAATCCCAAGACCGGAGTGGAAGTGCCGATCGCGCCGCGTCGCGTACTCACCTTCCGTGCCAGTCAGATGATGCGCGATCGCATCGTCTCTGCGGGGTAGAGTGAGCGGGCCGGACGTCAAAGCGGCGGGGGCATTCCGGACGATCGGTGAAGTCGCGGCCGCCACCGGCCTGCAACAGCATGTGCTCCGTTATTGGGAAACGCGCTTTCCCCAGCTCCGCCCGCTGACCCGCGCCGGCAACCGCCGTTATTATCGCGCGGAAGACGTTGCGCTGATCGAGCGGATCAACCGCCTGCTCAATCAGGACGGTTACACGGTGAAGGGCGTGCAGAAGCTACTCGCCGGCGAGGGAAAACGCGCCGCCCCGGCCACCCCTGCCCCCGCGCCTGCAGGACATGACGTATCTTCGCTGCGCGGCGTGCGGGCGATATTGCAGCAGGCGCTTGATAGCGACCGGAAGTAGCGCAGGCAGCGAACTCGCGCGGGCCTGACGCCGGTTTCGCCCGATAGCTGATCATCCTGAACACGCGGCCGCGCGCGATACCGAAAGGCGCAACCAATCACTCTCGGCGCGCCAGCATCGCAGCTTCATCACGGCGCAGGGTCAAGACATCGACGCCATTTGCCGTGACCGCGACCGTATGCTCGAATTGGGCGGAGAGCTTGCCGTCGTCGGTCACCACCGTCCATCCGTCGTCTTCAGTGGAAACCTTGCGGCTGCCCTGATTGATCATCGGCTCGATGGTGAAGACCATGCCTTCGCGCAGCCTCATCCCTGTTCCCGGTCGCCCGAAATTGAGCACATCCGGTTCCTCATGCATCTCCCGGCCGATGCCGTGCCCGCAATATTCGCGCACGACCGAATAGCCGTTTTTCTTGGCATGCCGCTCGATCGCGGCCCCGATGTCTCCGAGATAGGCGCCGGGCCGCACCTGTTTTATGCCCTTCCACATCGCCTCCTGGGCGACGCGCACCAGCCGTTTCGCTGCGGGCGAGGCGTTGCCGACCAGATAGGTCTTGCTCGAATCCGCGATGAAGCCATTTTTTTCGAGCGTAATGTCGAAGTTGACGATGTCGCCATCGCGGATGATTTCGCCGGGATCGGGCACACCGTGGCAAACGACATGATTGATCGAACAATTCAGGACATATTCGAAATCATATTGTCCCTTGCTGGCAGGGCGCGCGGCCAGATCCACGGTGATGAAACGATCGACCAGATCGTTGACCTGCAGGGTCGACATGCCCGCAAGGTCCAGCCCGTCCAGCATTTCGAACACCGACGCCAGCAACTTGCCCGATATGCGCATCAGCGCCAATTCGTCCGGGGTCTTCACCATGTCAGGCGGCCACCACAGCCACGTGCGTGAGCCCCACATTCGCCGCCGCGAGCTGCGTTTTCACGATGTTATTGAAAGACAGCGTCGGGTTGGCTTCCGCCAGCATACCGATCTTCATCCAGAATTCGGCCTGCGCGTTGATTGACCGGCACATTACATCGCTCGCGCGGCGGACTTCCTCGTGCAGTTCGTCGTCAATCTTCACGATGCCCATAAGCGCCTCTTCAACTCGCAAATATACGAATCATACATGTTTCGGATATTTGCTGGTCAATCGATCGCGGGACCGCGGCGGCGCTGGGAAGGAGCGCCCGATCAGGGCCGTCGAGACAGTCCACGCGCGAGCATCGCCGCAATCTGATCGGCGATCTCGCCGCTCGGAGCATCTTTCGCCCACACGCCGAATCGTAAGCCCAGGAACACGTTCATCCCCATGATCGCCCAGGCATGGACCTCGCCAACCTCGTCGATCAATTCGCCCCGTGCCGCTGCCGCCTGAAGCCGCTCGCGGATGCGATCGGCGGTGGAGCAATAATGGAGCCGGAAACTTTCCGGATCGACGAATTCGGATTCGTCGATGATGCGATAGATCTCCTTGTGACCGCGCACGAACTCGAGAAAATGTTCGAGGCCAGCGCGCTCCGCCGCGATCTGATCGGGGGCGGCGCGAATCGCCGGGCCAACATGATTGCGCACCTGATCGGACATGTCGCGAACGAGCGCGCGGAACACCGCGTCCTTCGAGTCGAACCACGTGTAAAAACTGCCGAGCGCCACACCCGCGCGGCGGGTGATTCCGCTGATCGACGCGGCGTGGAAGCCGTGCTCGCCAAACTCCAGCGCCGCCGCGTCTAGGATCGCACGCTGGGTGCGCTGCCCGCGCGCGGTACGCGGCCGCTTATCCGTGCTCGCCGCCGGTTCTTCCGCGCCGCGCGGCGTAGCATTCTGCTCAATCTGCCGCCCGTCGCTCATCTCTGCCTCATATCCAAGTTGAATCCTGGTTCAACTTTCAGTATTGTGCTTTCGTTCGGCGCACAAGCTCGCAGCCAAGCGAGGCGCCGCAAAGGGGAGGTTTCACCTTGGTTACGTTTATCAATTCTCACGCCGCGCTCCGCAGCGGCGTCGCCGCTCTCGCGCTCACGGCCGCCGTACCCTCGTTCGCGCAGGAGGCTCCACAGTCCGCCGCCGAAGAGGCCGCCGCGACGAACGACATGGATATCGTCGTCACCGCGCGCCGGCGTGAGGAGACGCTGCAATCCGTGCCGGTCGCCGTCACCGCCTTCACCGCCGACAAGCTGGCGAAGAGTGGCGCGATCGATCTCACCGATATTCAGAATACCACGCCGAACACCACGTTGAAGGTTTCGCGCGGCACCAATTCCACGCTGGCGGCCTTCATCCGCGGCGTCGGCCAGCAGGATCCGGTGCCGGGTTTCGAGGCGGGCATCGGCATCTATCTCGATGACGTTTATCTCAATCGCCCGCAGGCCGCCGTTCTCGATGTCTATGATGTCGAGCGGATCGAGGTGCTGCGCGGCCCGCAGGGCACGCTTTACGGCCGCAACACGATCGGCGGCGCGGTGAAATACGTCACCAAGCGCCTCGCCGACACGCCGTCGGCAACGGTGAAGGCGACCTATGGCAGCTATAATCAGGCGGATGGGGTCATCAGCCTGTCCACCCCAATCGGCGACATGTTCAAGGTTGGCGTATCCGGTGCGCGCCTGACGCGCGACGGGTTCGGCCGAAACCTCAATCTCGGCATCGACAATTACAACAAGAAGCTCTGGGCCGGGCGCGGCACCGTGGAGTTCGAATCGCCCGACAAGCGGCTCTTCATCCGCATCACCGGCGATTATACCCATGATACGTCGAACCCGCGCAACGGCCACCGCCTGATCCCCGGCCTGCTATCCGGTGCACCGGTGCTGTCGAACGTGTTCGATACGCGCGCGGGCCTCAACAATCCGAAGCAGGACATTCAGGGCGGCGGCCTGTCGATGACGGTCAACGCCGAGCTTTCGGATCATTTCACGCTGCGCAGCATCAGCGCGTGGCGCAAGGATCGTTCGTACACGCCGATCGATTTCGACTCGCTCCCGTCGATCGATGTCGACGTGCCTGCGGTCTATCGCAACGAGCAGACCAGCCAGGAATTCCAGCTCCACTATAAGAGCGACAAGGTGAACGGCCTCGTCGGCTTCTACTATCTCGGCGCGAAGGCATCGACCGCGTTCGATGTGCTGCTGTTCACCACGGGTGGCGCGATATTGCCGGGCCTGGACGGGTTCACAGCAGGCGACGTGCGCACCGAAACCAGCTCGATCTACGGCGATTTCACCTTCGATTTCACCGATCAGCTCAGCCTGTCGCTCGGCGGGCGTTATACGTGGGATGAGCGCACGTCGTTCATCTACAAGGCGAACTACCTCAACGGCCCGACGGCCGAGTTCGGCGGCCACGCGACCCTGCTCGGCGCGCCCGCAACCAACTTCCGTGGCACGGCCAATTTCAAGAAGTTCACGCCACGCGCCTCGCTCAGCTACAAGATCACGCCCGATCACATGATCTATGCGTCGTATTCGGAAGGCTTCAAGGGCGGCGGTTTTGACCCGCGTGGCGCGGGCACCAGCGCGCCGATCAGCAATCCGGCCGCTGGCCGAACCTATCAGGACATTTACAACTTCCTGCGTTTCAAGCCGGAATCCGTCACCAGCTATGAAATCGGCTATAAGGGATCGCTGTTCGATCGCCGCTGGACCTACGCACTCGACGGATTCTATTCCAAATATACCGACGTGCAGGTTCCGGGTTCGGTCGCATGCACGGTGAACGGCATCTCCAGCTTCTGCGGCATCACGACCAACGCGGCAAAGGCGACGATCAAGGGCATCGAGGCCGAAACCAACGCGCAACTGGTGCGCGATTTCGCCGGCGTCGGCTCGTCGTTCAATCTGTCCGGCACGCTCGGCTACATCGACGCGAAATATGATCGCTTCATCGGCCCGACCGGCACCGATGTCGCCAACGTCCGCGTGTTCCAGAACACGCCGCATTGGACGACATCGGGCACCGCCACGCTCAATCTGCCGGCGGGCGACGGAATGCTCACCGCGCTGACCACCGTGTCGTATCGCAGCCTGACGCATCAGTTCGAGACGCAGAGCCCGTTCCTCGATCAGCCGGGCTATACGCTGCTCGACGCGGGGGTGACCTATGCGTTCGGTGCGAACCGGCAATTCTCGTTCGGCGTCTATGGCCGCAATCTGACCGACAAGAAGTACAAGACCGCCGGCTATCAATATATCAAGACCGATATCGCCGGTAATCCGCTCAACGCGGCGGGCCAGATAATCACCAATGGCAAGGGCTATGTCTCGACGCTTGGTCAGGAAGGCATCGCCACCGCGTTTTATGGCAACCCACGGCAGGTATTCGCGACCTTCACCGCGAAGTTCTGATCCGTTAGGGTGATGTAGCTGGGCCGGCGTCCGCTCTCGCGGGCGACCGGCCCTTCTACTATCGGGAGGGTGCGTTGATGATCGATCGCGAACGGCCGGGGTATCCCCGGCTCGTGCTGGCGATGCTGCTGCTGGTCTATGTCTTCAATTTCCTCGACCGGCAGATCCTCGGCATCCTTGCCCAGCCGATCAAGGCGGATCTGGGGCTGACGGATGCGGAGTTCGGCGCGATCGGCGGCCTTGCCTTCGCATTGCTCTATTCCGTGCTCGGCGTTCCGCTCGCCATCCTCGCCGATCGCACCAGCCGCAGCGGGGTGATCGCCGGGGCGCTGGTGGTGTGGAGCGGGTTTACCGCGCTGTGCGGTCTCGCCGGCAATTTCATGCAATTGTTCCTGTTCCGCCTCGGTGTAGGCGTCGGCGAAGCCGGTGGGGCCGCGCCATCCTACGCGCTGATCGCAGACTATTTCCCGCCGGAACGTCGCGCCCGCGCGCTGGCGATTTATTCGATGGGGGTGCCGATCGGGCTGGCGGCCGGGGTGCTGCTCGGCGGCTATATTGCGCAGCTTGTGGAATGGCGCGTCGCCTTTCTGACGGTGGGGATCGCGGGGATCGTGATCGCCCCGTTCTTCTACTGGATCGTGCGCGATCGTCCGCGCCCACCCGCGCCCGAGCGCGCGGTGAAGGGGGAAGTGTTCGGCATCCTCGCGCGTAAGCCGACCTTCTGGTTGCTCTCGATCGCTGCCGGCTCCAGTTCGCTGTGCGGCTATGGCCTGGCACTGTGGACGCCATCGGTGATGATCCGCAGCTATGGCTTCGATCTGATCACCACCGGGCAATTCATGGGATCACTGCTGCTGATCGGTGGCACCGCAGGGGTGTTTACCGGCGGCTGGCTCGCAGATCGGCTCGGGCGGCTCGATCAGACGTGGTACGTCAAAATCCCGGCGATCGCGTGGCTGATTACGGTGCCCACCTTCGCCGCCGGGCTGCTCGCGCCTAATCCATGGCTGGCGTGGCCGCTGCTGCTGATCCCGAACGCGCTCAATATCCTGTGGCTCGGGCCGATCACCACCGCGGTCCAGCATCTCGTGCCGACGCGGATGCGCGCCACCGCCTCGGGCAGCTTCCTGTTCATCAACAACCTGCTCGGACTCGGCATCGGGCCGCTGCTGATGGGATCGCTTTCCGATTGGCTGAAGGGTGGCTTTGGCGCCGAATCGCTGCGTTATGCCGCGGTCGCATGCGTCGGCTTTTACCTGTTCGCGGGCCTGCTGGTGCTGTTCGCGATCCGCTCGATCAAGCGCGACTGGGTGGCCGAAGGGGCGTGATGCCGTGCGAAAACGGCGCCTAGCCGCGTCCCCGCCCCGCCTCCCATCGGCTCGGCATCGTGACCGAGGGGCGGGGTGGGAAAGCGGCGCGACACCGCAAAAGGCCTAGCGCTCCCGCGTCGCCGCGAACTTCACCTTGGGATAGCGATCGGCGATGTAGTTCACCTCCCACGCGCTCTTGGCGAGGAACACCGGATTGCCGTCGCGATCCTTCGCCAGCGCGGCGCGGTTGATATCGGTGAAGTCCTTGAGTGCGGCGGCATCGTCGCTCGATACCCAGCGCGCGGTGTCGAACGGTGCGGGTTCCAGCCCGGCGGCGACCTTATACTCAGCCTCCAGCCGGCTGATCAGCACCTCAAGCTGGAGCTGGCCAACGACGCCGATGATCCAGTTCGATCCGATCTCGGGATAGAATACCTGCGTCACCCCTTCCTCGGCCATATCGTCGAGCGCCTTGCGGAGCTGTTTGGTCTTGGTCGGGTCCTTGAGTGCGACGCGACGCAGGATTTCGGGCGCGAAATTGGGCAGGCCGGTGAAGCGCACGGCGGCGCGCTCGGAAAGCGTGTCGCCCACCCGTAACGTGCCGTGATTGGGGATACCGATGATATCGCCGGGATAGGCCTCATCCGCGATCTCGCGATCCTGCGCGAAGAACAGGATCGGCGAATGGACGGCGATCGGCTTGCCATGGCCGCTCGGTGTCAGCTTCATGCCGCGTTTGAATGTGCCGGAGCACAGCCGCATGAAGGCGATGCGATCGCGATGCTGCGGGTCCATATTCGCCTGCACCTTGAAGACGAAGCCGGTGACTTCCTTCTCGTCCGGTGAGACGGGCGCCGGATCGGCCGGCTGCGGACGCGGCGGCGGGGCATAATCAGCCAGCGCGGCGATCAGTTCGCCGGGGCCGAAATCCTTGAGCGCGGAGCCGAAATAAACCGGGGTGAGATCGCCGTTGCGATAAGCGTCAACATCGAATTCGGCATAGCCAGCCTGCGCCAGCTCCACTTCCTCGCGCACCGCATCGGGCAGGATCGGCTCGGCATCGACCTTGCCCTGAAAGGTGCGGCTGCCGCCCTCCGGCCGGCTGATCGACCAGCGCTTGAGATCAAGCACGCCCTCGAACGTGCCCCCCATGCCGACCGGCCAGCTCATCGGCGCGACATCCAGCGCCAGCGCGTCCGCCACCTCGTCGAGCAGCTCGAACGGCGCACGCCCCTCGCGATCGACCTTGTTGATGAAGGTGATGATCGGCACGGAACGCAGGCGGCACACCTCGAACAGCTTGCGCGTCTGGCTTTCGATGCCGCGCGCGGCGTCGATCACCATCACCGCCGAATCGACGGCGGTGAGCGTGCGATAGGTATCCTCGCTGAAATCCTCATGCCCCGGCGTGTCGAGCAGGTTGAAGGTCACGCCGTCCTTCTCGAACGTCATCACCGACGACGTGACCGAGATGCCGCGCTGCTGCTCGATCTTCATCCAGTCCGATCGCGCGCGCCGGTTCGCGCCGCGCGCCTTCACTTCGCCGGCGAGGTGGATCGCGCCGCCGACCTGAAGCAGCTTTTCGGTCAGCGTCGTCTTGCCGGCGTCAGGGTGCGAGATGATCGCGAAGGTGCGGCGGGGGGAAGTCATGTAGCGGGCTTTCGTAAGGCCGGAAGGAATGCGCGGAGAGACGGGTGCGCGGTTACGATTCGCGCAGTAATGTCACGCGCATCGCGATCTGTTTCGTCGCCCCCGGCGCAACCTCGAACACGCCGGGCTTGTCGCGGAACTCGCCGGCGAACCCGGCCGGATCGGCGATGCCGTGCCACGGCTCGATACAGATGAAATGCGCGCCCGGCTTGGTCCAGATGCCGAGCATCGGGGTGTCGGGAAAAGCGATCTCCAGGCGCGGGCCGGTCGCGTCGCTATAGGTCGCGTGATCGGAATGGAGCGTGTCCCAGATCAGCGCATCGTGCGTGAACAGATCGTCGCGCAGGTTGAGCGTGCGCCCATCGAGCGGCGACGGGCGCGTTTCCGGCATGATCTGCCCATCGGCGTCGATTTGACGGATCGCTTCCGGCTCATCGGCGGAGAAGGTAATGCGATGCGCCTCTTTCGCGCCCCCAGCCGGCTGCGGCCAGGCGAAAGCGGGGTGGAAGCCGAAGCTCGCCGGAAGCGGCACGTCGCCCGGATTGTTCACCGCCACATCGACCCGCAGCCCGCCACCCTCGATCCGGAAGGTCACTTCCAGTCGGAACGCGAAGGGATAGCTGGCGCGGGTCTCCTCAGTGTCGGTCAGCACGAACGTCACGCGATCCGCCGCCTGCGCTGTCACGGCGAACACCATCCGCCGCGCGAAGCCGTGCTGCCGCATCGGATAGGCGCGGCCGTCGACGCGGATCACCTCCCCCGCGGGCTTGCCGACCACCGGGAACAGCAGAGGCGCGCGGCCGGTCCATAACGCCGGATCGGCATCAGTCATCAACTCGCGGCCGGCGGCATCCTTCAGCGACGACAATTCCGCGCCAAGCGGATTGATCGCTGCCGTCAGCCCGTCGCCCGCGATGACGACCCATTCAGCCACGCAATACGGCCCCCTGTTTCGCCGCAGCCGCGACAACCTTGTCGGCGATCGCCTTCAGATCGGCATCGGTGAAGCTCTTCTCGCCCGGTTGAAGCACCACTTCTAGCGCGACCGACTTCTTGCCCGGCTCGACGCCGGTGCCGGTGAACACGTCGAACACCCGCGCCGATACGATCGCCGCCTTGTCCGCGCCCTTCGCCGCGCGGGTTAGCGTATCCGCCGTCACCTCCTCGGGCACAAGGAAGGCGAAATCGCGGCGCACTGGCTGTAGCGCGGGCGGTGCATAAGCCGGGCGCATGAAGCCGTTGCCGCCGCGTTTGGCGGGCAATGCGTCGAGATAGAGTTCCACGGCCGCGACCGCGCCGTCGAGATCGAACGCCTCCGCCGTGCGCGGATGGAGCATGCCGAACGCCGCCAGCACCGTTTTCGGCCCGAGCCGCAACGTGCCGGACTGTCCGGGGTGCCACGCCTCGCCGGCATCGCCGAACACCTGCAGATTCTCCACCGGCGCGCCGGCCGCGGCGAGCAGCGCGAGCCCCTCCGCCTTGGCGTCGAACGCGTCGAACCCGGCGGCCTTGCCCTCGCGCCAGCCGCGCGGGCGGCGGTCGCCCGCCAGCACCACGCCCAATGTCGCATGCTCGGCATCGGCGAGGTAGCGCCGCCCGATCTCGAACAGGCGAATGCTGCCGGCCCCGCGCTTTGCGTTGCGCGCGGCCGCCGAGAGCAGCCCCGGCAGCAACGATGGGCGCATGACCTTCAGATCCTCGCTGATCGGGTTGGCGAGCGTCCACGCGCCGCCACCGAATGCGGCGGCCTCCTTCTCGGCGAGGAAGCTCCACGTCACCGCCTCGTCCAGCCCGCGCGCGGCGGCGGCGCGGCGGACGCGGCGCTCCAGCTTCTGTTCGGGGGTGGCGGTCGGCCGCGCGACGCCGGGGAGGCGGGCGAGCGGCACGGACGGCACATTGTCGATGCCCTCGATGCGGATCACTTCCTCGACCAGATCGGCAGTGCCGTCGATATCGCGGCGCCAGGTCGGGGGGCTCACCTGCCAGTCGGCGGTGACGGTAAAGCCGAGCGATTCGAGGATCGTGCGCTGCCGCTCGGGCGCGACCGCGAGGCCGCCGAGCGTCTCGGTCCGCGCCGGATCATAGACATAGCTGCGCGTGCCGAGCGGCGCTTCGCCGGCGCGGGTGATCGCGGATGCCGTGCCACCGCAATGTTCCACCACCAGCCGCGTCGCGATGGCAAGACCATCGTCGAGGAATGCCGGATCCACCCCACGCTCGAACCGCTGGCGCGCATCGCTGGTCAACGCCAGTTTCTGCCCCGTCCGCGCGATATGATCGGGATCGAAGTAAGCGCATTCGATGATGACATCGGTGGTGCCATCGGAAACACCCGAATCCTCCCCGCCCATGATGCCGCCGATATCATGGACGTGCATATCGTCCGCGATCACCGTCATCGTGGCGTCGAGCGTATAGGTCTTGCCGTTCAGCGCCAGCACCGTCTCGCCATCGCGCGCCTTGCGCGCAACGAGGCCGCCGGAAAGCTTCGCCTTGTCATAGACATGAAGCGGGCGGCCGAGATCGATCGAGACGAAATTGGTGATATCGACCAGCACTGAAATCGGCTTCTGCCCGATCGCGGTGAGCTTCTGGCGCATCCATGCCGGCGCGGCGCCATTGGTGACGCCGGACACGCCCTGCGCGAAGAACGCCGGGCAACCGGCCGCGTCTTCGATCCGCACATCGGGCGCCGGGCCGTCGCCCGCCACCGGCGCGATTGCCGCGACGCGATAGACTTCCGCGAGCGGGCGCAACGTGCCGAGCCCCGCCGCCGCCAGATCGCGCGCGATGCCGCGCACCCCCATGCAATCCTGCCGGTTGGGCGTAATCGACACGTCGATCACGGGATCGTCCAGCCCGGCATAAGCGGGATAGGGTGTGCCGATCGGCGCATCGCCGGGCAGTTCGATGATCCCGTCGTGATCGTCGCCCAGTTCCAGCTCGCGCGTGGAGCACATCATGCCGTTCGATTCGACGCCACGGATCGCGGCGACCTTCAGCACCATGCCATTGGCCGGCACCACGGCGCCCGGCATCCCGAACACGCCGACAAGGCCCGCGCGTGCGTTCGGCGCGCCGCAGACGACCTGCAACGGCCCATCGCCCGCATCGACCGACAACACCTGCAGCTTGTCGGCCTGCGGATGCCGCTCAGCGGTCAGCACCTTCGCAATGCGGAACGCGGCAAGCTTCTCGCCCGGATTGTCGACGCCTTCGACTTCCAGCCCGATGCGGGTCAGCCCCTCGACGATCGCGTCGAGCGTGGCGTTGGTGTCGAGATGCTCCTTGAGCCAGCCCAGCGTGAACTTCATGCGCCGACTCCCCCGCTCAGCGTCGGTACGTCGAGCGCCGAAAATCCATAATGTTTCAGCCAGCGGATATCGCCGTCGAAGAAGGCGCGCAGATCGTCCATGCCGTATTTCAGCATCGCCAGCCGGTCGATCCCGCAGCCGAAGGCGAAGCCCTGCCACTCGGCCGGATCCAGCCCGCACGCCGCGATCACCTTCGGATGGACCATGCCGGAACCCAGCACCTCCATCCAGCCGCCACCGGACCCGCCGATCACGCGCTTGCCCTTCTCCAGCGTGTAGCCGACATCGACCTCGGCCGACGGCTCGGTGAACGGAAAATAGCTCGGGCGCAGCCGCAGCACGATATCGTCACGCTCGAAGAACGCCTTGAGGAAGGTTTCCAGCGTCCATTTCAGATGGCCGAGCGTGATCCCCTTGTCGATCACCAGCCCCTCGACCTGATGGAACATCGGCGTGTGCGTCGCGTCGCTGTCGGAACGATAGGTGCGGCCGGGCGCAATGATGCGGATCGGCGGCTTCTGGCTCAGCATCGTGCGGATCTGCACCGGCGAGGTGTGGGTGCGCAGCAGCATCTTGCGCTCGGCCCCCTCCTGCTCCGGGAAATAGAAAGTGTCGTGCATCGCGCGCGCCGGATGGCTTTCCGGAATGTTGAGTGCGGAGAAATTGTGCCAGTCGTCCTCGATCTCCGGACCCGTAGCGACCGCGAAGCCGAGATCGGCGAAGATTTCAGCCAGTTCGTCCATCACCTGGCTGACCGGGTGGATCGTGCCGCTGGCGGCCGCATCGACCGGCAGCGTCATGTCCAGCCGCTCGCTCGCCAGCCGTGCATCGAGCGCCGCCGTATCGAGCGCCGCCTTGCGCGTCGCGATCGCGCCCGCCACCGCCTCGCGCAGGCCGTTGATCAGTGGGCCCTGCGTCTGCCGCTCATCGGCGGACATCCCGCCCAGCGTCTTGAGCAACGCGGTGACGCGGCCCTGCTTGCCAAGCGCCTCGACGCGGATCGCCTCGAGTGCGTCGGGCGCGCCCGCTGCGTCGATCCGGCAGAGAAGGTCGGTCTTCAGTTGGTCAAGATCAGCCATGATCGTCCTGATGGTTGGGCACGCCACGCCCGATAACGAAAAGGGCGCCGGTGGCCTAGACCACCGGCGCCCCGATTCCTTCGCGCGTAAGGCTGCCTCAGGCGGCCTGGGGCAGAGCCGCCTTCGCCTGCGCGATGATGGCGCTAAACGCTTCACCTTCGTGCATCGCGATGTCGGCCAGCACCTTACGGTCCAGCTCGACGCCGGCCAGCTTCAGGCCGTGCATGAACTGGCTGTAGCTCAGGCCCTCGGCGCGGACGCCGGCGTTGATGCGCTGGATCCACAGACCACGGAAGGTCCGCTTCTTAACCTTGCGGTCGCGATACGCATATTGGCCGGCCTTTTCGACCGCCTGCCGCGCGACGCGGATCGTATTCTTCCGGCGGCCACGGTAGCCCTTGGCCTGTTCCAGAATATTCTTGTGCTTGGCGCGGGTGGTTACACCCCGTTTGACGCGTGCCATCTCTTAAGACTCCTCAGTTCAGGCCGTACGGCGCCCAGGCCTTCACCGTCGCGGTGTCGGCCTTCGACAGGACCGTGGTCCCGCGGTTCTGGCGGATGTACTTGCCGTTGTGGCTGATGAGACGGTGGCGCTTGCCGGCCACGCCGTGCTTGAGCTTGCCGGTCGCGGTGAGCTTGAAGCGCTTTTTCACGCCGCTCTTGGTCTTGAGCTTGGGCATTTTGGTCCTTTCAGTTCGGGCGAGGTCAAAACGGCCGCGGCAGCCCTTGTGGCCGGGCCGTTCGTCATGATCCTCACGCGGGAAGCGGGGCCTTTAGCGGCGACACAGAGAAAATGCAACCAACACCGCCCGGTTAGCCCACCGCTGCCAGTCGCGACCGGATGTCGCGATATGCCGCCGCTATCAACTCGCTCACGGCCTCCTCGTCGATCGGCTTGCCGTGACGCAGCTTCACATGCCGCATGCGCTTTCCGGTACCTTCCAGCAGACCCGCCGGATCGGGCAGCGCCGCGCCGTGAAAGAAGCCGATGTTCACATGCGCGCTGAAGGCAGCCGCATAGCCGAACGCGGCATCATCGACGCAGGCCGTGGGGTGGCCATCGTGCAGCAGTGCGCCAACATCGGCTCCGCACGCCAGCATGCGCTCGAACCAGCGCCCCGCCACATGCCGTAACCCATCATGATCCGCCGCGAACCATGCCTCGACCTGCGCATCGCGCCTGATCGCGCCTGAAAGGCGGAAAAGCCGCTCGTCACCCGCAACGGATGTCATCGCCGCTCAGCCCGCCTCCACCTTCGCGGACTCCGGCAGATCGAACGCACGGCGATCCTCATCGAAGATACCGTTCTTCACCCATGTTCCGTGCGCGTGCGCCGTCGCCAGCACCGCCCATTCGTCATGCCCCGGCCAGCTTTTCACGCGGACCACCTGCTGCGCGAAGGCGCGATTCGGCTCCATCATCACCCAGCCGAGCGGGCGCTCCGCCGTGGCGCGCGCGCCGGCCGCCGCCATCGCGGCGCGCACCCGATTCGCCGTGTCCTCGGGCAGATATTGCCACACCACCGAATGCATCAGCACCCGCGTGACGCCGGCCGCCTGCGGCTCCGCCAGCCGCGCCTCCAGCCAGTCCGCCGCGTCCGCGCGCACCAGATCGACGCCGCGCGCACGCTGCATCGCGATCGCCCGGCCAAGCCGCTCGGCACGCGCGGGCGTTTCCGGCCAGACATAAGCGCACAACCGCTGCTCGACCGCCGGATCGGTCGCGTCGAGTGGATGGACATCACACCCACGTACCGACACGAACTCCACCGCTGCCGCCTCGGGCGGCTCACCGCGCCATTCGGGGCGAATCGTCACCGGCGAATCGGGCGGCCCCATCGGCACCCCGCCCAGATCGAAGGCATAGCGATCGATCAGCAGGTTGAGGCCCGCGCTCGATCCGATTTCAAGCAATTCGATTTTCGGGCCATGCCGGCGCGCGATTTCCATCAGGCCGAGCATCAACGCACCCGAACGCCCCGGCTCATTGGTCTGCGGCGGCCCGTCGAGCCACGGGAAAAGCGCATCGTCGTGCCGCACCAGCGCCGCGTTGAGCGCCGCCGCGATCGCGTCGGCCGCAACGATCTCGCCCGCGAAGATCGCCGCCAGCCCGGCGCCTCGCCCCGCGCGCACCAGCGCGTGCAGCCCGCCGAAGAAGCGTAGGGGCAATGCATCGCGAGTCGGCTCGCCCGGCCAGTCGAGCACGCGCGCGCCGGTGCGGCTCTCGCGCGTCAGCCCATCGGCCACGGCACCGCACAGCCGCGCGTACATCGGCGCGTCCATATGCCGGCAATAAAATTCCTGAATGCGAAACGCCTCGCGGACATTCTCTTCGGTCGCCATCGAACGCACCCTCCTGCCATTGTATTGCGCCTCCCCGCCCCCCCGCGTAAAGGCCGCGCCCGTGAGCGAACCAATCGTCATCGCCGTCCCCAAGGGCCGCATCCTGAGCGAGGCGCTGCCGCTGCTCGCCCGCGCCGGCATCGTGCCAGAGGCCGCGTTCGGCGACGAGAACAGCCGCGCGCTGCGTTTCCGCACCGAAAGCGCCGCGATCGAGCTGATCCGCGTCCGCGCGTTCGATGTCGCCACCTTCGTCGCCCATGGCGCAGCGCAGCTTGGCATCGTCGGGTCCGACGTGCTGGCCGAATTCGCTTATTCGGAGCTGTACGCCCCGGTCGATCTCGCGATCGGCCATTGCCGGCTGTCGATCGCGGAGCCGGTCGAGATGGCCGAGCGCGACGATCCGCGCGGCTGGAGCCATGTGCGCGTCGCGACCAAATATCCGCATGTCACCGCCGAGCATTTCGCGCGGCGTGGCGTGCAGGCGGAATGCATCAAATTGAACGGCGCGATGGAGTTGGCGCCGACGCTCGGCCTCGCGCCGCGCATCGTCGATTTAGTCTCCTCCGGCCGCACGCTGCAGGAAAACGGGCTGGTCGAGGTGGAGCGGATCATGGAGGTCTCCTCGCGCCTGATCGTCAATCGCGCCGCGATGAAGACGCGTGCGGGCGTCGTGCCGCTGGTCGAGGCGTTCCGCCGCGCGGTCGATAAAACGGCGGCAGCATGATCTGGCTCGACGCCGCCGCGCCATCGTTCGAGGCGGATTTCGCCGCGCTGGTCGATGCGCGGCGCGAATCGGATGCGGACGTGACCCGCGACGTCACCGCGATCCTGCACGCCGTGCGTGACAAGGGCGATGCGGCATTGCGCGCCTACACGCAAAAGCTTGATCGCCACGATCTCGATCAAACCGGCTGGCGTGTGCCAGCGAGCGATTGCGCGGCGGCGTTCGATGCGCTGACGCCCGATCTGCGCAACGCGCTGGAGCTCGCCGCCTCGCGCATCCGCGCTTACCATGAGAAGCAGCGGCCCGACGATCTCGCCTTCACGGACGATGCCGGCGTCCGGCTTGGCGCGCGGTGGCGGGCGGTGGATGCGGCGGGCGTCTATGTCCCCGGCGGACGGGCGGCTTATCCCTCCACGCTGCTGATGAACGCGATTCCGGCCAAGGTCGCCGGCGTCGAACGGCTGGTGGTGGTGACGCCGACGCCGGGCGGCGAGGTCAATCCGCTCGTGCTCGCCGCCGCGCATCTCGCCGGCGCTGATGAGGTGTGGCGCGTCGGCGGTGCACAGGCGATCGCCGCGCTGGCATGGGGCACCGATCGCATCTCCGCCGTCGATGTCGTCACCGGGCCGGGCAACGCCTGGGTCGCGGAGGCGAAGCGGCAGGTTTACGGCGTGGTCGGCATCGACATGGTCGCCGGCCCGAGCGAGATCGTGGTGATCGCAGACGGCGCGAACGACGCCGAATGGATCGCAGCCGATCTGCTCAGCCAGGCCGAGCATGACGTGACCACCCAGTCGATCCTGTTCACCGACGACGCCGGCTTCGCGACCCGCGTGGCGGATGCGGTCGAGCGCCAGCTCGCCACGCTCGCGACCGGGGAAACCGCGCGGATCGCGTGGGAGACGAATGGCGCGATCGTCCTCGTGCGCGATCTGGCTGACGCCTGCCCGCTGGTCGATCGGCTGGCGCCCGAACATGTCGAGATCGCCACCGACGATCCTGTCGCCCTGTTCGACAAGCTGCGCCACGCCGGCTCCGCCTTCCTCGGCCGCCATACGCCGGAGGCGATCGGCGATTATGTCGCCGGGCCGAATCACGTCCTTCCCACCGGGCGGCGCGCGCGATTCGCCAGTGGCCTCGGCGTCACCGATTTCATGAAGCGGACGAGCTTCCTTCAGCTAGACGCCGCCGCGCTCGACAAGCTCGGCCCGGCGACCGTCGCGCTGGCCACCGCAGAGGGCCTGCCCGCGCACGCCGCCTCGGTGGCGCTCCGGCTCGCCAGCCGCTGACCTTCGCGCCGTCCGCCGGAAAGGCGCCGGTTCAACGATCCGCATATTTGCTCTAAAGGCTCTGCCCCATGTCCCGTACCGCAGCACGATCAAAGGCCCGCGCCGCCGCGCGTCTCGCCGCCGTCCAGGCGCTCTATCAGCATGAGATGGAGAAGACGCCCGTCCCCACCCTGCTTCATGAATTCCACCAGCACAGGCTGGGCGCGACGATCGAGGGCGATGAATATGCCGAGGCGGACGTGCTGTTCTTCGATGATATCGTCACCGGCACCACCGCGCGGCTCGGCGAGATCGACCTGTTGATCGAGCCGAAGCTGCAAGGCTGGACGCTCGCGCGACTCGACAAGCCGATGAAGGCGATCCTGCGCTGCGGCGCCTATGAGCTGCTCGCGCGCAACGACATCGCGGTAGGCACCGCAATCAGCGAATATGTGGACGTTGCCCACGCATTTTACGACAAGCGCGAGGCCGGTTTCGTCAACGGCCTGCTCGACGCCCTCGCCAAGGACGTGCGCCGCTGATGGGCGAGGTCGTCAATCTCCGGCTGGCGCGCAAGGCGAAACGCCGCGCCACGGAGACGACGACCGCCGCCGCCAATCGCGCCGCCTTCGGCCGGACGAAAGCGGAGAGAGCCCTGGCGCACGCGGAACGCGAACGCACCGAACGCGTGCTCGATGGAGCAAAGCGCGACGATTGAATCAGGCGTTGGCTGCCCGCGTCAGGTTGAGGAACACGTCCTCAAGGTCCGCCTCCTTGGTGGAGACGTCGACGATCCCGAGGCCGGCACCCTGCACAGCGGCCAGCACCTCGCCCGCGTTCACCTTGTCCTTCTGATAGGTGATTTCCAACGTACGATCGCCCTTCAGCACGATCTTGCCGAAGCTCGGCGATTGCGGCGCTTCGGTCAGATCGCGATCGACCGTCACCGCGACGACCTTCTCCTGCGCCTTGCCAACCAGTTCGCGCGTCGGCTCGTTGGCGATCAGGCGGCCGTTGTTGATGATCGCGATGCGATCGCACAATTCCTCAGCCTCTTCGAGATAATGGGTGGTCAGCACCACCGTGACGCCCTCGTCGTTCAAGCGGCGGACATAGCTCCACAATTGCTGACGCAGCTCGATATCGACCCCGGCGGTGGGCTCGTCGAGCACCAGCACCGGCGGGGAATGGACCATCGCCTTCGCCACCATCAGCCGCCGCTTCATGCCCCCCGATAGCGTGCGGGCATAGGCGTTGGCCTTGTCCTCCAGATGAACCGCGCGAAGCAGCTCCATCGACTGCCGCTGCGCCTTGGGCACGCCATAAAGGCCGGCCTGAATCTCCAGCGTCTCCAGCGGGGTGAAGAACGGATCGAACAGGATTTCCTGATTGACGATGCCGATCGAGGCCTTGGCGTTGCGCGGATGCGCGTCGATATCGAAGCCCCAGATCGAGGCGGTGCCGCTGGTCTTGCGCACCAGCCCGGCCAGCGTGTTGATCAGCGTCGACTTGCCCGCGCCATTCGGCCCGAGCAGCCCGAAGATCGACCCCGCCGGCACATCGAACGTCACGCCGTCGAGCGCGCGCTTGCCGCCTTCATATGTCTTGGAGAGATCCCGGATGGCGATTGCGGCTTCTGTCATGGCCAGCGCATTTACGGTGCGCCGCAGGTGATTGCTAGCGCGCGCGCGCCTTGCTAATCGCGCTTCTTATGTTGCCGCCACCCGAAGTCACCCGCGTTACCCACCGCCGCGTCGCCTGTGATGGCGCGCATGATGGCCTGCCCGCCGCGCTCGGCCATCCGCGCGTGTGGCTGGAAATCGACGAATCGGGCTATTCCGATTGCGGCTATTGCGACCGGCGTTTCGTGCTGGCCGGCGGCCCGGCGGACGGCGTGGATCAGTCCGCGCTGCCGGATCACGGAGATTCGGCGGGGCGCTGATTCCTGACGGCTTTGCCACGGCGCGTTTCAGTCCTATCTATCGGTGATGACAGCCACCGATCCCCGCTCGTTCCTGTATCGCGACACGCTTGATCCCGAAGCCGCGAAGCGATTGACCGCCGATGCGCTGAACGCCGCCGATGATGGCGAACTGTATCTGCAATATCGCAAATCCGAAGCGTTCGGGTTCGATGACGGTCGGCTGAAAACGGCGAGCTACGACACGCATTCGGGCTTCGGCCTGCGCGCCGTCTCCGGCGAGATGACCGCCTTCGCCCATGCCAATGAAGTGTCGGAAGCGGCGATTCGCCGCGCGGCCCAGACGATGGCACTCATCGATCCGTCGCAGAGCGCCAAGGCGCCGCCGCCGCAGGGCACCAACCGCCACCTCTATACCGATGCCGATCCGCTCGATCTGGTGCCGTTCGCGGACAAGGTGAATCTGTGCCAGACGATCGACGCCGCCGCCCGCGCGCGCGATCCGCGCGTGGCGCAGGTCTCCGTCGGCCTCTCGGGCATGTGGAACGTGGTGGAGATCGTCCGCCCCGACGGCTTCGTCGCCACCGATATCCGCCCGCTGGTGCGCCTCAACGTCCAGATCGTCGTGGAACAGAACGGCCGCCGCGAAACGGGCACGTTCGGGATCGGCGGCCGCTATCTCTACGAATCGCTGTTCGACGAAAAGACCTGGAACCGCGCGATCGACGAGGCGCTCGCGCAGGCGTTGGTCAATCTCGAGTCGGTCGATGCCCCGGCGGGCGAGTTCACCGTATTGCTCGGCCCGGGCTGGCCGGGCGTGCTGCTGCATGAGGCGATCGGCCACGGTCTGGAGGGCGATTTCAACCGCAAGGGCACGTCCGCTTTTTCCGGCCGGATCGGCGAGCAGGTCGCGGCGCGCGGCGTGACGGTGGTCGACGATGGCGCGTTGCAGGATCGGCGCGGCAGCCTGTCGATCGACGACGAGGGCACGCCGACCGGCGAGACGGTGCTGATCGAGGACGGCTTCCTCAAGGGCTATATGCAGGATCGCCTCAACGCGCGGTTGATGGGGGTCGCCCCCACCGGCAACGGTCGCCGGGAGAGCTTCGCCCATGCCCCGATGCCACGGATGACCAATACCTTCATGAAGGCGGGCAAGGACGATCCCGCCGAGCTGCTCAGCCGCGTCAAGAACGGTATCTTCGCCAAATCATTCGGCGGCGGCCAGGTCGATATCGTCTCGGGCAAGTTCGTCTTTTCCTGCACCGAGGCGTATAAGGTGGAGAACGGCAAGCTCGGCGCGTCGATCAAGGGCGCAACGCTGATCGGCGACGGCCCCACCGTGCTGACCAAGGTGCTGGGCGTCGGGAACGATTTCGCGCTCGACGAGGGCGTCGGCATGTGCGGCAAGGGCGGCCAGAGCGTCCCCGCCGGAGTCGGCCAGCCCACCTTGCTGGTCGAGGGGCTGACAGTGGGTGGCACCGCCGCCTGACAATGCAGGCGGGGAAGGAGGGACAGTCCGAATGGCCGAATTCTTCCCCGCACTAGGCGACGAACACCGCGCTTTTATCGCCAAACAACCGGTGTTCTTCGTCGCCACGGCGGCGGCGATCGGACGGATCAATCTCAGCCCCAAGGGAATGGACACGTTCCGCGTGCTCGACGCGAGCACCGTCGCCTATCTCGATCTCGGCGGGTCGGGGAATGAGACGCAGGCACATCTCGCCGCCGACGGGCGCATCACGATCATGTTTTGCGCCTTCGATAATCCCGCGCTGATCCTGCGCCTTTATGGGCGTGGGCGGTTCGTGGTGGCAGGCGACGAGGGCTACGCCTCCCTCGCGGCGCATTTCCCGCCGCTCCCCGGCCAGCGGCAGGTGTTCGTCATCGCGGTGGAGAGCGTGCAAACCTCATGCGGCTGGGGCGTCCCGCGCATGGTGCTGGAGGCGGAGCGGCAGACGCTGGTCAAATATCATGCACAGCAGGAGCCGGCAGAGCGGCTGGCCCGGATCGCGGGGCGCACGAGCAGTATCGACGGCCTGCCGGTGCGCGTACAGACCGAGATACCGGCGACCGGCGCATGAGCCTGATCGAACTCGGCCGCTATGATCGCAACCTCGCCAATATCCTCGTCGGCCGGCTGGAGAGCGAGGGGATTCCCGCGTTCGCTTTCGATCAGGGCGCAAGCATCGCCGACGGCAGCTGGCTGTTGATCCCGGTACGGGTGATGATCGACGAGGACGATCTCGACGAAGCGAGGCGCATCGTCGGCGCTGCCTAATTTTCGGGCACCATCTCGCAACTGCACAAATTTTATCATCGAATCGCGCGTGAAACCGGCATTCCGCTGACTGAAATCGGTCGTTCCGCATCTGGCACGACAGTTGCGAAGCACTCTTCCGGGTAAACCGAAAGGGCGCGCAAATGAAGCTCGTCATTGCCATCATCAAGCCGTTCAAGCTGGAAGAAGTGCGCGAGGCGCTCACCGCTCTGGGTGTCGCCGGGATGACCGTTACCGAGGTCAAGGGGTTCGGCCGCCAAAAGGGCCAGACCGAAATCTACCGGGGCGCCGAATATAGCACCAACATGGTGCCCAAGATCCGCATCGAGGTGGTTTGCCCCTCCTCGCTCGCGGATCGCGTGGTCGAAACGATCCAGACCACCGCCAACACCGGCGCCATCGGCGACGGCAAGATCTTCGTTCTCGATGTGGGTCACGCCGTGCGCATCCGCACCGGCGAAACCGACGATACCGCGCTGTGAAGGGGGTAAAGATGAAGCAAAGCACGAAATTGCTCGGCCTCGCGCTGGTGGCGGGGCTCGTCGCCGCCGCGCCCGCCTGGGCGCAGCCGGCGGCCGCGACCGGCTCGCCAATCCCGCCGCCCACCGTCAATAAGGGCGATACGGCGTGGATGCTCGTATCGTCGTTGCTGGTGCTGATGATGTCCGTGCCGGGGCTGGCGCTGTTCTACGGCGGGCTGGTGCGCACCAAGAACATGCTGAGCGTGCTCACTCAGGTGCTGATGATCGTGTGCATGGTCGCGGTGATCTGGGTCACTTACGGCTATTCGATCGCCTTCACCGGCGGGAACGCCTTTTTCGGCGGCCTTTCCAAGGCTTTGCTGATGGGCGTCGACGCCAACAGTCAGGCGGCGACCTTCTCCAACGGCGTTTATATCCCCGAATATGCCTATATCTGCTTCCAGATGACCTTTGCCTGCATCACGCCGGCGCTGTTCGTCGGATCGGTGGCAGAGCGGGTGCGTTTCTCGCCGCTGATGCTGTTCTCGGCCCTGTGGGTGACGCTGATCTATTTCCCGATCGCACACATGGTCTGGTATTGGGGCGGCCCCGATGCGGTAGCGGCTGCCGCGCTCAAGGGTGCGGGCGCGCTCGCTGCGCAGAATGCCGATGCGGGCTATCTCTTCCAGAAGGGCGCGCTCGATTTCGCGGGCGGCACCGTCGTTCACATCAACGCGGGCATCACCGGCCTCGTGCTGTGCGTCCTACTTGGCAAGCGTATCGGCTTCCCGAAAGAAGCAATGCCCCCGCATTCGCTGACCATGACGATGATCGGCGCCTCGCTGCTGTGGGTCGGCTGGTTCGGCTTCAACGCGGGCTCGAACCTTGAAGCGAATGGCGTCACCGCGGTCGCCTTCATCAACACCTTCGTCGCCACCGCAGCGGCAGGTCTCTCCTGGCTGCTCGTCGAACAGGTGGTGCGCGGCAAGCCCTCGCTGCTCGGCGCGGCATCGGGCGTGGTCGCCGGGCTGGTCGCGGTGACGCCGGCCTCCGGCTTTGCCGGGCCGATGGGATCGGTTGTGCTTGGGTTGATCGTGTCGCCGCTCTGCTTCTTCTTCGTCTCCACGGTGAAATCGAAGTTCGGCTACGACGACAGCCTCGATGTATTCGGTGTCCATTGCATCGGCGGCATCACCGGCGCGATCATGACAGCGGTACTCGATGCGCCCTATCTCGGCGGTCAGGGCATCGCCGATTACGCCACCAAGCCCGGCACGATGGTCGCCGGCAGCTACGACATGCTCGCGCAGCTGTGGATCCAGATCGAAGGCGTGGTGATCACGCTTCTGTGGTCCGGTATCGGCGCGACGATATTGTTCTTCGTGGTCGACAAACTGTGGGGCATGCGCCCGACCGCCGATGTCGAACGCGAGGGCCTCGACATCGCCGAACATGGCGAGCGGGCCTACCATTATTGACCTGATCGGGGCGGGCGTTCGCGCTCGCCCCCACCGACGTTCCTCCTGCGGACGCCCCTAAGCCCGGTACGAAAGTGCCGGGCGCTTTGTGCTGGTTACAATGCCTCGACGATCGCGGCCTCAGCATGGAGTGTGGTGGTATCGAACAGCGGCACCGCGCTATCCTCCGCGCCGACCAACAACATGATCTCGGTGCAGCCAAGGATTACTGCCTGCGCGCCATCGCTTATCAGCCGAGCGATTACCGCGCGGAAGGTAGCGCGAGATTCGGGGCGGATGATCCCGGCGACCAATTCCTCATAAATGATACGATGGACGGCGGCGCGATCCTCCGTACCCGGCACGAGCACCTCGATCCCGTGCCGATCGCGTAAGCGACCGGTATAGAAATCCTGCTCCATCGTGAACGCGGTGCCGAGCAACCCGACCCGCGCGAAGCCGCGCGCGGTTATCGCGGCCGCAGTGGGATCAGCGATGTGAAGCAGTGGCGCCGTCACGCGGCGCTCCACATCTGCCGCCACCCGATGCATGGTGTTGGTGCAAATAAGCAGCAACTCCGCCCCCGCTTGCTCGAGTCGCGCCGCCGCGTCGCCCAGCAGTTCGCCAAGCGCCGGCCAATCCCCCTGGTGTTGCAGCCGCTCGATCTCGGCGAAGTCGAACGACCATAACAGGCAGCGCGCCGACGCGATCAGGCCGAGACGATCGCGCGTGCCCTGGTTGATCAGCCGATAATATTGCGCCGAGCTTTCCCAGCTCATGCCCCCGATCAGCCCGATCATCTTCATGCCGAACAGCGATAAACGCGTGCAGCGCAAAGGCAAATCGGGGGCTTATCCGGCGGGAAGACGAATCTCGAATAATGTCGGCCAGCGCTTGCCGGTGATGAACAGCCGCCGCTTCGCCGGATCCCAGGCGATGCCGTTGGCGACCGCCTCGATATCATCGGAGATGCCGACCTCCGCGACGATCGGGCGCAGATCGACGATCGCGGTCACCCGGCCATTCGCCGGATCGATGCGGACGATATAGGGCGAGCGCCAGACGTTTGCGAAGATCGCGCCGTCGACCGCCTCCAACTCGTTCAATTGGTTGATCGGCTTGCCGTTCAGCGTGACGGCGATACGGCGGCGCACCGCGAGCGTCTTCGGATCGTGGACAGTCAGCGTCGCGCTGCCATCCGAACGCACGAGCGAATCACCGAGCGTCGTCAGCCCCCAGCCCTCGCCGCTATAACGCGCGGTGCCGGTACGCTTCATCGTTGCGATGTTCCAGCGATAGGCGATCCCGCCATGCCATGTGAGGCTGATCAGCCCGTCCTTCCACACCGCCAGCCCCTCGCCGAACAACTCGGCGGGGATGGTGCCGCGCGCCAGCACGCGTCCGGAAGCGAGATCGACCCGGCGGACGTCCGAATGCCCCTCCAGCCCGACGCTTTCATAAAGGCGGCCGCGGTACCACAGCAGCCCCTCGGTGAACGCCGCTGGATCGTGGGGGAAACGCGCGACCACCGTCGGCACCAGAGTCGTGACAGCGGGGGTGGCCGGCGGCGGGGTGTCAGCGGCCACCGCGGCGGGAATCGCCAGCAGGAAAAACGGGAAAAGACGCATCATCACCTCAACCGCTGCCGTCGCCGCGCCGCGCAGATCGCGGCCGCACGCGGCCGGCGATCGGGCCAAAACGAGAGCGGCCCGCCCGACACTAAGTCGGACGGGCCGCCATCAACCGCTAAGCGGGTCGATCAGCTCGACTGCTGAAGGTTCACCGCAGCATATTTGCCACGACGATCAACCTCGATCTCGAACGACAGGCGATCGCCCTCGTTCAAGCCGCCGAGGCCAGCGCGTTCTACCGCCGAGATGTGTACGAACGCATCGGGCTGGCCGTCATCGCGCTGAATGAAGCCGAAGCCCTTCATCGCGTTGAAGAACTTGACCGTGCCGGTCGCCTTCTCACCAGTCAGCTGACGCTGCGCACCGCCGGCGCCGCCGCGCGGAGCACCGAAACCGCCGTCGCGCGGGGAATCGAAGCCACCTTCACGGGGAGCGCGCTCCTGAACCGGCATCGGTTCGCCGTCGATCTTCAGCTCGGTCGCCGAGATACGGCCACCGCGATCGACGAGGGTGAAGCCAAGCGGCTGGCCCTCGGCGAGGCCGGTCAGGCCGGCCTGCTCGACTGCGGAAATGTGAACGAACACGTCCTCGCCGCCATCATCGCGCACGACAAAGCCGAAACCCTTTTGCGCGTTGAAGAACTTTACGACACCCGTGCCTTCGCCGACGACCTGGGGGGGCATCCCGCCACCACCGCCGCCACGAAAACCGCCGCCGCCGCCGCCGAAGCCGCCGCCACCGCGGAAGCCACCGCCGCCGCCACCGCCGCGGAAACCGCCGCCGCCGCCGAAGCCGCCGCCGCCAAAGCCACCACCACCGAAGCCGCCGCCGCCAAAGCCGCCGCCACCGAAGTCACCGCCGGACTCATCGCCGCCGAAACTGTCGCGCTTGTCGCGGCCGCGCCCGCCACGTTGTCCGCGGTTACCTTTGTCGAAACCCATAAACCCCGTTCGTCTTCCCATCCGCCCGACTTCGCCGTCAAGAGGTGCGCGCCGGACGGCGAACTGCAACCACACCTCTTCGGGCACCAAACCTTTTGCGCCACAGATGCAGCCATAGCCCAGCTTTGTTCTAACCGCGAACAGAATCGTATTCAGAACGCGGTTTGACATGTCGATACTTGCAATACTGTCGCACCATAAGCACAGGCTGTCGTAGGAAGAGCCATGACGAACGCGGATTCGTCGCCGTCTCGCTCTTAGAATCGCAGTGAGGGCGCGCGCGAAAATACCACACTAGCTAACGATTCGTGCCTTTTCCGCGCGGATGGCAACCTTGCAAGGCATTGAGCGATGGTCGCTCGCCCGCTAGGGCAGCGCAATGACCGTTCATTTCCACGAGGAAGACCTTCCCCCCAACGTGTTCGCGCCCGGCGCGTCGATCGCGGTCGATACCGAGACGATGGGGCTCATCACGCCGCGCGACCGGCTGTGCGTGGTGCAATTGTCCGACGGCAGCGGCGACGAGCATCTGGTGCGTTTCGCCCCCGGTTCCGACTATGCCGCGCCCAATTTGCGTGCGGTGCTCGCCGATCCGGCGCGACTCAAGCTCTATCATTTCGCGCGATTCGATCTCGCGGCGATTCGCCAGTACCTCGGTGTCGTCGCGGCGCCGGTTTATTGCACCAAGATCGCCTCGCGGCTGGTGCGCACCTACACCGATCGCCATGGGCTGAAGGAGCTGGTGCGCGAATTGCTCGGTCAGGATATCTCCAAGCAGCAGCAATCCTCCGACTGGGGGGCGCCCGTGCTCTCCGACGCGCAGAAGGATTATGCCGCATCCGACGTGCGCTTCCTCCATCAGCTCAAGGAAGAGTTCGACCGCCGACTCACCCGCGAGGGACGGATGGCGCTCGCGCAGGCTTGTTTCGATTTCCTTCCCCATCGCGCCGAGCTGGATCTCGCCGGCTGGCCCGAGATCGATATCTTCGCCCATGCCTGATACGGCAGCCCCTCCGCTGGACGCGCGTCAGCGCTGGGCGGCGCCGGGCAGCCCGCATGACCGCATCGTCGGCACGGCGAACTGGATCCTGCCGGTGCTGATCGGCGTGCTCACCGCCTTTCTGGTGATGGCGCCACTCACCTCGGGGGGCGATGTTTCGTTCGTGCTCGACAAGAACAAAGTCGAGGTCGCGAAGGAGCGGTTGAAGATCCAGGCCGCGCGCTATCGTGGTGAAGATGGCAAGGGACAGCCGTTCGAGCTGACCGCGGGCTCCGCGATTCAGAAAAGCTCGGCCGAGCCGATCGTTCGCCTCCAGCAGCTCGCCGCCGATATCCGGCTGACCGACGGCCCCGCCTCGCTGGTTGCCGACAAGGGGCGCTATAATATGGATAGCGAACAGGTGTCGGTCGACGGCCCGATCGCGTTTCGCGGGCCGGACGGCTATACGCTAGACACGCGTGACGCGACGCTCGATCTCAAGACGCGCCGGATGCAGTCCGACAACCCTGTGACGGGCACCGTGAACCAGGGAACGTTCAGCGCCAACAAGTTCGACGCCGATCTTGATACGCATACCGTGACGCTCACCGGCAACGCGCGCTTGCACATCGTGCCGAGACGCACGAAATAGCGGCGACCATGAAGCGCCCAGCCATCCTTTTGCTCCTCGTCACCACGACGGCACAGGCGCAGACCCGTCACGATTCGGCAGCACCGATCGATTTTGGCGCGAACCAGATCCAGTTGCAGGACAAGGCGAATCGCGCGGTCCTCACCGGCAATGTAGCGGTGCGCCAGGCGGAAATGACGCTGAACGCGCAACGCATGACCGTCGCCTATACGGGGCAGGTGGTGGACGGGAATCCACAAGTATCGCGGCTCGACGCGGCGGGCGGCGTGATCGTCAAGCGGCCGAACCAGATCGCGAAAAGCCAGTTCGCGGTGTACGATCTCAATCGCCATCTCATCACCATGGTCGGCAACGTCTCGCTGCAACAAGGTGGCTCGAACACCGTCAATGGCGGCCGGCTGACGCTCAATCTCGACACCGGACGCGCGGTGATCGACGGCTCCGCCGCCAAGGCGTCGACCGGCACCGTCCCCGGCGGTAGCGTGACCTCCGCGCCTTCGGGCCGTGTCACTGGCACCTTCTCCGTGCCAAAGCGCGCAAACAACAGCGCGCCCGACAGCAAGAACTGACGGGCACGACGGGGCTTTCATCTCGATGCCGGCTCGGGCAAAAGGGCCATGCATGAATCCTGCCAATCACGCGGCAACGCGCTGGGCGGCACCCAAGAAGCTGCGAGGTCGGCGCGAATATGGATGACGTGACCAGCCTGGATCGGATCGAATCGATCGCGGAAGCTCCGCTGACCGATGGCTTGCAGGTGGTGTCGATCGCCAAGAGCTACGACAAGCGCGTCGTGCTGAGCGACGTGTCCGTTTCTGTCGGGCGCGGCGAAGTGGTCGGGCTGCTCGGCCCCAATGGCGCGGGCAAGACAACCTGTTTCTATTCGGTGATGGGGCTGGTGAATCCCGATGCCGGGCGCATCATGCTCGATGGACAGGATATCACCGGGTTGCCGATGTACCGCCGCGCGATCCTCGGCCTCGGCTATCTTCCGCAGGAAACCTCGATTTTCCGCGGGCTGACGATCGAAAAGAATATCATGGCGGTGCTCGAACTCGGCATCCGCGATCCGGCGGCGCGGCAACAGCGGCTCGATAAGCTGCTGGACGAATTTGGCCTCACCCGGCTGCGTGCCGCGCCGGCCATGGCGCTATCGGGTGGCGAACGCCGCCGCGCCGAAATCGCGCGCGCGCTCGCCGCCGATCCCACGATCATGCTGCTCGACGAGCCGTTCGCGGGTATCGACCCGATCTCGATCGCAGACATCCGAGATCTCGTGAAGGATCTGAAGCGCCGCGATATCGGCGTGCTGATCACCGATCACAATGTGCGCGAAACGCTCGATATCGTCGATCGCGCGTACATCATCTACGACGGCCGCGTGCTGTTCAGCGGCTCGCCGGAAGAGCTGGTCGCAGACGCCAACGTCCGCCGCCTCTATCTCGGCGAGGGCTTCTCGTTGTGATTCCCCGGATCGGCCCTGCCTTGCGGCCGGCGCCGGTCCGCTTTCCCGCCCCCGGCGGTCTGGTGCCGCAACACCGCTGATGTCGCTCGCCCCGCGCCTCGATCTGCGCCAATCGCAATCGCTGGTGATGACGCCGCAGCTCCAGCAGGCGATCAAGCTGCTGGCGCTGTCGAACCTCGAAATCGAGGGCGTGATCGCTGAGGAGCTGGAGAAAAACCCGCTGCTCGAGGCGACCAGCCCGGCCGCCGACGACGCACCGGTCGGCGAGCGCGAACCGATCGCCCCCGCTCGCGAGGAACCGGCCGGTGCGGACGAACTGGTGATGGCAGGCGAGGCAGCGGGTGAATCGCTCGATGTCGATATTGCCGCCGAGCGCTTCGACGATGCCGCGATCGACACGGTCGGGCTTGGCACCGGGGCCACCGGCAGCGGGAGCATTGGCGAGGACGCCCCCGATCTCGACGCCTTCGCCGAAGGCCCCCCTAGCCTCGCGGATCATCTGTCCGCCCAGGCGGGCAACGTGCTGTCGGGCGCGGATCTGCTCATCGCGCAACATCTGATCGATCTGATCGACGAGGCGGGTTATCTCACCACCGGGCTGCTGGAAGTCGCCACCCGGCTCGGCGTGCCGCTGGCGATGGTCGAACAGATGCTCGGCGTGATCCAGACGTTCGACCCTACCGGCGTCGGCGCGCGCGATCTTGCCGAGTGTATCGCGTTGCAGGCGAAGGAAGCGGATCGCTACGATCCGTGCATGGCGCGGCTGATCGACCATCTCGATCTGCTCGCTCGCGGCGAGATCGCCCGATTGAAACGCATCTGCCAGGTCGATGACGAGGATATGGCGGACATGATCCGCGAACTGCGCGGCTATGATCCCAAACCGGGTTGTCGCTATGGCGGCGATGTCGCGCCGGCGGTGGTGCCCGATTTGTTCATCACCCGCACCAAGAACGGCTGGGCGATCGAGATCAACAACTCCACCCTGCCGCGCGTGCTGGTCAACCGGCGCTATTATGGCGAGCTTTCGGCCGGCCCGCAGGACAAGGCATCCAAGGCGTGGCTCAGCGATTGCCTCGCCAGCGCCAACTGGCTGGTGAAGGCGCTCGATCAGCGACAGCGCACGATCATCCGCGTCGCGACCGAGATCGTGAAGCAGCAGGAAGCGTTTTTCCTGAAAGGCGTGGCGCACCTCCGCCCGTTGACCTTGCGCCAAGTGGCCGACGCGATCGAGATGCACGAATCGACCGTCAGCCGCGTCACCTCGAACAAATATCTGAGCTGCGCGCGTGGCCAGTTCGAGCTGAAATATTTCTTCACCTCGGCGATTCAGGCGGCGGATGGCGGTGACGCTGTTTCGGCGCAGGCGGTGAAGGCTGCGATCCGCGCGTTGATCCAGAACGAAGGCGCGAAGATCCTGTCCGACGACACTTTGGTTGAACAGCTCAACGCCAAGGGCTTCGATATCGCGCGCCGCACCGTCGCCAAATATCGCGAGGCCATGGGGATCGGAAGTTCGGTGCAGCGCCGCCGCCAGAAGACACTGGAGGGCGTGGGTTAGAACCGGTGGTCGGCCGGTTGCGGAGCCCGAACGTGCCACATTCACCGTTTCACGCACGCCCTTCGGGACGGCGCGGCTACCCCGCCGCCTCCCGCAACCATGCCGTCACCGCCTGAATGCGCGGTGTCGCGTGGCCGTCGGCATGGGTGACGAGCCAGAAAGCGCGGTGCAACACGATATGCGGCAGCACCGGAACCAGCCGCGCATCGCCGCTCGCGATGAAATCGGGCAGGATGCCGATCGCCGCGCCCGCCGCGATCATCGCATGCTGGACGTTGATGCTGGTGCTGCGCAGCCGCGCGACGAGACCGTCATGCACCTCCGACAGATAGTCGAGTTCGGGCGCGTGGAGATGTTCGGGAACATAGCTCGCCAGCACATGCCGCTCCAGCGCCGCCGCGGTTTCCGGCGTGCCCGCCGCCGCCAGATGGCCGGGCGTGGCGTATAGCCGCAGCCGATAATCCACCAGCCGCGCCGCGATCAATTGCCGGTTGCGCGGACGGGCGAGCATCACCGCGATATCCGCCTCGCGTTTCGACGGGTCGAGCAAGCCCGACGCGGTGATCAGATCCAGCCGGATGCGCGGATGCATCGCCGCGAACATGGGGACGCGCGGCGCCAGAACATGCGTCGCCAGCCCCTCCGCGACGCTCAGCCGCACATGCCCGGCGGCGCCCGTCGTCACCTCGCCCTCGGTAGCGGCGGAAATCGCGGCGTCGATCGTCTCCGCGTGGTGGAGCAATGCCTGCCCGGCCTCCGACAGCCGTCGCTCGCCCGCCACCGTCTCGAACAGCGCGGCGCCCATCGCCGTCTCGAGCCGCGCTAGCCGCCGGGCGACGGTGGTGGCGTCCACCCCAAGCGCGCGCGCCGCCGGGGCGACCCGCCCGATATGCGCCACCGCGAGGAAAACACGCAGATCATCCCAATTCCGCATTGCCCTTCCCTTTTTCGCGGCTCCACCCCGCTCCTCCCACCCCGCCTCCCATTCAGAATACTGGCATGGGAGGTGGGCCCCGGAGAGCAGGGCGTAACCGAGATCCTGCAAAAACGCATCACGGCCCGGCAAATTAAGCGGGTTGAGTGCATAATTGCCGGAAGGCTACAAGCCGATCAAACACCAATTCGTGGAGAGCCCCCATGCGCGTGATCGATCATCTCATTGCCGGCCATTCCGGTGGCGGCGCGGGCCGCATGGGCGACGTGTTCGATCCCAATACCGGCAAGGTGCAGGCTCGCGTCACGCTCGGCACGCAGGCCGATCTCGATCGCGCGGTCGCCGCCGCGCAGGCCGCGCAACCCGGCTGGGCCGCGACCAACCCGCAGCGCCGCGCCCGCGTGATGTTCCGCTTCAAGGAACTGGTCGAGGCGAACATGCAGAGCCTCGCCGAATTGCTCGCGTCCGAACACGGCAAGGTCGTCGCCGATGCCAAGGGCGATATCCAGCGCGGCCTCGAAGTGGTCGAATTCGCGTGCGGCATCCCGCATGTGCTGAAGGGCGAATATACCCAAGGCGCCGGCCCGGGCATCGATGTCTATTCGATGCGGCAGCCGCTCGGCATCGGTGCGGGTATCACGCCGTTCAACTTCCCCGCGATGATCCCCTTGTGGATGGGCGCGATGGCCACCGCTTGCGGCAACGCCTTCATCCTCAAGCCCTCCGAGCGCGATCCGTCGTTGCCGGTGCGCCTTGCGGAACTGTTCCTTGAGGCGGGGATGCCGGAGGGCATTTTCCAGGTCGTCCATGGCGACAAGGAAATGGTCGATGCGATCCTCGATCACCCGGCGATCTCCGCCGTCAGCTTCGTCGGCTCGTCCGATATCGCGCATTACGTCTATCGCCGCGGTGTCGATGCCGGGAAGCGCGTCCAGGCGATGGGCGGCGCCAAGAACCATGGCATCGTCATGCCCGACGCCGATCTCGATCAGGTTGTCGCGGATCTTTCCGGCGCGGCATTCGGCTCGGCGGGTGAGCGCTGCATGGCGCTGCCGGTGGTGGTGCCGGTCGGCGACAAGACGGCGGACGCACTGCGCGAGCGGCTTATTCCAGCGATCGACGCGTTGCGCGTCGGCGTCTCCACCGATGCGGATGCGCATTACGGCCCGGTCGTCACCGCGCAGCATCGCCAGCGGATCGAAAACTGGATTCAGACCGGCGTGGACGAAGGCGCCGAGCTGGTCGTCGACGGTCGCGGCTTCAAGCTGCAGGGCCATGAGGAAGGCTTCTTCATCGGCCCGACGCTGTTCGATCGCGTCACGCCCGAAATGTCCGCTTATAAGGAGGAGATCTTCGGCCCCGTCCTCCAGATCGTCCGCGCGGGTGATTTCGAGGCGGCGCTGAAGCTCGCAAGCGATCATCAATATGGCAATGGCGTCGCGATCTTCACCCGCAACGGCCATGCCGCGCGCGAATTCGCCGCGCGGGTGAATGTCGGGATGGTCGGGATCAACGTGCCGATCCCGGTGCCGGTCGCCTATCACACCTTCGGCGGATGGAAGCGCTCGGCGTTCGGCGACACCAACCAGCACGGCATGGAAGGCGTGAAGTTCTGGACGAAGGTCAAGACGATCACCCAGCGCTGGCCGGATGGCTCGCCCGATGGCGGCAACGCATTCGTCATCCCGACGATGGGCTGATAGGGAAGCCTTTCGCAACGGGAGTGATCGGGATGAAACGCACGCTGGCCTTCGCGCTGATCGCCGCCCTGTCGGCGTGCGCACCGGAACAGAAGAACGAGGTGTCCTACGACGAGGGCGGCTTGTTCAACACCGTGAACGCGATCGATCCGGCAAAGGTAGCGGAGCCCGGCACGGCGATCGTGGGCGGACGCATCCCGGCGGCCTTTCAGGGCCGCTGGGGGCTCGTCCCAGCGGATTGCACCTCGACCAGGGGCGACGCGAAGGGGCTGATGCTGGTCGAGCCCGATCGCCTGACCTTCTACGAATCGCGCGCCACCGTGACGCAGCTCGCCACCATCTCCCCCACCGAGATCAAGGCGACGCTCGCATTCTCCGGCGAAGGGCAGTCGTGGGAACAGGAAACCCCGCTGACCCTTGAAGACAATGGCAACGCGCTCACCCGCATCGCCGACGGCCAGACACTGCGCTACACGCGGTGCGGAGCCTGAGAGGAAATATGACCAACCAGTTCGACCTTACCGACGACCAGCGCGAGATTCAGGAGCTGGCCCGGCGCTTCACCGCCGATCGCATCACGCCGTTCGCGGCGGAATGGGATGAGAAGCATCATTTCCCGCGTGACGTGATCAAGGCGGCGGCGGACCTCGGTTTCGCGGCGATCTACGTCAGCGAGGAATCGGGCGGGATCAACCTAGGCCGGCTGGAAGCGGCGCTGATCATGGAGGCGATGGCCTATGGCTGCCCCGCTACGTCCGCGTTCGTCTCGATCCATAATATGGCGTCGTGGATGATCGATCGCTTCGGCAGCGACGACCTCAAGGGTCGATACCTTCCCGATCTCGTCACGATGGAGCGGATGGCGAGCTATTGCCTGACCGAGCCGGGCTCCGGCTCCGACGCCGCCGCGCTCAAGACGTCGGCGCGGCTGGAGGGCGATCACTATATCGTCAACGGTTCGAAGCAGTTCATCTCCGGCGCGGGGGAGAATGAGGTGTATGTCACCATGGTCCGCACGGGGGCGGACGGGCCGAAGGGCATCTCCTGCCTCGTCATCGACAAGGACATGCCCGGCGTGTCGTTCGGTGCGAACGAGCGCAAGCTCGGCTGGCATGCGCAGCCGACGCGGCAGGTGCTGTTCGACAATGTGAAGGTGCCGGTCGCCAATCGCGTCGGCGCGGAGGGCGATGGTTTTCGCTTCGCGATGATGGGGCTCGATGGCGGCCGGCTCAATATCGGCGCCTGCTCGCTCGGCGGGGCGCAGCGCTGCCTCGACGAGGCGATCGCCTATACCAAGGATCGCCAGCAGTTCGGCAAGCCGATCGCCGATTTCCAGAACACGCAATTCACGCTCGCCGACATGGATACCGAGCTGCAGGCCGCGCGCTATCTGCTCTACGTCGCCGCCGCCAAGGTGACCGCGAACGCACCCGACAAGACGCGTTTCGCCGCCATGGCCAAACGGCTGGCGACCGATACCGGATCGAGCGTGGTCGATCGCGCGCTCCAGCTTCACGGCGGCTACGGCTATCTGATGGATTATCCGATCGAGCGTTTCTGGCGCGATCTGCGCGTCCATTCGATCCTTGAGGGGACCAATCAGGTGATGCGAATGATCGTCGGGCGGGAGCTGACGCGCCAGTGACCGAAGATCTGATCGTCGAGACCGACGGCGCCGTCGGCCGCATCCGCCTGAACCGCCCGAAGGCGATCCACGCGCTCAACATCGCGATGTGCGAGGGCGTGCTGGAGGCGCTGGAGGCTTGGCGCAACGAGGATGCGCTGCACGTCATCGCCATCGACCATGCCGAGGGGCGCGGCTTTTGCGCGGGCGGCGATATCCGCATGCTCGCCGAAAGCGGCGCGAAGGACGGGGCGGAAGCGCGGGCTTTCTTCCACACCGAATATCGCATGAACCATCGGCTGTTCACCTACGCCAAGGACATTGTGGCCTTCATGGACGGGATCACGATGGGCGGCGGCGTCGGCCTATCGCAGCCGTGCCGGTATCGCGTCGCGACCGAGAATACGCGGCTCGCCATGCCCGAAACCGGGATCGGCCTGTTCCCCGATGTCGGCGGCGGCTGGTATCTCTCGCGGCTGCCGGGGCGGATCGGGCAGTATCTCGCGCTGACCGGGCATCGCCTCAACGGCGCGGAGTGTCTCGCGCTCGGCCTCGCCACGCATTACCTCCCCGCCGAGCGTTTGCCCGAGGCCAAGACGCGGATCGCCGAGCGGCCGAAAGCGGCGCTCGACGCGCTCGCCGTCCCCGCGCCGGAAGCGCCGATCCTCGCGCGCCGTGCCGAGATCGACCATTTGTTCGCCTCCGACCGGCTGGAGGAGGTGTTCGCCGCGCTCGCCGCCGATGATGGCGATTTCGCGCGCGAGACGCTGGCGATCCTCAAGACGAAATCGCCGCAGACGATGAAGGTCAGCCTCAAGCTGCTGCTCGACGGCAAGGCGATGGCGACGTTCGAGGATGAGATGCGGCAGGAATATGCGGTCGGCAGCCGCGTCGTGCAGCGCCACGATTTCCTCGAAGGCGTCCGCGCGGTGATCGTCGACAAGGACAATGCGCCGCAATGGAATCCGCCGACGCCGGAGGGGGTCAGCGATCATGTGATCGATCAGATCTTCGCGCCGCTCCCCGATGCGGAAGCATGGACCCCGGCCTGATCCGGTCGTAGCGCCGTCCCCGATTTACGGGTTGCCGATTTGGAGAAGAATCATGTCTGATTACGCCAATATCCTCGTCGAACAGCGCGGCGCGGTCACGCTCGTCACGCTCAATCGCCCGCAGGCGCTGAACGCGCTCAATTCCGATGTGCTGGCCGATCTCGCCACCGCGTTCGGCGCCTATGACAAGGACGATACGCAGCGTTGCCTCGTCCTGACGGGCGCGGGCGAGAAGGCGTTCGCCGCGGGGGCGGATATCAAGCAGATGGCCGATATGGCGGCGGCCGATTTCTTCCTGCAGGATTTCTTCGCCGGCTGGCAGACCGGCGTGGTCGCCACCCGCAAGCCGTGGATCGCGGCGGTCAACGGCTTCGCGCTCGGCGGCGGCTGCGAGCTGGCGATGATGGCGGATTTCATCATCGCCGCCGACACCGCGAAATTCGGCCAGCCCGAGATCAAGCTCGGCGTCGCGCCCGGCATGGGCGGATCGCAGCGGCTGACCCGCGCGATCGGCAAGGCCAAGGCGATGGAAATGTGCCTCACCGGGCGGATGATGGATGCCGCCGAGGCGGAGCGTTCGGGGCTCGTCGCGCGTGTCGTGCCGCTGGCCGATCTGCTTGAGGAAGTACTCAAGACCGCCACGACGATCGCGTCGATGCCGCCGATGGCCGCGATGGTGAACAAGGAAATGGTCAACACCGCGTTCGAGACCAATCTCGCGCAGGGCATCCTGACCGAGCGTCGCCTGTTCCAGATCCTCACCGCCACCGAGGACAAGGCAGAGGGCATGGCCGCGTTTATCGAGAAGCGCGCGGGCGCGTGGAAGGGCCGGTAACCCCAACCGGGGTTCGGACGTTATAATCTGGAGAGGAAATAAGATGGCGCGCGTCGGTTTCATCGGGCTGGGCAACATGGGCGGCGGCATGGCCGCCAATCTCGCGAAGAAGGGCCATGACGTCCGCGCCTTCGATCTGTCGGCCGACGCGCTGGACAAGGCGAAGGCCGCCGGCTGCCTGCCCGTCGCATCGGCGCGCGAGGCGGCGGACGGCGCGGAGGCGGTGATCACCATGCTTCCGGCGGGCACGCATGTCGAACAGGTCTATGGCGAAAGCGTGCTCGATGCGGCGCTGCCGTCCGCGATCCTGATCGATTGCTCGACGATCGACGTGATGACCGCCAAGCGCGTCGCCGAGCAGGCGGCGGCCAAGGGCCTGGTCGCCGTCGATGCCCCCGTCTCGGGCGGGATCGCGGCGGCCAATGGCGGCACGCTGACCTTCATGGTCGGCGGCTCGAACGAGGCGTTCGCGCGCGCGCAGGGCTTCCTCGCCGATATGGGCAAGGCGGTGATCCACGCCGGCGTCAGCGGCGCCGGGCAGGCCGCGAAGATCTGCAACAACATGCTGCTCGGCGCGGAGATGATCGCGACGTGCGAGGCGTTCGTGCTCGCGCAAAAGCTCGGGCTCGACGCGAATGCGTTTTACGATATCGCCAGCGTTTCCTCCGGGCAGAGCTGGTCGATGACGAGCTATTGCCCGGTTCCTGGCGTCGGCCCGGAAACGCCGGCGGATCACGATTATCAGGGCGGTTTCGCCACCGCGCTGATGCTCAAGGATCTGCGGCTGGCGATGGAAGCGGCGGAAAGCGTCGGCGCCGAAGTGCCGATGGGCGCGCGCGCGCGCGAGCTTTATGAAACCTATGCCGGCGCCGGCAACGGCGGGCGCGATTTCTCCGGCATCATCAACATGCTCGCCGGCAAGCCATGAGCGTCGCGTTCCGCCGGGAGAGCGACGAGGAGCACAAGGAGCCCCGCTTCGAGCTGCCGCTCCCGTCCGGGCCGAATCTCGTCACGCCGCGCGGCCATGCGTTGATCGGCGAAAGGATCGCCGCGCTGGAGGCGGCGCAGGACGGTGCCGACGAGCCGCGCCGCGAGGAAATCGCGCGCGAGCTGCGCTACTGGCAGACGCGCCGAATCACCGCGATCCTGGCGCCGCAGCCGCCGGAGGACGAGATCGCATTCGGCAGCCGGGTGCGCTTCACGCTCAACGGCGCGGCGCGAATGATCGAAATCGTCGGCGACGACGAGGCCGATCCGGCGGCGGGGAAGCTCGCTTTCTCCGCCCCGCTGGCGCGCGCGCTGATCGGTGGAGGCGAAGGCGATGTCCTTCCGTTCGGCGGTCGCGAAGAGGCGATCATAGTACTGGGAGTGGAACCGGCGTTGAGCGCCTGAGCGCGCGCCACCAGCCCCCCGCTCCGCACACCATAGCCTCTTGCCGCCCGCCGACGGCGCGTTACAGCTACTGCCCGGGCGGCAAAGGCCGACCCGAATGGGGAGCTGGGGCAGGATGGCGACGGTCGTTGCGCAGGATCACGATGCGGAGCCGTCCAAGGCGGACATCAAGCTGGTCATTTCGGCGTCCGCGCTCGGCACCGTTTTCGAATGGTATGATTTCTTCATCTACGGCACGCTCGCCGCGTCGGGGATCATCGGGCGCACCTTCTTCCCGGCCGGCAACGAGACATTGCAGACCCTGCTTGCCTGGGCGGGCTTCGCGGTTGGCTTCGGCTTCCGCCCGATCGGCGCGGTGCTGTTCGGTTATCTGGGTGACCGGCTGGGGCGCAAATACACCTTCCTCGTCACCATCACGCTGATGGGCATCGCCACCGCCGGCGTGGGCCTGATCCCGTCCTATGACGCGATCGGCATGGCCGCGCCGATCCTCGTCCTGTTGCTGCGCATCGCGCAGGGGCTGGCGCTGGGCGGCGAATATGGCGGCGCGGCGATCTATGTCGCCGAACATTCGCCGCGCGGCCGCTCCGGTTTCTACACCAGCTTCATTCAGGCCGGCGTCGTCGGCGGCTTCATTCTGAGCCTCGCGGTGATCCTGTCGTTCAAAACCGTGCTGGCCGGGCCGGCATGGGAAAGCTGGGGCTGGCGCGCGCCGTTCATCTTCTCGATCGCACTGCTTGCGGTATCGCTGTGGATGCGGCTCAAGCTGTCGGAAAGCCCGGTGTTCAAGGCGATGCGCGCGGCGGGCGAGGTGGCAAACAATCCGCTGCGCGAAAGCTTCACCTATCCCGGCAATCTGAAGCGGATGGCAGTCGCGCTGTTCGGCATCGCCGCCGGACTGGCGGTGATCTGGTACACCGCGATGTTCTCGGTCCTTTCCTTCCTCCAGACGACGATGCGGCTGGAAGAGACGACCGCGCAGCTCATCACCGGCGCGGGCGCGCTGATGGGGGTGGCGTGGTTTGTGCTGTTCGGCTGGCTCTCCGATCTGGTCGGGCGCAAGAAACCGATCGTAATCGGCTATATTATGACGCTGATCCTGCTGTTCCCGATCTTCCAGGTGATGGGTGCGGCGGCAAACCCGGGCCTCGCGCGCGCCGCGGAACGCGCGCCGGTGGTGGTTTCCGGCCCGCGATGCGCTTATTCCCCGTTCGCTTCGCAACAGACAGACGAATGCGCCCGGCTGCTCGACTATTTCTCCAAGAAGGGCGTGGCCTACACCAAGGAGGTCACGCCGGTGCCGAGCGTATCGATCGGCGGCTTGCCGATCACCGATCATTCGCCGGCAGCGCTCGACAAGGCGCTGGCGGACGCGGGCTATGATCTCGGCCGGGTGAAGCCGAGCGCGGGCAATATCGCGCTGATCCTGATCGCGATCCTGGCCATCACCGCGCTGTCCGGGCTCACCTATGGCCCCGTCGCAGCGCTGCTGTCGGAGATGTTCCCGCCCGCGATCCGCTATAGCTCGCTATCGATGCCCTATCACCTTGGCACGGGCTATTTCGGCGGATTCCTGCCGTTCATCAGCCAGTATATCGTCGCGCGCACCGGCAATCCCTTCGCCGGCTTGTGGTACACTTGGGGAATCACGTTGCTGGCGCTGATCGTCACCATCCTGTGGTTGAAAGAGGATCGCCACGGGCACATCGTGGCATAAGCGCGGGGGCGACCCGGCCGCCATCGACGCGGAGACCACCGCCCGCTAACCGGGGGTGATGAACCGCTCCCCTTGCCGCCTTTCGCTCGACACCTCGGCACTCGTCCATAACTGGCGCCTGCTCGATGCGATGAGCGGCGCGGCGGCATGCGGCGCGGCGGTGAAGGCGGATGGTTACGGCCTCGGCGCGCGCGCGGTGGTGCGCCGGCTGGCGGACGCCGGGTGTCGCGATTTCTTCGTCGCCACATGGGCAGAGGCGCGCGCGCTGGTCGACACCGGGGTCAGCGTTTCGGTTTTCCACGGCGTCCGCGCGGACGATATGGCGCTGGCGCGGCTGCGCAACGCGCGCCCGGTGCTCAACACCCCGATACAGGTCTCTCGCTGGAAGGAAGCCGGCGGCGGCGAATGTGACGTCATGGTGGATACCGGCATGAACCGCCTCGGCGTGTCGGCTGAGGATATTGCGAGCGGGCTGCTCGATGGGCTGCGCATCGACACGTTGATGACCCACCTCGCCAGCGCCGACGAGGATGTGGCGTTGAACGAAACGCAGCGCGCGCGTTTCGCCGCGCTGGCTGGCGCGACACAGGCGCGGCGGATGAGCCTTGCCAATTCCGCCGGTATCGCGCTGGGCGCGGACTATCACCTCGATCTCGTCCGCCCGGGCCTTGCGCTTTACGGCGGCATCCCGCGCACCGAGCTGGCGGCGATCCGCCAGGTTGCGCGGCCCGAGGCGCAGGTACTGCAACGCCGCCGCGTCCCCGCCGGCGAGACGGTAGGCTATAACGCGACGTGGACCGCGCCCGCCGATACCGAAGTGGCGATACTCAATCTCGGTTATGCCGACGGCTATTGGCGCGCCTTTTCGGGCAAGGGCCATGCGTTGATCGGCGAGGTGCGGCTGCCGGTGCTGGGGCGCGTCTCGATGGACCTGATCGCGGTGGATTGCGGCGCACATGCGGTGGCGGAGGGCGATTGGCTCGCGCTCGATTATGCATTGCCCGGGGCTGCGGCGATCAGCGGCATGTCGCAATATGAGCTGCTGACTGGGCTCGGCGCGCGATTCGATCGGGTATGGCGGTGATGCGGGGATGATCGCCAGCGGCGCCGGGATCGCGCTCGCGCTGCTGTCGTCGGTCACCACCGCCGCTGCCCATGCGTTGCTCAAGGCGGGGCGGGATCGGCTCGCGATCCGCGCGCTGATCGGGGCCGTCGGTGCGGTGGTGCTGGCCCCCGTCTGCCTGTTCGTCCCGTTGCCGACCGCCGCGATGCTGCCATGGCTGCTCGCCGCCAATGCGCTCCACACCATCTATCAGCTCGTGCTGATCCGCTCTTATGCCGCGAACGATTTCGCCGTTGCCTATCCGATCGCGCGCGGCACCGCGCCGATCCTCACCGCGGTGCTGGGGATAGCGGTGCTGGGGGATCGCATCGCGCCACCGGGCCTGCTGGGGGTGGCGCTGGTGAGCGGCGGCGTCATGCTGATCGCGGCGGGTCGCCATGTCGCGCACGCCGGGCTGATCGCTGCGATCGCGGCCGGGCTGTTGACGACGCTTTATACCGTCGTCGATGCGCAGGCGATCCGCCTCGCCCCGCTGGCGATGACGTTCATCGCGTGGTTCTTCGTGCTCGACGGCCTGATCATGTTCCCGATCTTCGCCGTCGCCCGACGCGGGCAGGTCGTGCGACTGCTACGCGCGGAGGGGCGGCAGGGGATGACGGCGGGCGTGGTCACCTTGATCGCCTTCGGTTCGGCGTTGCTCGCGCTGCGCATCGCCCCGGCGGGCATCGTTTCGGCATTGCGCGAGACGAGCGTGCTCTTCGCGCTGCTGATCGCGGTGTTCGCGCTCGGCGAACATGTCGATCGCCGCCGCGCGATCGGGGCATTGGTGATCGCCGCCGGCGCGGTGGCGATCACGCTCACCGCCGTCTAGCGCTTCACCCTAAGCCGGTGCGTGGCACACCGCTTCGACGTTGACGCCGTCAGGGTCGAGCACGAACGCGCCATAATAATCGGGGTGATAGTGCGGTCGCAGCCCGGGCGCGCCATTGTCTCGCCCGCCATGCGCCATGGCGGCGGCATGGAAGGCGTCGACCGCCGCGCGATCCGGGGCGGTGAAGGAGACATGCATCCCGGCACCACGCGCGCCGCCGCCCGACACCCAGAAGCTCGGCTTGTCCTCACGGCCATAACCGACGCCCTGATAGCCGCCGCTTTCCGCCGCCGTCACTTCCATCACCACGGCGAAACCGAGCGGGGCGAGCGCGGCGTCGTAAAAACGCCGCGCCGCCGCATAATCCGCCGCGCCGATGCCGATATGGTCGATCACCGCTCGACGCACATCGCAATGCCCATCCCGCCGCCGATGCAGAGCGTCGCAAGACCCTTCTTCGCGTCGCGCCGCTGCATCTCATAGAGCAAGGTGGTCAGCACACGCGCGCCGGACGCGCCGATCGGGTGGCCGATCGCGATCGCCCCGCCGTTGACGTTGACCTTGGCCGCATCCCAGCCAAGCTCCTTGCCGACCGACAGCGCCTGCGCCGCGAACGCCTCATTCGCTTCGATCAGATCGAGATCGGCGATCGTCCAGCCGGCCTTTTCCAGCGCGCGCTTCGTCGCCGGCACCGGGCCGATGCCCATGATCGAGGGATCGACCCCGGCCGACGCCCATGACTTGATCGTCGCGAGGATCGGCGCGCCGCGTTTCTCCGCCTCAGCGCGGCTCATCACCACCAGTGCGGCGGCGCCGTCATTGAGCCCGCTCGCATTGGCGGCGGTGACACTGCCGTCTTTCTTGAACGCCGGGCGGACGCCCGACACGCTGTCGATCGTCACCCCGGCGCGGATATATTCATCCGCCTCGACGATGGTATCGCCCTTGCGCCCCTTGATCGTGACCGGCGCGATCTCCTCGACGAAGCGCCCCGCCGCGCGCGCCGCCTCCGCCTTGTTCTGGCTGGCGACGGCGAACTGATCCTGCTCCTCGCGCGTCACCTGATATTCGCTGGCGAGATTCTCGGCGGTGATCCCCATGTGATAGCCGTTGAAGGCGTCCGTCAGACCATCCTTGATCATCGTATCGACCAGTTCGAGCGCGCCCATCTTCTGCCCGGCGCGCAACGCCTGCGCGTGGTTGGAAAGCGACATGCTCTCCTGTCCGCCGGCCACCACGATCGTCGCGTCACCCGTCTGCACCGCCTGCGCCGCGAGCGCGACCGCGCGCAGGCCCGAGCCGCACACCTGATTGACGCCCCAGGCCGGCACTTCCTTGGGCACCCCCGCCGCCATCGACGCCTGCCGCGCCGGATTCTGCCCCTGCGCGGCCGTGAGCACCTGGCCGAGGATCACCTCGCTCACCTCGTCGCCGGAAACGCCGGCCTGCGCCAGCGCGGCCTCGATCGCGATCCGGCCCAGTTCATGCGCGGGGGTGGCGGCGAAGGCGCCGAGAAAACTTCCGACGGGGGTACGCTTGGCGGCAGTGATGACGACTTCGGTCATGGCAGATGCTCCTGACTGGTACTCGCGTCCGCACTACCGCCACGCGGATCGCGAAGCCAGTCCCGCAGTGGTTCCCACAACTGTCGTCGCGCGCTGCCGCCGACGATCATCCCGACGTGCCCAGCGCCGAGATCGCGGCGCTGGGGCAAGCCCGCCGCCGTCGCCGCCGGCACGATCCGATCGGATAGCGAGACGAACTCGATCGCCGGGCAATCGAGCTGTTCCGGCCCGACGATCGCGCCGCCCACACGCCATTCCCCGCGCCCCGGCCGATCCTCCTGCACCATGTGCTCGAACAATTCCGCGCCGGCGGCATAGGTCAGCGGCTCGCCGGCATTTGCCCAATCCTCCAGCGCGACGAACATCGCGGCGCGCTCCTCCGCCATGGTCGCGAACGCCTCGAATTTGCCGATCGTGCGCGCGGGATCGATCCGCCAGAAGCCGGATTGCAGCACCTCCATCGGCACCAGCCCGAGCTTGCGGCAACTCGGCTCGGCGATTTCCCACAATGTCGCGATATCGTCCGCGGCCGCACCATAGCCGGCGAAGCGCCATGGCGCGGCGATCGTCGCCAGCCCGGCGACCTTCATCCGGCTCGCCGCAGCCATCGCCATCGTGCCGCCGAGACAATAACCGACCAGCAACGGCGGCTCGGACAGTTTCGCCAGCAGCGGCTCCAGCACGCGTTCGACGTGCCCCGCGACATCCAGCTCGCGATCGCGCGGGTCGTTCGTGCCCCAATCGACCAGCCACGCGTGGAAACCCGCATCGGCGATCCACCGCAGCAGCGATGTTTGCGGAGTCAGATCGAGCACGAACGGCGGGTTGATTAGCGATGGGACGAACACCACCGGCGGCCCTTCCCCACCATAATCGCGCAACCGCGCACGGCGCTTGCGAAAACGCGCGGGCGCGGCGCGGCGTGGCGTGGTGCGCGGCGCCTCCTGATAACGGCGCAGCCCCGCCAGCGCCGCCGCCGCGCGCTCGGGCGATGCTGCGGTTTCGCTGCGCAGCATGTCGAGGAACAGCGGTAGCGGCCTCGGCCCGTGTTGCAGCGCGGCAGGATGTGCTGTACCGCAGTAAATTCTCATTGCGGGAGCTTTCGATGAAGAAGCAGCATTCCGGTGACGGCGCGGTGATCATCAAGAAATACGCCAACCGCCGGCTCTATAATACCGAAAGCTCGTCCTACATCACGCTTGATCATCTTGCGCAAATGACGCGCGAAGGCCGCGAGTTCCGCGTGGTGGATGCCAAGACCGATGAGGACATCACCCATAATGTCCTGACGCAGATCATCATGGAGGAGGAAAGCCGCGGGCAGACGATGCTCCCGGTCAATTTCCTGCGCCAGCTGATCTCGATGTACGGGGATTCGATGCAGGCGATGGTGCCGGGTTATCTCGACGCATCGATGGAAAGTTTCCGCCGCAATCAGGCGCAGTTCAAATCTGCGGTGGAGGGTGCATTCGCGCATTCACCATTCGCTGAGATGGCGAAGCGCAACATGGCGATGTTCGAGGCCGCCGCCGGCGCATTCAAGCCGGGCAAGGACAATGCGCCCGACGCGCCCGCACAGCAGGCCGCGAGCAAGGACGACGAGATCGCCGCGCTGAAGGCGGAACTGGCGCGATTACAAGACAAGGTCGAGAAGCTCGGGCATTGAGTGTCGTGGGCGCCCGTTCCACCGAAGGGCGCCCGCTCAGTAAAAGTCCGCGAGCCTGAGCCGCCGCGTCGATCCGTCACACATGCCGAGCGACACGATCCGCCCAGCCGTATCCGCCGACCAGTTAGCGAGCGGGGTAGCGGCATAATCGCGCGCGATCGGGCTACCGTCGATCGAGCAGATCAGATCGCCCTCATGCCAGCCCGCAGCAGCAGCCGGGCCGCCGCGCATCACATGCAGCACCCGCAGCCGATCGGGCTCGATCCCCAGCAGCAATCCGCTGGTCGAACGCAGCGGCGGTTCGTCCGCCCCCTCCTCCGGCGTCAGCACCATCCGCCCGGCCGCGGGATCGAGCAGCACGCGATAATTTTGCAGGAAGCCAGAGCCGATCCGCCCCGCCGCGCCGATCGTTTCGGAAAAGCCGCCGACCGGCTCGACCCGTACCTCGACGCGCCGCGCGACGAGCTGGCCGACCGATAGCTGCGGCACGATCCCGATCGTGCTGACCACCGATCCGGCGAGGCCGAACGAGATCGCGGTGGTGGTGCGCACGCCGGCCAGCTTCGCCTCGCGCCACCCTGTCGAGGTCACGGTGATCGACGATCCGTCGCCCGTATCGACCACCATCGGGCGCAGCCGCGCGTCGCCCAGCGTCACCTCGCCGATATAAACGCGCTTTTCGCTTGAGATGGAAAGCGGGGCAACCGCACCACGGAACGGCAGACGGCCAGAGCGCAGCAGGCGGAAACGCCGCGCGGCATAATCGATGTCGAGCGCGTAATCGCCGGTCATGTCGCGCCCGACGAGCAGATCGACCGGGCGCGCGCTGCCCGTGGCGATCGCCGGCAGATCGGCCACGCTCAGGCCGCCGCCGGTACGGGTGAGCCCGCCGAGCACCACCTTCTGCGTCGCGACCCAACCGATATCCACCTCGCCCCCGATCGCGGTCGCGCTGCCGCCGGCCGAGATCGGCAGCTTCGCCGCCTCGGCATAGCGACGCGCGAGCACCGAATAGCTCACGCCGGTATCGAGGATCGCGGTCAGTTGCCGGCCATCGACGGTCATTTCGAAACGGATCTGGTTGCCGGGCGTCAGATCGAACGACACCCATTGCGCCTCGGCATTGGTGGCAAGCCGCATCGCGCCCGCCGCGCGCGCTGCTGGAGACGCGGGTGGTGGCGCGGCGACAACGGGCGCGCCGGAGGCAAGCAACATGGAAAGGATCAGGGCTGATGCCATCGCGCCGCCATGCACGCCTCAACGCCGAAACGCCACCGCTCGGCGCTGGTTTATCAGGCGGCCCGGCGAACCCGCCCCGCCTGACACCGGATCGTTACAGGCAAGCCTCGAGATAGGCCTGATCGAAGCCATATTGCTTGGCCTTGTCGAGCGTGTACGGCCGCAGCCCCATCGCGCGATATTCGCCCAGGATCTTCCCGTCGGCGCTTTCGTCGAGATATTCGAACTTGAACAATTCCTGCGTCACGATCACCGGGCCTTCCATCCCGATCACCTCCGTGACGTTGGTGACACGGCGCGAGCCGTCGCGCAGACGCTTCACCTGGATGATCATGTCCACCGAATCCGCGATCTGGCGGCTGATCGCCTCCTTCGGCACCTTGATGTCGGACATCATCACCATGTTCTCCATACGCGCCAGCGCCTCGCGCGGGCTGTTCGAGTGGAGCGTGCACATGGAGCCATCGTGGCCGGTGTTCATCGCGGCGAGCATGTCGAAACATTCCGCGCCACGAATTTCGCCGAGGATGATGCGATCCGGGCGCATACGCAGCGCGTTCTTGACGAGATCGCGGATCGAAATCTCGCCCTGCCCCTCCAGGTTCGCCGGGCGCGTTTCAAGCGGCAGCCAATGCGGCTGCTGAAGCCGCAATTCGGCCGCGTCCTCGATCGTCAGCACGCGCTCGCCGGGGTCGATCATCTTCGACAAGGCGTTGAGCATCGTCGTCTTGCCCGAGCCGGTGCCGCCTGAGATGACGACGTTGAAGCGGCTCGCGCCCGCGATTTTCAACGCGGTGGCCATTTTCGGGCTCATCGATCCGAATCCCGCCATCATGTCGAGCGTGATCGGCTTGGCCGAGAATTTACGAATCGAGATGGCGGTGCCGCGCAAGCTGAGCGGGGGCACGATCACGTTGACGCGGCTGCCGTCCTTGAGGCGCGCGTCGGCCAGCGGCGTGGTCTGGTCGACACGGCGGCCGACCGAGTTACAGATGCGCTGGGCGATCTGGAACAGATGCTCCTCATCGCGGAACTGAATCCGCGCGAGTTCGAGCTTGCCCTTCTTTTCGATGAAGGTCTGTTCCGGGCCGTTGACCATGATGTCCGACACCTCGGGATCGGCCAGCAATTCCTCTAGCGGGCCAAGGCCGAGCAATTCGTCGACCAGCACCTTTTCCAGCGCGAACTGCTCGCGGCGGTTGAGGGTTAGCTTCAGTTCGGCGAGCACCTCGCCGATGATCGGGCGGAATTCCTCGGCCAGTTCGTCCTTGCCGAGCGTCGCCGCCGCCTCGGGATCAACCCGTTCCAGCAGGCGCGGCAGCACCTGTTCCTTGATCGTGTGGATCGATGCCTCGAAGCCATCGACCTTGCTCGATCCGGCCTCGCCGCTCGCATTCTGGCGATCCTGCAACCGCTGCATCGCATCAAGCTGCGACGCGGGAATATTCGAATCCGGATCGACGGGGAGCGGCAGCGTCTCGATCGGCGGGAATTGCTCGCCACCCTCCTGGCGCGGCTGGACACCGCCACCTTGCATCGGCCGTGCCACGCCGAATCCGGGGCGCGAACCGCCACTGCCACTGCCATTGCGACGCCCGAACGCGCTCATAACCTGCCTGCCTTAAAAGTCCGGTTCGAACAGGTAAGCAGGAAGGATTTAGATTTGCCTAACCACGTCTTTCCGGCGGGGCGCCGGCTTCCTCACGTTCTTGCAGAATACGTTTGCGTTCAAGGCCATAGGCGTAGCCGCCAGCACTGCCATCCGCGCGCTGGGCACGGTGGCACGGGATGACCACGGCCACCGGATTGGCGCCACAGGCCGTCCCCGCCGCACGCACGGCGCCCGGGCTGCCGGCGATTGCCGCAAGCTCGGCATAGGACCGCGTTTCGCCGGCGGGAATCGCGCGGAGCGCCTGCCACACGCCCTCCTGAAAGGCGGTTCCGCGCACGTCGAGCGGCAGATCGTGATCCCGCTCGGGCGATTCGACCGCCGCCACCACGCGCGCCGCGAGCGCCGCCAGTGCCGCGCCACCCGGCTCGATCGTCGCGCGCGGAAAACGCGCAGCGAGCGCCAGTGCATCCTCGTCGAACGACACGCGGCACAGGCCCTTGTCGGTCGCCGCGATCAACAGCGGGCCGAGGCTGGTGCCGGCGATCGTCCATCGGATCGTCACTCCCGCGCCGCCGCGTACCCACGCGCCCGGCGACATACCCAGCCGCTTCGCGCCATGCGCGTAGAATCGGCTCGGCGCGGAATAACCCGCCTCGTAGATCGCCGGGGTCACGCGGTCTTCGCCGCTCAGCGCCTCGGCGGCGCGGCGTGCCTTCAGCCCGCGCGCATAGGCGGCCGGCGTCACCCCGGTCGCGCGCTTGAACAGGCGGTGGAAGTGATGCGGCGCATAACCCACGCGCGCCGCGAGATCCTCGAGCGACACCGCCTCCTCGCTCGCCTCGATCATGGCCACCGCGCGCGCCACGGCGAGGCGATCGCGGCCCACTTCATCGGGTTTGCAACGCAGGCACGCGCGATATCCCGCCCGCGCCGCCGCCGCGCCATCGGCGAAGAAGCTGACATTTTCGGGCTTCGGGTGCCGCGCCGGGCAGCTCGGCTTGCAATAAATGCCGGTGGTGCGCACCGCGACGACGAAGCGCCCGTCGGCGTTGCGATCTCGCGCCGCGAAAGCGGCCCAGGCGGCGGCGGTGTCGATGGCGTCGGTCATATCGCCGATGTAGGCCTTCGCCACGCCGCCCGCATCCCGGCGCTTGCGATCAAAACCTCACAACGAAACGTTCTGAATGTTGAACCGTCGGACACCGCCCGCGCGGGCGATCGCCGCCTGAACGTCGCCGCGTTTCTTCAGTGTATCGAACATCCGCTCGAGCGAATTGACCGGCCGGTCGACCAGCGGCGCATCGAACGTGCTCAACCTCCGCAACGCCAGGACGCGCTGATCGGGATCATCGAGCTGCGCCACGATCGACGCCGCCGCGCCGTCCTGATCACCGATGCACAGCAGCAGCTCGGTCAGCGTGCCAGGCGCGTCGCCCGCGTTCGCACGGACATAGGCGATATCGCGCGCCGCATCGGCCGCCTTGCCGGTCCGCACCAACGCACACCCTCGCGCCATCGCGACCTGCATCTGGCCAAACGGGCTGGCCGAGCGACCATCCTTGGCGAATACGGAAATGGTATCGAGCGCGCCCGCCGCGTCACCGAACTCAAGCTGGGCCTGCGACAGATTGATGACCTGGCTGACATTCAACGTGCCGCTCTCGCGCAACTTTCCCCCCACGCGCAGCGCATCGATCGCCTTGGTATAGTCCCCCAGCATCGCATGGGCCCGCGATTGTTCGTCCCACCACCAGATGAGGCGATCATCCTGATCCACGGCTTTTCCGCTCTCCACCAGCGGACGGATCGCGTCGAGCGCGGCCAGCGCCTCCTTGGGGCGACCCAATGAGCGCAGATAGCCGGACATGTCGACTACCGGCCTGATCCGATCCGGATAGCGTTCTGCCAATATTCGCGCTTCGGCCAGACGCCGCTCGACGGCGGCGCGAACGTCGGGATCGCTGGGAAACGCGCTGCGAAAGCGCGGATCGAGGCTCAGGTCGATGAGAAGTGACGGATGCGTGATCTCCCGCACGATGCGCGTCGCCGCCTGATTGTCGCCGGCGTCGTGGAGCATTCCGGCATAGAGTTCGCGAAAACCCTCGTTGTCGCTACCCGGTTCGTCGGGCTCATAGGCATTGTCCGCCAGCACCGCGAGCAATCGCCGGCGCAAATCGGTCGCCTTCTGCTTCTTCAACCCTTCGTGGAGTTGATAAAGCCATCTGACTTCGAGCGCGTTGAGTGCCGCGCCATGCCCCTGCCGCATCGCCTCGACCGTCGCCACGGCGTCGGCGTAGCGCTTGTCCTCCATCTCGTACCCCAGCCGCAGTTGCCAGATGAACGCGTCGCTGCCAGCGAAGGCGGTCGCGGCCAGCGCATCGCGATAGCCGGCCTTGTGATCATTCTCCTGCGTCTCGCAGCCTGCGGCGAGGGTCAGCGTCGCCAGTCGCAACTCGTCGGAAAGCGTTGCGAAATCTTTCGACGAGCGCACCTTGCCGAGCGCACCGAGCGCCTTACGGCAATCGTTCGCCTGGGCAGCACTGAACGCCGCGCGCAACTTGTCCACGATCGGCGGGACGCTCTCCCTCTGCACCGCGAGGCTCCGCCCCGCTCCACCGCACAGAACGACGGCACCCGCCATTACGAAAGCCATGGCTCGTTTCATTGAATCCCCCCTGTTGCGCGAAGCTTAGCGCGCGTCAGGTTGTCGTGCCAGCCGTGCTTGCAGGCATGGCGGGGCCGCTCGTCGCGCGATAGGGGGTGGCTCGCAAAGCTGGAGCAAGCCCGATGACCGAACTGATTCTCGTCGACATCGCCGATGGCGTCGCCACCGTCACGCTCAACCGCCCGGAGGCGATGAACGCGCTGTCGCGAGCATTGCGCGCCGCGTTGCATGATGCGATGCGGCGGCTCGATGCGGACGATGCGGTGCGCGCGGTTGTGCTGACCGGCGCCGGCACGCGGGCTTTCACCGCGGGATTGGATCTCAAGGAACTGGGCAACACCGCTGGCGCGCTCGGCGCGGCCAATGCCAGCGGGGCGGACGAGAATCCGGTCAAGGCGATCGAGGCGTGCCGCAAGCCGGTGATCGGCGCGATCAACGGCGTCGCGATTACCGGCGGGTTCGAGGTCGCGCTGGCCTGCGACATATTGATCGCGAGCGAGAATGCGCGCTTCGCCGATACGCATGCGCGGGTCGGCGTGATGCCCGGCTGGGGGCTCAGCCAGAAACTTTCGCGGCTGATCGGTATCTCTCGTGCAAAGGAATTGTCGCTGTCCGGCAATTTCATTGACGCCGCCACCGCAGAGCGCTGGGGGCTGGTCAATCGCGTCGTCCCGGCCGATGCATTGCTTTCCACCGCGCGGCGCCTCGCCGCCGATATCGCCTCCGCCGATGCGGATTTCATCATGGGTTACAAGAAACTGATCGACGAAGGCCATGCCCTGCCGTTCGGCGAAGCGATGGCGCTGGAGCATCGCATATCCTCCGCCGCCAACGCGTTGGTCACTCCGGAAGCCGTGGAGGCACGCCGCGCGGCGGTGCAGGCCCGCGGGCGCACGCAATAATGTTTGAAACTCCCCCTGTTGGCGCGTTATCCTCGCGCCAACAGGGGGAGGAAGGCCGATGCTGAAGCGGCTGTTGCCGATGCTCGTCGCATTCGGCGTCTTGGGGGCGTCCGCCGCGCACGCGGAATGGATCGAGGCGCGCTCGCGCCACTTCATTCTCTATGGCGACACCAGCGAACGCTCGCTGCGCGCACAGGCCATCGCGCTGGAGCGGCTGGATCAGTCGCTGCGCTACTTCATGAAGCGGGACGATCCCCCGGAAAGCGCCTCCAACCCGCTCACGGTGTTCATCACGCGCGATTCGGATGTTCGGAAATTCGCCGGCCGTTCGGATGCTGCGGGGTTCTACCGCCCGCGCGTCGGCGGCTCGGTGGCATATAGCGCCGGCTTCGGCAGCGCGGCGGATTTCCCGCGTATCGTGCTGTTCCACGAATATGCGCATCACTTCATGTACGCGACCTATCCGATCGCCTTCCCGACCTGGTTCAGCGAGGGGTTCGCGGAATTCGCCTCCACGATGAAGCTGGAAAGCGATCGCGCGACCATCGGCATCCCGGCGCAGCACCGCGCCTATGGCATCTTCGAGGGCGGCAAGATTCCGGTCCAGTCCATGCTGGATCCGGCGCTATGGGGCCGGCTGCGTATCGGGGAACAGACGGACACATTCTACGGGCGCGGCTGGCTGCTGACCCATTATCTGTTCTTTCACGAGGCGCGCTACAAACAGTTCGTCAATTATGTCGTCGCGCTGAACTCCGGCCGCCCCCCGCTCAAGGCGGCGGAAGAAGCGTTCGGCGATCTGCGGACGCTCGATCGCGAAGTTGACGGCTATCTCGACAAGCGACGCATCCCCGGCCTCTACCTCCCCTTCGGCGACAAGGCCGAGCCCGTGGTCACGCTGCGCACCCTTTCTCCGGGGGAAGCGGCAATGATCCGGCTGCGGATGGAATCGACCAACGGCGTCGACAAGAAAGCGGCCAGTTCGCTGTATGACCGCGCCGCGCCGATCGCCGCGCGTTTCCCGGACGATGCGGTGGTGCAGGGCTGGTTCGCGGAAATCGCGCATGACGCCGGGGAGGCGCAGGCGGCGGAGAAAGCGGCCGATCTGGCGATCGCGCGCGATCCCAAATCGGTGCAGGGGCTGCTCTACAAGGCGCGGCTGCGGATGGAAAAACTGGTGAAGGACGGGGTGCACGATCCCGCCGCGTGGCAAAGCGCGCGCAGCACGATCATCGCCGCCAATCGCCTCGATCCCAATAACGCCGAGCCGTTATGGGAGTTTTGGAACAGCTTCCGCGCCGAGGGCGTCCGGCCGAGCAAATCGGCTTTCACCGGCCTCTATCGCGCACAGGAACTGGCGCCGCAGGACGACGATGTGCGCTATGCCGCCGCCGTGGCGCGCGTGCAGGAGGGCGAGGAAGATTGGGCGCGCTCGCTGCTTCGCCCGCTCGCCTATAATCCGCATGCCGATGCGGACAATCCGGCGGCGCGGATGCTCGCTGCGCTCGACGCGGGCAAAAAGGGGAATGCCGTGCTGGCCGCCGCCGAGGGCTCGCCGATGCTGAGCGACGAGGGCAGTGGCACTTCGCCGAAGTAACGCGCCCTCCCCGCTTACCCCCCGTTGGCGCGGAACAACGCCAGCGTGCGCTCTTTCGCCAGATCGGCCGAGGGCTCGTGATAATCCTTGCGCCGGTCAGAGTTGAATCCGTGCCCGGCCTCATAAACATGCACGTCGGCGTTCGGCCACGCCTTCGCCGCCAGCTTATCCACCCCCTCCATCGGGATGCCCGAATCGTGGCGACCGAAGTGCAGCACCACCGGCACTTTCGGCTCCTCGCCCGCCGCGCCCGGGATCAGGCTGCCGTAATAGGCCGATGCCGCCGCCACGCCGCGCATGCGAGTCGCGGCGAACCAGGCGATTGATCCGCCATAGCAATAGCCGACGACGAACACCGCGCCTTTCGCGGCCAGCGCATCGACGCAGCGCTGCACATCGGCCAGCGATTGCTCGAACGGATGCGCCTCGCGCGCCAGTCTCACGCCCTCGGCCAGCCCCGCCGCGTCATAGCCGGCTTCGAATCCGGGGTGTTCGCGATCGAACAATGCCGGCGCGAACACTTCATAGCCGTCGGCCGCATATTCGTCGGCCATGTCGCGGATATGATCGGTGACGCCGAATATTTCCTGCACCAGCACCACGCCGCCGCGACGATTCCCGTCCGCCTCGGCATGATAAACAGCGATTTCCTCGCCATCGTCCATCATCATCCGGGTGAATTCGCCCATCGTCGTCTCTCCATCGCTCACGTCGTTTGTCATCCGATATGACGCAAGCATTGCATCCCCGCGACCCCTTTGCTACGCGCCCCGCAACCCAAGCGAGGTGCCGTTCGTGCGCCATCCGTTCGCTCGGGGCCAACCCGTGTCGACGAGGAAAGCGAATCGCGTGGATAGTTCCAGCGGTAATCAAGGTGGCAGCATCCAGGCCAGTCTGGGCGGACGTTACGCGACCGCCCTGTTCGGGCTCGCGAAAGAAGCCAAGACGATCGATGCGATCGAAGCGAGTCTCGCCAAGGTGCAGGCCGCGCTCGATCAGTCGGATGACTTCAAGGCGCTGACCACTTCACCGGTCGTCGCGCGCGACGCCGCCGGCAAGGCGGTGCTCGCCACCGCGGCCGAGCTTGGCGTCGATCCGACGACCAGCAATTTTCTGGGCGTGCTCGCGCACAATCGCCGGCTCGCTGAGCTGCCGGCGATTATCCGCGCCTTCCGCCTGCTCGCCGCGCGTCATCGCGGCGAGGCCAATGCGGAAGTGACAAGCGCCCATCCGCTTTCCGACGATCAGGTGACCGAGCTGAAGCAGCAGCTTCGCCAGCGCATCGGCCGTGAAGTTTCGGTCGATCTGCGGGTCGATCCCGCGTTGCTCGGCGGATTGGTCGTCCGCATCGGTTCCCAGATGATCGATTCGTCGATCCGCACCCGTTTGAATGCGCTCGCCAGCGCGATGAAAGGCTGACGTAATGGACATCCGCGCCGCAGAAATCTCCAAGGTCATCAAGGATCAGATCGCCAATTTCGGCACCGAAGCGCAGGTCAGCGAGACCGGCCAGGTGCTCTCGGTGGGCGACGGCATCGCGCGCATCTATGGCCTCGACAACGTCCAGGCGGGCGAAATGGTCGAGTTCGCCAATGGCGTGCAGGGCATGGCGCTCAACCTCGAAGCCGACAATGTCGGCGTCGTGATCTTCGGCACCGATTCGGAGATCAAGGAAGGCGACACCGTAAAGCGTACCGGCACGATCGTTGACGTGCCCGTCGGCAAGGGCCTGCTCGGCCGCGTGGTCGATGGCCTCGGCAACCCGATCGACGGCAAGGGCCCGATCGAGGGCACCGAGCGTCGCCGCGTCGAGGTGAAGGCGCCGGGCATCATCCCGCGCAAGTCGGTGCATGAGCCGGTGCAGACCGGCCTCAAGGCGATCGACGCGCTCGTTCCCGTCGGCCGTGGCCAGCGCGAGCTGATCATCGGTGACCGTCAGACCGGCAAGACCGCCGTCGCGATCGATACCTTCATCAACCAGAAGGGCCCGAACAAGAGCGGCGACGAATCGAAGAAGCTCTATTGCATCTACGTCGCGGTCGGCCAGAAGCGCTCGACCGTCGCGCAAATCGTTCGCCAGCTCGAAGAGAATGGCGCGATGGAATATTCGATCGTGGTCGCCGCGACCGCGTCGGAGCCCGCCCCGCTTCAGTTCCTCGCGCCCTATACCGGCTGCGCGATGGGCGAGTATTTCCGCGACAACGGCATGCACGCCGTGATCGTGTATGACGATCTGTCCAAGCAGGCCGTCGCTTACCGCCAGATGTCGCTGCTGCTGCGCCGTCCGCCGGGCCGCGAAGCCTATCCGGGTGACGTTTTCTATCTCCACTCGCGCCTCCTCGAGCGCGCGGCGAAGATGAACGACGCGAACGGCAATGGCTCGCTCACCGCGCTGCCGATCATCGAAACCCAGGCGGGCGACGTGTCGGCCTACATCCCGACCAACGTGATCTCGATCACCGACGGCCAGATCTTCCTTGAAACCGATCTGTTCTTCGCGGGCATCCGCCCCGCGATCAACGTCGGCCTGTCGGTCAGCCGCGTCGGCTCGGCCGCGCAGACCAAGGCGATGAAGAAGGTGTCGGGCTCGATCAAGCTCGAGCTGGCGCAGTATCGCGAAATGGCTGCGTTCGCGCAGTTCGGTTCCGATCTCGATGCCTCGACGCAGAAGCTGCTCAACCGCGGCGCGCGCCTGACCGAGCTGCTCAAGCAGCCGCAGTTCTCGCCGCTGCCGTTCGAAGAGCAGACCGTGTCGATCTTCGCCGGCACCAACGGCTATCTCGACGATGTCGCGGTCAACGACGTGGTGCGCTACGAAGCGGCGATGCTCGCGTTCATGCGCGACAGCCACGCCGACGTGCTGACCGAGATCCGCGACTCGCGTGACCTCGGCGACGGCCCGAAGGGCAAGCTGAAGGCGGCGCTGGACGCCTTCGCGAAGACCTTCGCCTGATCCACGTCGATGCTCGACCATTCCCTTCTTGCCTGGATCGCGCTGTCGGTCGGCCTGGCGGTGACGCCCGGCCCCGACACGATGGTCGTGGCCGGCAATGCCGCGCGCAACGGGTTGCGCGCCGGCATGGCGGGGGTGGCCGGGATTCTGGTCGGTGGCCTGTGGTATATGGCGCTGTGCGGCTTCGGCTTTCTCAGCGTGCTGGCGGTGTTTCCGATGCTGTTCACGATCGTGAAGATCGCGGGCGCCCTCTATCTCGGCTGGCTCGGCGCGCGGGCGCTGATCGGCGCGTTGCGCGCCGGCGGGGAACAGGCGGCGCTGCGCAGTTCGGCTCAACCGTTCCGCCAGGGACTGTTTACCACCGCGCTCAACCCCAAGGTCGCGCTGTTCTTCCTCGCCATCCTGCCGCAATTCGTGGGGCGGGATGCAGGCGCGCCGGTGCGTGGCATGCTGCTGATCGGCATCGCATATGCAATCGGCGCGGTGTGGCTCTCCGGTGTCGCGCTGGTCGCGGCGCGGGCGGGTCGCGCGGCGCGGCAAAGCAGCCTGATGCGCTGGTTCGAGGGTGCGCTCGGCACCGCCTATCTTGCTCTCGCGGGCCGCATGGCCTTTGTTCGGAATATATGAATGGCTAGTCTCAAGGCCCTCAAGATCCGCATCGGCTCGGTGAAGTCGACGCAGAAGATCACCAAGGCGATGAAGATGGTCGCCGCCGCCAAGCTGCGTCGCGCGCAGGAGGCTGCCATCGCCGGCCGCCCCTATGCCGAGCGGCTCGAAGCGGTGATGGCGAGCCTCGCCAGCAAGGTGACGGTGAGCGAAAGCTCGCCCAAGCTGCTCGCCGGCACCGGCAAGGATCAGGTTCACCTGCTCGTCGTCGCGACCTCCGAGCGCGGCCTCGCCGGTGCGTTCAACACCAACATCGTCCGCGCCGCGCGCCGCAAGGCCGAGGAACTGATCGCGCAGGGCAAGACCGTGCGCTTCTATCTCGCCGGCAAGAAGGGCCGCGTGCTGCGTCGTTTCTATCCGAAGGACATCGCGGTCGATTTCGAGCTTGGCCAGCACAAGACGCTCGGCTTCGATCAGGCGCGCGAAGTCGCCGACGATCTGATCCACCGCTTCGAAGCGGGCGAGTTCGACGTCGCGCATCTGTTCTACGCCAAGTTCCAGTCGGCACTGGTGCAGATCCCGACGGGCATGCAGATCATCCCGGTCGCCGTGCCATCAAGCGTCGAGACCGCCAATGACGGCGGCGCCGCGGTCACCTACGAGCCCGACGAGGAAGCGATCCTCGCCGATCTCCTGCCGCGCAACGTGGCGATCCAGGTGTTCCGCGCGATGCTGGAAAATGCTGCGTCCGAACAGGGCAGCCGCATGAACGCGATGGACAATGCGACGCGCAACGCGGGTGACATGATCAACCGCCTCTCGATCCAGTATAACCGCACCCGCCAGGCCGCGATCACGACCGAGCTGGTGGAAATCATCTCCGGCGCTGAAGCGCTCTAAAGTTTCGAAAGCAGGAAGCAGAACATGGCTACCGTCCTTGAGGATCGCCCGAACACGGGCAGCAACAACGTGGGCCGCATCAGCCAGGTGATCGGTGCGGTCGTCGACGTCTCGTTCGACCAGGATCATCTGCCGGCGATTCTGTCGGCGCTCGAGACCGACAATAACGGCCAGCGGCTGGTGCTCGAGGTTGCGCAGCACCTCGGCGAGAACACCGTTCGCACGATCGCGATGGACTCCACCGAGGGTCTGACGCGCGGCCAGTCGGTCACCGATACCGGTGCGCAGATCACCGTGCCGGTCGGCCCGGCGACGCTCGGCCGCATCCTCAACGTGATCGGCGAGCCGATCGACGAGCGTGGCCCGGTCAATTCGCCGCACCACGCGCCGATCCATGCAGAAGCGCCGCTGTTCGTCGACCAGTCGACCGACAGCTCGATTCTCGTCACCGGCATCAAGGTGATCGATCTGCTCGCGCCTTATGCGAAGGGCGGCAAGATCGGCCTGTTCGGCGGCGCCGGCGTCGGCAAGACCGTGTTGATCCAGGAACTGATCAACAACATCGCCAAGGGCCACGGCGGCACGTCGGTGTTCGCGGGCGTCGGCGAGCGTACCCGTGAGGGCAACGATCTCTATCACGAATTCCTCGACGCGGGCGTCATCGCCAAGGACGCCGACGGCAACCCGACGAGCGAAGGCTCGAAGGTCGCACTGGTGTTCGGCCAGATGAACGAGCCGCCGGGCGCGCGTGCACGCGTCGCGCTGTCGGGCCTGACCATCGCGGAATATTTCCGCGACGTGGAAGGCCAGGACGTGCTGTTCTTCGTCGACAACATCTTCCGCTTCACCCAGGCGGGCGCGGAAGTGTCCGCACTGCTCGGCCGTATTCCGTCGGCGGTGGGCTATCAGCCGACCCTGTCGACCGACATGGGCGCGCTGCAGGAGCGCATCACCTCCACCAACAAGGGCTCGATCACCTCGGTGCAGGCCGTGTACGTCCCCGCCGACGACATGACCGATCCGGCCCCGGCCACCTCGTTCGCCCACTTGGACGCGACGACCGTGCTCAACCGCGCGATCTCCGAACTCGGCATCTACCCGGCGGTCGATCCGCTCGACTCGTCCTCGCGCGTGCTCGAGCCGCGGATCGTCGGTCAGGAGCATTACGAGACGGCGCGCGCCGTGCAGGCGACGCTGCAGAAGTATAAGTCGCTGCAGGACATCATCGCCATTCTCGGCATGGACGAGCTGTCGGAAGAGGATAAGCTCACCGTCAGCCGCGCGCGCAAGATCCAGAAGTTCCTGTCGCAGCCGTTCCACGTCGCCGAAGTGTTCACCAACATCCCGGGCAAGTTCGTCCAGCTCGATGATACGGTGCGCTCGTTCAAGGCGGTGGTGAACGGCGAGTACGATCACCTGCCGGAAGCGGCATTCTACATGGTCGGCGGCATCGACGAGGCCATCGCCAAGGCCGAGAAGCTCGCGCAGGACGCGTGATGTTAACGAGCGCGATCTTCCTGGCGGCGAGCGCTTTACTTGGCGTCCACGAAGATCGCGTTCGACCTCTTGCTGATTCTCCATCGGCGCTCGGCTCCGCTGACGAAGAGATACGGTCGTTGGCCATTAATTTGGATAACGCGATCAAGCTCTGTTCAGCGGAAATAGTGAGAGCTTCCACCGGCGAAAAAGTGATCAGTAAGGCTGAGAATGCCGCGCTCGACAAAGGCATGTTGACGTGGATGGTTGATCCGCCAAAACAACTTGTCGAAATGGCAAGAGACAGGCCTGCGCGTTTCGGTCGATGGGCTGATCCACATGCCTCAATTTTCGTTATCGCCCATGAGACATCTCCGACTTGTAGGATTTTAGTAGGCGAATCTCCTTGGACGGCTGCTGTTCGTCCGGTTCTGTATGCAAAAATACAGGATGACAATTTCTGGAAATCCGATGGACCGGAGCAACCCTTTGCGGCCGAGTCTGTTCGGGCAACGTTTCATGCAAATGTTTCTAAAGAGGCAAAAGTACAACCAATGATTTCGATCGTCGCGCCGACATCTTCGAAAGAAGGCGGAATCCAGCTTTCGATTGGCGTTCATTTGGTCGCAGAAGGAGAGAAGTGATGTTGAACTTCGAACTCGTCACGCCCGAACGCCTCGTCCGCTCCGAAGCGGTCTATATGGTCACCGTCCCCGGCTCCGAAGGCGACTTCGCGGTGCTGGAAGGCCATGCGCCGCTGATGTCGACGATTCGCGACGGCGAGCTGCTCGTCCAGCGCACCGCGGGCGCCGCCCCCGAGGCGATCACGATCCGCGGCGGCTTCGCCGAGGTAAACGCCAAGGGCCTGACCGTTCTGGCCGAACACGCAGGGTAACGGCCGGGCGGTGGCGTAATCAACGCGGCAAACGCCCTCGCTTACACCACGCTAACCATTTCGCCGTACGGATGCGGCGATGCTCAAAAACGCCGCATCCCGGAATCGTCCACCCCCGTCAGTCGGGGTGAGTCTGGCGCTCGCGCTCGCCATCGCCGTCGCGTTCCGGGATCTCTACAGCGTCGACATGGACGCATTCCTGCTGCCCTGGTTCACCCATATCCAGCAGGCCGGACCGATCGGGGCGTTCGCCACCCCGTTCTCTAACTATACGCCTCCCTATCTTTATCTTCTGGCGGCGGCATCGCCGCTTGCCGCCTTCGCTTCACCCGTAATCGTCATCAAACTGGTGTCGGTGATCGGGCAGCTTTTCCTGACCTGGGCGATCACTTGCCTGCTCAGCTCCGTTCGCCATCCCCATCCGTGGCCCGCCGCCGCGCTGATTGCATTGGCCCCGACGCTGATCATCAACTCGACATTGTTGACGCAATGCGACGCTTATTGGGCGGCGATGCTGGTGATCGCGCTGACGGCGGCAATCGAGCGGCGTCACGCCGCGATGTTCGCGTGGTGCGGCCTTGCGATCGCATTCAAGGCGCAGGCCGCGTTCATCGGGCCGTTCTTCCTCGCATTGGCGATCGCCCGCAGAATACCCTTCCGCCTGTGGGCGATGGCGCCGCTCGCCGCGCTGCTGGCGATGCTGCCGGCGATGATGGCAGGCTGGCCGGCCGGCGATCTGCTGACCATCTATCTGCGGCAAACGCAGTGGGAGAGCCTATTGGCGCTCAACGCCCCCAATGTGTGGATGATCGCGCAGACGTTGGGGGGCGCCGAACCACGCTGGTTCGGCTCGATCGCGATACTCGCCACGATAGCCGCGATCGGTTGCTACACCGTGTTTTTCGCGCGCCGCCTGCACATTGCGGAGCCGATCACGCTGCTCCGCGCCGCGACATTGTGCGCGCTGATCGTTCCGGGCCTGCTGCCGCGGATGCACGAGCGCTATTTCTTTCTCGGCGACGCATTGGTGTTGGCCTTGGCGGCGGTGCGGCCGAGCGAATGGCGAGCGGCGCTCTTTGCCCAGATCGGATCGGGGCTGGGCATCCTCGCCTATTTGACCGGCGGGGAGATGTTCGCGGTCTATGGCGCGCTTGCGATGATCTACGCGACATGGCTGATCGTGCGTCCGTTCATCGCGCTCGGCGCAGCAGAAGCGCCGACACCCTCGCCCGCCTAAAGAAAGCTATACGGGTCCACGTCCACCGCGACCCGCACCTTCGCCGGCCAATCAAGCGCGCCGAGCCAGTCACGGATCACGTCCTGCACGTCCAGCGTCCGCCGCGCGTGGACCAATAGCCGATAGCGGTGCCGCCCGCGCAGCATCGCCAGCGGCGCCGGCGCCGGGCCATAGACGTGCATCCCCTCCACTTCGGGCGCGGAACGGCCGATCAGTCGCGCGATCTCATGCGCGGCCTGCTGATCCTCGCTCGACACGACAATCGCGGCGTAGCGGCCGAACGGCGGCGCCCCCGCCTCGCGCCGCGCCTCCGTCTCGGCCTCGTAAAAGGCATCCGCATCGCCGGTGATCAGCGCCTGCATCACCTGTGCCTTGGGGCTGTGTGTCTGGATATAGACGTGCCCCGGCTTCTCGCCCCGCCCGGCACGCCCGGAGACCTGGCGAATCTGCTGGAAGGTCCGTTCGGACGCGCGCAGATCGCCCCCCTCCAGCCCCAGATCGGCATCCACCACGCCCACCAGCGTCAGATTGGGGAAATGATAGCCCTTGGTGACAAGCTGGGTGCCGACGACGATATCGATATCGCCCGCCTCCATCCTTTGCACGAACTCCGCCGCCTTGGCCGGAGACCAGATCGTGTCGGACGTGACCACCGCCACCCGTGCCGCGGGGAACAACGCGGTCACCTCGTCGGCGATCCGCTCGACGCCGGGGCCGCAGGCGACGAGCGTATCCTCCTCCTTGCACTCCGGGCAGACGCGCGGGACCGGCTCGATATGCCCGCAATGATGGCAGGCGAGCCGCCGCGTCAGCCGGTGCTCGACCATCCAGGCGGTGCAATTCGGGCATTGGAAGCGATGCCCGCAGGTCCGGCACAGCGTCAGCGGGGCATAACCGCGCCGATTGAGGAACAGGAGCGACTGTTCGCGCCGCTCCAGCGTCTCTTCCAGCGCCTTGACCAGCGGCGGCGCGAGCCAGCGCCCGCGATCGGGCTTCTGCTCCAGCAGGTCCAGCGCCTCGATCGTCGGCAGCTCCGCCGCACCATAGCGGCCGGGCAGCTTCAGCTCGGCGTAGTTTCCGAGCGTCACCTGCTGGCGCGTCTCGATCGCCGGGGTGGCGGAAGCGAGGATCACCGGGCAGCCTTCGAACTTGCCGCGCATCACCGCCACGTCGCGCGCATGATAATGCACGCCGTCTTCCTGCTTGAAGCTCGTCTCGTGCGCCTCGTCGACCACGATCAGGCCGAGATTGGCATAAGGCAGGAACAGCGCCGATCGCGCGCCGACCGTCACCAGCGCCTGCCCGTTGGCGATCGCGCGCCATGCGCGGCGGCGCTGCGAGGAGCGCAGGCCCGAATGCCACGCCACCGGCTCGCAGCCGAAGCGATCGTGGAAGCGTTTCAGAAACGGCTCGGTCAGCGCGATCTCGGGCAGCAGGACGAGGCATTGCCGCCCCTCGCGGATCGCCGCGGCCACCGCCTCGAAATAAACCTCGGTCTTGCCCGATCCGGTCACGCCGTCGAGCAAGGTCGGGTGGAAATCATGGGCGTGCACGTCCGCCACCAGCGCATCCGCCGCCGCCTGCTGCTCGCCCGATAACGCGGGCGGCGCGTGATCGGCGTCGGGCAATGGATAGGGGCTGTCGATATCGACCTCGACCCCCTCGATCGCCCTCACCTTCACCAGCCCGCGAATCACCGCGTCGGATACGTCCGCGATCGTCGCCAGCTCGCGGATCAGCCCCTGCCGGTCGCCGATCCGCTCCAGCGCCTGTGCGCGCTGCGTCGTCAGGCGATCGGGGACGTGGCCGGTCGCGCGATATTCCACGATCAGCTTCTGCCCCTCCAGCGCGGCGGTGGAGGAAAGCGCCATCCGCACCACCGACGCGGGTGGCGCGAGGTAATAGTCCGCGGTCCACTCGATCAGTCGGCGGAGCGGCGCGCGCAGCGGCGGCGCATCAGCCACCGCGATCAGGTTGCGCAGGCGATTGTCGCCGACCTCCGCGTCGGACGGCATCCGTTCCGGCTCCCACACCACGCCAACCAACTGGCGCGGCCCCAAAGGCGCGACGACGATCGACCCCGGCTCAACCGCCATCCCATGCGGGACGCGATAATCGAGCGGGCCGAGCGCGGAGTTGAGCACCAGGACACGGGCACGGGACATCGCCACCCGACTAATATAGGTTGCCGGCAAAAGGCACCCCATGACGGCGCAGGACCAGCTCGACAGCTTCATCGATCGCTATACGCCCGCCGTCGCCGCGCTCGCCCGGCGCGCGCTGGAGATGGTCGCCGCGCGGCTGCCGGGGGCGACACGGCTCGTCTATGACAATTACAACGCGCTCGCGATCGGCTTCGGGCCGGATGAGCGGGCCAGCGCGATCACCTGTTCGATCGCACTTTATCCCCGCTGGGTGAGCCTGTTCCTCGCCAATGGCGCGACGCTTCCCGATCCGCGCGGCTTGCTGGAGGGCGGTGGCACCCGGATGCGCCACATCAAGCTCAACGATGCGCTGATCGACGATCCCGCCGTCGCCGCGCTGATCCTCGCCGCCGCCGCCAGCGTTGCGCGGCCGATCGATCCGGCGGGGACGGAGCGGCTCGTGATCCGTTCGATCGCCGCGCGCCAGCGGCCCCGCCGCCCATGAACGCCGCGGCGGAATATGGCGCGCACCTCACGCGTGACCGGCGGCGCTCGATCCATACCGTGCGTGCCTATGAGGCGAGCGCCAACCGGCTGCTGGTCTTCCTCGCGCGGCATTGGGGGGGGCCCGTCGATCGCGCGAGCCTCTCCCGCGTCAGCGCGACCGATTTGCGCGCCTATCTCGCGCATCGCCGCGCCGACGGGTTGTCGAACACCTCCACCGCGCGCGAACTGTCGGCGGTGCGCGGGTTCCTCGATTGGGCCAATGGCGCAGGCGCCGCGCCACGCCTGAAAGGCCCGCGCGTCAAGAAGGGCGTCCCGCGCCCGATATCGCCGGACGAAGCCGTCGCGCTGGCGGAGGAAGTGGCCGATGGCGCGCGGCTGCCGTGGGTTGGCCTGCGCGACTGGGCGGTGCTGCTGCTGCTCTATGGCGCGGGCCTGCGCATCGGCGAGGCGATCGCGCTGACCGGCGCGGCGATCCCGCTCGGCGAGACGCTGGTCGTCACCGGCAAGCGCGACAAGACGCGGATCGTGCCGTTGCTGCCGCAGGTCCGCGCGGCGATCGAGGCATATCTCGCGGACTGCCCCTGGCCGCTATCGCGTGACGCGCCGCTGTTTCGCGGGGTGCGTGGCGGCGCGCTCTCGCCGGGCATTGTCCGCGTCGGCGTCCGCGCCGCGCGCGGGCGGCTGGGGCTGTCGGAGCGGACGACGCCGCACGCGTTGCGCCACAGCTTCGCGACGCACCTGCTGGGGCGCGGTGCCGATTTGCGCGCGTTGCAGGAGTTGCTGGGCCACGCGAGCCTCAGCTCGACGCAGGTTTATACCGCCGTGGACGCGGCGCATCTGCTCGATGTTTATCGGAATGCGCATCCGCGAGGGTGAGCGCGGGCGCTTCTGCATAACGGCGGCGATCCTGACGGACGCCCTATCCAAATACCCATCGGCGCTGCACGTAGAATGTCACGAACGGCACGATCCCGATCGCGGGGATCAGCGGCACCCAGGTTGGCGCGTGGAGCCATCCGGTGAGGAGCCAGGTAACCGCCAGGTTCGCACTCAGTTGCGCAAGTTGCACGACGAAAAATTTCAGATGCTGCCGGCCGCTCGCGTCGCGCGATCCGTGCCCGCGAAAACTCCACGCGCTGTGCAGGAAGAAGCTGCATATCACCGCCACGACGAACGCGGGCGGCACCGCCAACGCGGCGTGGACGGGGGGCAACATCCTGGCAATGAAGAGATAGACGCCAGCATAAACCGATGCTGACAACAGGCCCGCGATCGCGAACCGGATCAATTGGCCCAGCACCACGCCGTTCCTCGGCACGATCACGCCGCTCATTGTCGCTGCGCTGGCAGGTGGAAAACCAGATCGCCGATGATTTCCTTGCGCGGATAGGCCGCGTCGATCGCGGCGGCGACGCGAGGGTTGTAGCGTTCGTCGAAGAGCGGCGAGCCGCGATCGCCACGGGTCAGGAAGAATCCGAAATCTCCGCGCCGCACCATCCGTGCGAACCCGGCCTCGTCATACAGATTGCTATGGGCAAGTTCGGCCGCGATCGCGGGCTCATATTGCACCGGGCGACCGGCACGGATCAGCAACACCATATCGTCGCTGATCACCGGCTTCGCCGAAGCCCGGATCCGCGCGACCACCGCCGCCATGCGCTCTTTCGTGGCGGGATCAATTTCGACCGGCGGCGCGCGATAGGCGGCAACCGACAGCGCGGCGATGAACAGCGTTATCAGGATGGGCGATGGCCACGCATCGCCGCGCTCCGCAGCGCGCAGCATCGGCGCCGCCGCCAGCCCGACGAACATCGCGATACCGCAAGACCATGCGATCAGATAATTGTCGCTCGCGCCCGATTTCAGGGTCAGCGGCAACATCGCCGCATTCACCGCCATGAACAGCATCAGCACCAGCAACGCCGCGCTTCTATCGTCCTTGGTTACTCTGCCCCGCAGCGTCGCCGCGTGCGTGTCTGTCAGGCGACGCCACGCACGCGTCATCGCGCTGCCCGCGATCGCCACAAGCAATGCTTGCGAAAACAGCACCCAGACCAGCAGCCGCCAGCGCGACAGATCGAGCCGATTGACGTTGTAGAGCAGGATATGGCGCAGGAACCCGCCATCGCTTTCCACGACGAGCGCCGCCAGCGCGACCAGCCCCAGCATGACGCAGCAGCCCAGCAACAGGAAAGCCGATTTCGGCCGAACGAACCACAAGCCAATCAGCGCCGCGAGCGGCGCGGCGATATTCGTCTGTTTGGTATAGACCGCCAGCACGAAGGCCAAAGCGGCGAACGGCACCGCCGCGGGCCGGGTGACCGCACGGATGCTCAACAACAGGCCGCCGAGCATCAGCGCGCAGCCCAGCATGTCGACGCGCATCAGGGTCGACCAGTTCAGGATCGTCGGGATCGATGCGAGGCATAATCCGCCGATCGCGGCCGCGCCCATGCGCACGATGCGGCTCTCGTCCTTTGGGATGGCGGACAGCACGAGCATGCCGACGAACGCCATCGACGCGATCGTCGACAGCAACGACACCAGTCGCCCGGCGATCAACTGATCCATAGCCAGGATCGAGGCGATCGCCGCCGTCGTCAGATGATAGACCGGCGGATAATGATAGACGATCGCGGGATAGGTGCCGAGCGGGCTATAGCCCTCGCCCGACAGGATGTTGCGCATCTGCTGCCAGACGATGCCTTCGCCATAATCGAGATCATAAGGATAATGCAGCGCGAGCCATGATCCCGCCAGCATCTTGCCGGCGTTGAACAGCAGCAGCAGGATCACGAGCGCCAGCGCGCCGCGCAGCAGCAGGCGCCTTCGATGCTCTTCCCGCGGCCGCGCCGCAGCGCCCGCGTCGATCGTCGCGTTCACGCCGCCGGCCTTGCCACGACCAGCATCTGCTTGCCCATCGGCTTGACCGGCGACCAGAGATAGGCCCCGACAAGAAACGGCCAGGTCGGCAGGCGCGACTTGACGGTGAGCGGCAGGAAGCGCGGCTGCACTTCGACGATTTCCCAGCCATGCGCGCGCAGCAGATCGACCAGGCTGATGTGTGAATAGACCGCGACATGCGTGTAATCGTCGAAATATTCGCGATACGCGTAACGGTAGTTTGGCTGGAGGATCGTCAGCGTGCCGCCGGGAGCGAGCGTCCGCCGGATCTCCGCCAGCGTGGCGACGAACACGTCCTGCTGCAGATGTTCGAACAGATTGGAGGCGAATGCGAAATCGACCGCGCCATCGTCAATCGGGCTCAGATCGCTGACCGGGCCGACGATCGCCTCCACCCCCTTGTCGACCTGATCCGCTAGGCCGCTCCATGTGTCGACCGCGATGCGCCGCCGCGCCACGACGTTATTGATGAAATCGCCATAGCCCGCGCCGAGATCGAGCACACAGGCATCGGCGGCGATGCGCTTGCGAAAAAAGTAGCGCCACAACGCCGCCCAGACGCCGCCGCGCCGCGCGTCCAGTTCGAGCCGCGAACCGTGATAGTCACCGCTCATGCGTAACGCTTCCAGTCCGACACCAAACCGACGATCATGCGCCAGCCGACCACCAGCCCGCGCCAGTTATTGACGTTGCCGCCCTTGCTGAACCCGATCCGTGGATGGAAGGTGATCGGGCATTCGAGCAACACCAGATCCTGATACAATGCGGTATCGAGCAGGTGCGCATTGAATTCGAGGTTCACCGCCGGATTGAGACGCGGGAGCAGCCGGATCAGCGCATCGCGGCGGCACAATTTATAGGTCGTGCCCATGTCGGTGATCGTGCCGCGACCGAGATGCTTCGCCTCGAGCAGCTTTCCGACGAAGATATTCCCGTAATACATGAAGACGCTCAATTGCGTCAGATATTGGCGCAGCGGCTCCACGGTGCGCGTGCCGTTCACGATATCGGCGTGCGGCGCATAAGCGAGCAGCTTCTCGATGTCATAGGCGCGAAACGTGCTGTCGCCTTCGCATAGCACCACGAATTCGGTGTCTTCGAACTGCACCGCCTCGCTCAAGCAGCGGAACACGCAACGGCCATAGCCGGGCGCGGTTTCGTTGAAGGTGAGCGCACCGGCCGCCGCGGCCCGCTCGAACGTCTGGTCGCTGCTGTTGTTGCTGACCACGATCACGCGCTCGACCAGCGGGTGAAGCAGGAAATCCTCGACCGCGCCGGCGATGCTGTCCTCATCATTATATGCCGTCAGCGCAACCGTGACACGGCGGCGCTGCACCGGCGTGAAGCGTACCGGCACGTTCGGCTTCTTGTGCTTGTGCATGTACAGCAGATCGAACAGCGACAGCGCGATGCCGATCATGATCGGCACGCCGCTATACCATACCAGCGCCTCGGCCACCGGATCGAGGAGAGCATGCAGATTGAGCAGATAGCGCGGAAAGACGAGCAGAACCCCGGTCAGGTACATCGCCATTCCGAACACGAAACACAGCACGCCATAGAGCAGCAGCGGTTTCTGGAAGGGGTGCCGATTGGACCCTAAGTCGGGGAATCGTTTTGCCATCGTCGTCGCTCCGCCGCGCGCCGGGCATGGCGGGGGGCATGCGACAATGCGATACGGAGGAATGGTTAACGCTTTGCTCAAGGGCCCGCGCTGACCGTTCGCGGGATGAATGCGGCGCGCGACCTGCATTCCCGGCCGTTGCCATGGGGCGGCTAGCTATCTTTCGGCGTCACCCACACCGAAACGGGCACCACGACCTTGCCCGGCGCCGGCTTGCCGATGTCGACGCGGTCGGCAGTCACCATTTCGCCGGTTTCCAGCGTGAAGGAAACCCAGGGCTTGGGGACGCGGCCGAAGGTGAACCGCTGAATCGGCTGGCCCGTGGTCGAGTTCATGATGGTGGCAATGATCGGCATCGGCGCGGCGATAGCCAGCGGCGGCGGCGCCTGTCCAGCGCATCGCGATCGTTGCATGCGCCGCTCGCTGGTGGCATAGGCCCCGCCCCGGTCGCCGGCCGGTTTTCAAATCACGCAGGAGCATGGTGTGGACAGCGCATCCGCCGCGATCGCGCTCGGGCTCGATTTCGGCACCACCAATACCGTCGCCGCGCTGGCGGACGGCAGCGGCGAATCCCGGATGGTCGAATTCGCCGGGCCGGAGGCAAGCGACGGGGTGTTCCGCTCAGCGCTTTGCTTCTGGGAAGAAGAGCAGGCGTGGAACGGCGTGGCGCATGAGGCCGGGCCGTGGGCGATCGCGGAATATCTCCAGTCGCCGCTCGACAGTCGCTTCATTCAATCGTTCAAAAGTGTCGCCGCGAGCACCACGTTCGAGCGGGCGTTGATCTTCAACAAGCCATTCCGTTTCGAGGATCTTGGCCGGCTGCTGCTCCAGCGACTGGTCGCGCATGCCGGCGGGAAGCTCGATGCACGGCCCAATCGCGTGATCGTCGGGCGCCCGGTCGAATATGCCGGGGCGCGGCCCGACGCCGCGCTCGCCCGCAAACGCTATGATCTCATGCTCGAAGGCTTCGGCGTCGAGCTTCATTATGTCTATGAGCCGCTGGGCGCCGCGCACAGCTATGCCTCGCGGCTGGCGGAGCCGGCGACGATCCTGGTGGCGGATTTTGGCGGCGGGACGACGGACTTCTCGCTCGTCCGTATCGCGGCGCCGGGTGCCGCGCGCCGCTGTGTGCCGCTCGCCTCCGCCGGCGTAGGCATCGCGGGGGACCGGTTCGACCAGCGGATCGTCAGCAAGCTGGTCGCGCCGCTGCTGGGCAAGGGCGGCAGCTATCGCTCGTTCGGCAAGCTGCTCGAGATTCCCGGCGGCTATTTCACCGACTTCGCGGACTGGTCCCGCCTCGCGCTGATGCGCAATCGCCGCACGCTGGAGGAGCTGCGCCGGCTGCAACGCGATGCGCTCGATCCCGTGCCGATCGGCCGCATGATCGCGCTGATCGAGCATGAGCAGGGCTTTCCGCTATATGACGCGATCGGCCGCCTTAAGCGCGCGCTTTCGAGCGAGGATCGCGCCGAATTCCGCTTCACCGGCGGCGATGTGGAGATCACCGCCGAAGTGCGCCGCACCGACTTCGAGCAATGGATCGCCGACGATCTGAAGCGTATCGAGGGGGCAATGGACACCGCGATCGAGCGGGCGGGCGTGGCTCCCGAAGCGATCGATCGCGTATTCCTGACCGGCGGCTCCTCGCTGATCCCGGCGATCCGCGCGATCTTCGAACGCCGCTTCGGCGCCGAGCGCATCGCGACCGGTGGCGAACTGACCTCGATCGCGCACGGCCTTGCGCTGATCGGCGAAGAGCCCGATCCATCCGAGTGGACAGCCTGAGGCACAAGCGCGTTTCCGTTGGTCCGGCACTCCTCGGCGGGGAAGCAAAACCCGTGCTCCCGGAATAGCCGCGCGCGTTGTTTCGGCCCGGGAACGATGATACAACCTGCCGTCGCGTACTCGCAGCCAGCATTTGCGTGAGTTGATCGGACCGCTTGCTGCACCAGACCATGACATCGCACGGTTTTGGGAGGATCAGCGATGCGGAAGCTCTTACAGACAAGCATCCTTTGCGGCGCCAGCTTCCTGCTGACGAGCTTCTCCGCTGAGGGATATTCTGCCGCGATGCTTGCCGCGCTCGATCCGGTCAGGTCGGCACAGTCGATCTGCGGCGGCGCGCGTGCCCGGGATGCGTTGAAAAGCCATCTGATAACGGCACGGCAGGCGGCTGTTCCGCCAAGCGGGCAGAACATGCCCGTCGCGCTTTTCGATGACCTGAGCGCCACACGCCTGCCGCTGACGACGAACAACGCCCTCGCCGCGCGCTATTTCAATCAGGGCCTGATGCTGAGCTACGGCTTCAATCATGCCGGCGCCGTTCGCTCGTTCCGCGAAGCGCAACGGCTCGATCCGGGGTGCGCGCTGTGCTGGTGGGGCGAAGCGATCGCGCTTGGCCCGAACATCAACGCGCCGATGGAGGATCGCGATCGCCCGGCCGCGCTTGCCGCGCTCGCCCGCGCCAAAGCGCTGCGCGCGACCGGCTCACCGCTGGAGCAGGCGCTGATCGAGGCCTCGGCGATGCGCTATTCGATCGATCCGGCCGCCGATCGATCGGCGCTCGATGCCGCTTATGCCGATGCGATGCTGGCGGTCGCGCGACGTTTTCCCGAGCTGGATGACGTGGCGGTGCTGGCGGCCGAAGCGGCGATGAACACCACGCCATGGAACTACTGGGAAGCCGACAAGCGCACCCCGGTGGGCCGCTCCGCGGAGGCGGTGCGCCTTACCGAAGCCGTGCTCGCCCGCAATCCGGTCCACCCGCAGGCGAACCATCTTTACATCCACCTGATGGAAAACAGCGCCGATCCGCGTCGCGCCGAAACGGCTGCGGACCGGCTGGCGACACCGCTCGCCCCTCATGCCGGTCACCTCGTCCATATGCCGGCGCATATCTATCAGCTGCTCGGTCGCCACGCCGATTCGATCCGGGTGAATGTCGATGCCGCGCGCGCGGACGAAGCCTATATCCGCGCCGCGAACGATCAGGGCCTCGTCCGTTACGGCTATTATCCGCACAATATCCATTTCATCGTCACTTCGGCACAGATGGTGGGCGACATGCGCACCGCCATCCGCGAAGCGCGGCGGCTGCGGGCCGTCCTCGATCCGGCGACCTCGGCACGGATCGGCTGGGTGCAGGCGATCGACGCGGCGCCATTTCTCGCCATGGCGCAATTCGCCGCGCCCGAGGCGATACTGGCGATGCCGGCGCCTGATCCACGGCTGGGTTATGCGGCCGCGATGCGCCATTATGCACGGGCGGTGGCCCATGCCGCGCGCCGCGACCGTGCGGGGTTCGATCGCGAGATCGCCGCGCTCGAGGCGCTGCGCAATGCGCCGGCGATCGCCGACCTCGTGGCGCAAGGGGTTCCCGCTCCGGACCTCATCGCGCTCGCTGAAAAGGTCGCGCGCGGGCGCTTGGCCTTCGCCGAGGGCCGCTTCGACGCGGCGGCCGGCCATTATCGCGCGGCCATCGCGATCGAGCGGACGATCGCCTATCAGGAACCGCCGTTCTGGTATTATCCGGTCAGCCAGTCGCTGGGCGCGGCGCTGTTGCGCGCGGGCAAGGCCGAGGAAGCAAGCCACGCGTTTCGCGCCGCGCTTGTTCAGACGCCGTCCAACGGCTGGGCGCTTTACGGCCTGGCACAGAGCGAGGAGGCGCGAGGCGCGCGCCCCGAAGCCGCCGCCGCGCGCAAGGCGCTGGACCGCGTGTGGCTTGGCGACCGGCGCTGGCTCAACCTGTCCCGGCTTTGAAAGGATATGGCGGCGATCCATCGGATCGGGCGATCGTCCTGCCGGTCGGTTGGCAGAAATTGACCGGTTCTTGTCATATCAGATGACGAATCCGCGAGCTATTGTCCGCACGATCGCTGCTTAAAGCGATCGGACGCATGAATTCAGCGCTGTCTTGAACAGGGTCGTGACCGAAAATCGCGGCGCTTGGTCTTGGCTGTTGGGGGATTGATGCATGTCGTTAAACACGATTTGCTTCTGTCTATTCCATAGATAACGCGTCGCGCGCTGCGTGTTCTTGTGCGTTTTTCGACGGCCGATCTTCGGCTTCGTATCCACCGTTCGAATTGGAAGGGTGACGACATGAACATGACTATCAAAATCATTGTTGCGGCTGGCCTATCCTTTGTCGCGATGCCTGGAAGCGCCGAACGAGTCACCGTAAAGGCGCCGCCTGAACAGTTCCGCACGATGCGGGTAAGTTACGCTGATCTCAATATGTCGAGCGACGAGGGTGTCAGGCGACTGACGATGCGGGCGAAAGGGGCAGCAAAATGGGTTTGCGATTTTTCGGACGCACGGTTGCCGCTCGCCATGGAAGCAGCGCAACGGCAATGCTTTAACACGTCGTTCGCGCATGCACAGTATGACATCAGCATGGTCCAACAACAGATCCGGACCAATATCGCCAGCAATCCGGGCGCGATCGAAGTCGCGCAACGTTGAACCGGCTGGGTCGCGGGGTGGCGACGCGTAACGCGCGTCGCCACGTCTTGTCGTAATTGCGCATACGACAGAAGCACACGTCATTGCGACCAAATTCCGGCGGATTTTGCCCATCCGCAATTGCGCGACCCACCCGGCACATATCGAGGGCAGTTTGTCATTTGCGCCAGAATGCGTGATGGTTAACTGCCACCGATGGCGCTTGCTATGTGCCATCTCACGATTGGAGGGCACATCATGGACGCCATCGTGAAGCGGATCGCCATGATCGCGTTCGATGACGCGGATCTGCTTGATATCGCTGGCCCGGATAAGGTTTTTCACAGCGCGGCGCGCTTTCTTGTGCACCTGGGAGCGGCCGACAGACACCTCTATCGCGTCGATCTGTTCTCACCCGATGGCGGCCTCACGCGCACGCTGCAGGAAATTCGAGTCGAGACGCTGGCGATGCGGGAGCTGGCGACCGATGAATATGACACGATCATCGTTGTCGGCGGCCTCGATCCCGCGTGCCGCGATCCGCGCGTCATCGGCTGGCTGCAACGAAATCATCGCAGAGCCCGGCGGGTCTCATCGGTGTGCATGGGCGCCTTCGCCTTGGCCGAAGCCGGCCTTCTCGACGGGCGCAGGGCGGCGACCCACTGGATGAATTGCGATGCGCTTCAGGCCGGATACCCCGCGGTCGACGTCGACCGCGATTCGATCTTCGTCGAGGATCGCGGCGTATGGACATCGGCCGGGATGACCGCCGGGATCGATATGGCGCTGGCGATGGTGGAGGAAGACCACGGCCGCGAGCTCGCCCTGATCGTCGCGCGCAACCTCGTCGTTTTTCTGCAGCGTTCGGGCGGCCAGTCGCAATTCAGCAAGGAACTGGTGAGCCAGACGGTGGAAGGGCCGATCGCGCCGCTGCTGCGCTGGATCATCGAGCATCCCGGCGATGACCTGCGGGCGGAAGCCTTGGCCGATCGCGCGCACATGAGCCTGCGCAGCTTCTATCGCGCCTTCGAAAGCGCGACGGGCAAATCGCCCGCCGAATGGGTGGAGACGATCAGGCTGGAAATCGCCAAGCGCCTGCTCGAGCGGACGGCGCAACGCGTCGATCAAATCGCGTGGAAAGCCGGTTTCGCCAATTATGAGCGCATGCGCCGGACGTTTGTGCGTCGCATGGGCGTGGCCCCGGCGGATTATCGCGCGCGCTTCTCGCGGCCGCCGCTGCACCGGGCGGAGATCGACCCCACCCTGCTCGTCGATGCGCTCGACAGCGAAGGGATTTATCGGGGGCCGCTGCAATAGCCTCGGCATCGCCCGGCGCGCCGCCCCCGCCCCAGACGCGCCATTTTCGTCATTCGCTCGCGTGGATCGAGTATCCCGAAACGGTCGTTTGGTTTCCGCCGGGGCCGATTGCTGACCGGAGACGCGGCGCGCCGAAACAGAATGTCGCGGATCTTCCCGCTGCGACGCTGGCCGATGCCGGAAGCGCCGCGACCATTACCGGCCGATGCCGATCTCGATCGGCTCGCCGGGCTGCTCCGGAGCGATCCCGCCGTCACGGTGCTGTGCGGCAGCGGCCGTGCCGGCGCGCATGACGCGGTGGTGCAACTCGCCGATGCCCCCGCCGCGCCGGTCGTGCACGCGCTGCGTGGCAAGGAACATGTCGAGTAGGGCAATCCCTGTGACATTGGCGTGACACGAAAAGGGCTATTTCCCGGCCACTTCCACCCTCGACACCTCATGCTTCATCTCACCGCGGCGGCGGACTGTCCCGAAAAGGAGCGCATGCGCCGCGTTCGACGAATGCGCGGAATTGACGGGTGCCGGCGCGTGTGAATACCCTTTCAACCGATCTCACCGCGGCGATTGGGAGCGCCGTCATCGATCGACACATGCGGAGGTTCTTATGAAACTCAAGGCACTGGCTATAGCAGCGGCGGGCACGATAAGCCTGGCGGGAGCTGCGAACGCGGCGACTTATGTCGTTCCCGGCACGTCCAACCCGTTCCTCGCCGGCGCGTCGGGCGGCAATAGCGTCGATATGAACGGCTTTACGGATACAGCCGCCGCCAATTCGCCGATCGGCGTGGCGGTCACCGGTGGCCAGACGCTGTCGATCAGCGCGACGGGTCAGGTAAGCAATTGCCCCGGCTGCACGCTGTCCGGCCCGGACGGCGCGGGCGGCATCGCATCGTCTGGCGTCACCGCCAACGGCTTCACGGAAATCGTCAACGGCTATTCCAATCTGCCGCTCAACGGGCTGATCGGGGTGTTCAACAATCTCGGCATGAATGACGCGTTCCTGATCGGCACGGGTGGCAGCTTCCTCGTGCCGACCGGGGCGACGACGCTCTATCTGGCGACGGTTGACGGCTATCAATGGTCGAACAACATCGGATCCTTCTCGGTGAATGTCGCGGCGGTTCCCGAACCGGCGACCTGGGCGCTGATGATCCTTGGCTTCGGCGCTGTGGCCATGGGGATGCGACGCAAGGCCACGCGTCAGACGGTGCGCTACACCACCGCCTGATCGCTGGCGCGCATTAGGCCTCGCGCGGGGGTTAAGGAAGCGCGCGAGGTGGCTGCGCGCGTGGCGAGCGATCGCCACGCGCGCCTGCCGGCATCACGACATCGCTCAGGAAAAATGCCGCGCCGACGCGCGCGGCGACGATGGCTGGCGCCGCGTCGCGGCCGAGCGGTTCCCCGCTCGCGGCTGCGAGGAAATGCGGTCGACCGGCGCGCCCCTTTGCTGGTCATGCCGTCGCCTCATGTCTTCACCAGGATCGTTTCATTTCATGCCGCGATCTCCGCGGATGGCGACACATATCGCAACGACACGCCATTGTTCTTATGAATGAATATGCTATATATCGTTCATAGGAGCGAAACATGGCCGCCGTCACAAACGCCGCGCACATCCCCGACGCACCACGCGTGCTGAGCGAGGCAATCACGCGGATCGCGGAATTCTGGCAATTGTCGAACGCACGACTCGGCGCGGTGCTCGGGCTTTCCGGGCCAACCGTTTCGCGCTTGCGCAGCGGCAGTTACCGGCTCGAACCCGGCAGCAAGCCGTTCGAGCTTGCGCAGCATCTGCTCCGGCTGTTTCGCTCGCTCGATAGCTGGCTCGGGCAGGACGATATCGCGGTGCGTTCGTGGCTGGCCACGCCCAATGTCGATCTCGGCGCGGCGCCGCTCGAATTGATCGCGACCGTGCGCGGGCTGTTGCGCACCGGGGATTATGTCGACGCCCTGCGCGCGCGGGTGTGAGGTGAGCGTGCGAATGCGGTGCGAGCCGGCGAAGATGGTGGGTTTCCGCGCACCGGAACGCGGCCCGCTTGTGTCAGGCGCGCGCCGAAAGCACGTAAAGGCGCCGTTTCCGCGTCGCCGGCATTGCCTGTCGCGCGGTCCACACGCCCCCTGCCCGGCATGACGCTTGCGCCACCCGATGCCGCGATGCTCGCGGCCGAAGCACATCCGTATCGCAACCGTGTGATCCGTATCGTCGAGGCGCAGCACCGCATTTCGACCAACCGCCTCGCCGCCAATGCGGCCGATCAGCATCTGTTGGAGGCGCTTGCCGATGAGGTGAAGCCCCCCCTTCCAGAAGCGGCGCGAGGGCTCCCATGGCTGCTCGCCTCGCCGTTCCGTTACGGGCTGGGGCGCCCATCGCGGTTCCGCGCGGCGGATGTTCTACCGGGGATTTTCTACGCGGCGGAGGATATCGCGACGGCGGTCGCCGAGACGGCCTATTGGCGGCTGATCGGTTTCTCACGTTCGCCGGGCTTCGTGCGACCGCGCACGCCGACGCCGATGTCGGCCTTCACGGTGTTGGCGAGGGCGGAGCGCGCGATCGACCTCACCGCTTCGCCCTTCGCCGATCCACCCGGCCGCTGGACCCATCCAAGCGATTATGCGCCGACACAGGCGTTGGCGGCCGTGGCACGGCTTGCCGGCGTCGCCGCGATCCGCACGCCCTCAGCGCGGCGCGCGGGCGGCGTCAATGTGGCGGTGCTCGACCCGGCCGCCCTTATCCCGCCGCCCCGCCCGCATTCGAGCTGGGCCTTCCTCGCGACGAGTGACGGCCTGCTGGCGACGCGCGAGATGAGCGACGAGGCATGGCGCTTCACCCCGGCGGAATTCGGCATCGCGTGACAATGGCCGCGCGGCGCATCTTTTCCGAGCGGCTAACCCTTTAGCGAGCCAGCCTGCGCTCGATCGCGTCCCAGATCATCGCGCTCACATCCGTCCCGTCGAACCGCTCGATCGCGACGATCCCGGTCGGTGAGGTGACGTTGATCTCGGTCAGCCATTCGCCGCCGATCACATCGATGCCGACGAAGATCAGCCCGCGCCGCTTCAGCTCCGGCGCCAGCGCGGCGCAGATCTCGCGCTCGCGCTCGGTCAGTTGGGTCTTTTCGGCCGAGCCGCCCACCGCGAGGTTGCTGCGGAACTCGCCTTCGCTGGGCAGGCGGTTGATGGCGCCGGCGATCTCGCCATCGACCAGCACGATGCGCTTATCGCCCTTCGCCACGTCGGGCAGGAACGCCTGAATCATATGCGGTTCGCGATAGGCGGTGTTGAACACCTCGATCAGCGCGGAGAGATTCTCTCCCTCCGGCCCGACGCGGAAGATCGCCTTGCCGCCATTGCCGTGGAGCGGCTTCACCACGATCGCGCCATGCTGCTTCAGGAACGCCCGCGCCTCATCAAGGCTGCGCGTCACCAGCGTCGGCGGCATGAACCGCGCATAATCGAGCACGAACACCTTTTCCGGCGCGTTGCGCACGCTGGCCGGATCGTTGACGACCAACGTGCGGTCGGCGATTCGCTCAAGCAGATGCGTCGCGGTGATATAGCCGAGGTCGAACGGCGGATCCTGCCGCATCAGCACCACGTCCGCCTCGTCGCCGAGATCGAGCCGCACCGGATCACCGAAGCGGAAATGATCGCCCACGACGCGCTGCACCGTCACCGGGCGCGCCTGTGTCCACAAATGCCCGTCGGACCAGTTGAGATCGCTCGCCGCATAATGGAACACGCGATGTCCGCGCGCCTGCGCGGTGAGCATCAGCGCGAAACTCGAATCGCCCGCGATGTTGATCGTTTCGATGGGGTCCATCTGGACGGCGACGGTGAGGGTCATGCGATGTTTTCCATCATGGTTCGCGGCGACATGCGCTGTAGGTGCGAGAACCCGGAGAGTCACGGGCCGGCGCGGATCGATAACCCAATATCAACGCCGCCCCTCCCATAAACGACGCGCACCACTTGCCGCGCAGGGAATGGAAGGATGATCGCACGAACGCCCGCCGCACAGCATGCCCTGGCGGTCGGCATCATGGGGCTGGGGCTGATCGTCGCGCTGATAAGGGGGTGCAGCTCGCGCAACCTGCTGCTCGACACCGGCGACCTTGTGACGACGATTTCTTTTCTGGCCTTTGTCGCGGCGGCGGCCTGGTGCCTGTTCAAACGCGGCTATGCGAGGCTGGCGAGCGCTATCCTGGCGATGACCGCGCTGTTCACGATCATCCTGCTGATCCTGCTGGAGATCGCGCTGCTCGCGACGCACGGGCAGCCTTTCGTCGATGCGCTTCTTGCGCGGGCCGATGCGGTCATCGCGCCGTGGCTGGATTGGCCCGCGCTGGCGCTATGGTTCTCGCGGCATCCGATCACGGCGCGACTGTGCGAATGGGTCTATCACAGCCTCGCGTGGCAGCCCTTCTTGCTTATCGCCGTTTTCTGCGGGTCGCGACGCCCGCAGGAAAGCTGGCGGTTTATCGGCATGTGGGCCTTGTCGCTGATGATTTGCGCGATGGTGTTCGCGCTATATCCCGGCGTCGGCGCCTATGCCTTTCATCACGTCAATGCCTCGCTCGTATCGGCGACGAGCGCGACGGTATCGTCGGACCAGCTTCGGCTGCTGGCGAAATTGCGCGCGCCATCGCTGACGATGATCGGCAACGATTGTCTTGGCGGCATGATCACCTTCCCGAGCTTTCACGCGGCGGCATCGGTGCTGCTCGCGCGCGGATATTGGCGGATTCGCGGATTACGCTGGCCGTTCGCGGCGCTTAACCTGACGATGCTGGCGGCGGCGATACCGATGGGCGGCCATTATGTCGCCGATCTCCTCGCCGGCGTGGCGGTTGCGGCTTTCGCGATCGCCGTGTTCGATTCGCCGCCACTGCGGCTGGACGCTTTGGCTCGCCGCGCGGCTCAATACGGTAAATTGCGGGCAGGCGATCTCCTGTCCGCGCGCTGACGCCGCCTCACCCGATCCACGCATTCTCGATATGCCGCGGCCGTTCTCCGGGTGCGAGCAGGATCACGTCGACGCGGATATCCTCGCCCTCGGTGGCATAGACCGGCATCAGCAGCTCCGCCGCCGCCGCGACCCGCGCCAGCCGCCGCGCGTCGATCGCGAAGTCGAGATCGGCGGCGCGCGCGCGCGTCTTCACCTCGACGAAGGCGACGAGGCCCGCGCGTTTCGCCACCAGATCGACCTCTCCCGCCGGGGTGCGCACCCGCTGCGCCACCACCTTCCAGCCCTTCAGCCTGAGCCACCACGCCGCCAGCCGCTCGCCACGCCGGCCCGCCGCTTCGGCGGCGCGCCTGTCGCTCACCCCTTGATCTCCATCGCCCGCGCATAGAGCGCACGGCGATCGAGCCCGAGCCGCTTCGCCACCTCCCCCGCCGCCTTGGACACCGGCAGGCGCGTCAGCGCCTCCGCCAATGCGGCGTCGGCATCCTCGGCGCTGGCCGGGGGCGCCTCGCCCGGCGGCCCGACGACGATGACGATCTCGCCCTTGGGTGGCGCATCGGCGTAACGCGCCGCGAGCGTGGAGAGCGTGCCGGTCACCGCTTCCTCGAACTTCTTGGTAATCTCGCGCGTCACCGCCGCCTCGCGATCGCCCAGCCCTTCCGCCAGCGCGGCCAGCGCCGCCCCGAGTCGCGGGCCGCTTTCGTAGAACACCAATGTCGCGCGGATCGCCGCCACCTCCGCGATCGTGGTGGCGCGCGCACCGGCCTTGGCGGGCAGGAAGCCCATGAACAGGAAACGATCGGTCGGCAGCCCGGCCAGCGTCAACGCGGCGATCGCGGCGCACGGGCCGGGAATCGTCACCACCTGATGCCCGGCCGCGCGCGCATCGCGGACCAGTTTGTATCCCGGATCGGAGATCAGCGGCGTCCCCGCGTCGGAGACCAGCGCGATCACCTCGCTCCCCATCCGCGCGATCAGGCCGGGGCGCACCGCATCGGCATTGTGATCGTGATAGGCCTGCATCGGCCGCTTCGCCGCGATGTGGCGCAGCAGCGTCGCGGTGACCCGTGTATCCTCCACCGCGATCAGGTCGGCGTGCGCCAGCACCTCCGCGGCGCGCGGAGATAGGTCAGCAAGATTGCCGATCGGGGTCGCGACGATGTAGAGGCCGGGGGATAATGAATTCACGAGGGGTTTCATGGCAGAAGCGATGACCATGCCGCAACGGGCACGCGGCATATTCCGCGTGGCGGCGATTGCCGGCGCGCTGCTGCTCGGCGCGTGTCAAACGGTGGTGCCGCGCGGCCCCGCCCCGGTGCCGGTGCAAAAGGCACCCCCGCCGGTGTCGGAGACGGAGGTGCAGGCCGGGCTGCCGCACGATACCGCGCGCAACCGTGTCGCCCTGCTCGTGCCGCTCACCGGCACCAATGCGGGCGTGGGCAAGAGCCTCGCCAACGCCACCCAGCTCGCGCTGCTCGATTCGCGCAACGATAAGGTGCGAATCACCAGTTACGATACCGCGACCGGCGCCGCCGGCGCAGCGCGGCGCGCGATCGCCGATGGCGCGCAACTCATCCTCGGCCCGCTGCTCGCGGAAGACGTGCGGGCGATCGCGCCGATCGCGCGCGCGGCGAAAGTGCCGGTGCTATCCTATTCCAACGATGTCTCGGTGGCGGGCGAGGGCGTGTATCTGATGGGATATACGCCGGGCGCATCGATCGATCGCGTCGTCTCCTATGCGCGCAGCCGGGGCGTCACCAATTTCGGCGGCCTGATCCCCAATTCGCTTTATGGCACGCGCGCCTCCACCTCCTTCCTGCGCGCGGTGGAGAGCGGCGGCGGCAAGGTGGTTTCGCTGCAAACCTATGATCGTTCGGGGACGGCGATGGCCGCGGCGATCGGGCGGATGGCGAAGGATGCGCCGTTCGATGCGGTGCTGATCGCGGATAGCGGCGGTGCGGCGACCGCCGGCGCGCCGCTGGTGCGCAAGCAGAGCCCGTCGGTGCGCATCCTCGGCACCGAATTGTGGAACTCGGACACCGGCGTCGCCGGGCGCGGCGGGCTGGACGGCGCGTGGTTCGCCAGCGTGTCGAACGGCCTCTATCGCCAATATGCCACCAAATATCGCGCGCGTTTCGGCACTGCGCCCTATCGCCTGTCGAGTCTGGGCTATGATTCGGTGCTGCTGACGGTGCGGATCTCGCGCGACTGGCGGATCGGCGCCCCCTTCCCGGAGGCGCGGTTGCGCTCGGGTGAGGGGTTTGCCGGGATCGACGGCGCGTTCCGCTTCGGCCGCGACGGCGTGGCCGATCGCGCGCTGGAGGTGCAGGAGATCAAGGATGGCGGCACCACTGTCGTCTCGCCCGCGCCGTCCGGTTTCGACAAATAGGCCGCTACCTCCCCCATTCGTCCTCGGCCATACGCCGGGCGAATGGGGGAGAAGATGGCCGCCGGGCGGCCCGACGGTCAGAAATTGCCGGTATTTCGTGACCCGGATCGCGGCGGCCTGAAAGCCGCCATTTGCGGCACGACGGCGCGGCCTGTCGATCCGCTTTAGCCCTCTCCCGCGCGCACGATCGCCGGCAGGATCGCATCGAGCAGCAGCATCCCGGCGGGAAGCACGGCCAGCCGGTCGCCATCACGTTCCACCATCCCCGCCAGCCGCGTGACCGCCGCGAGATCGACCAGTTCCGCGATCGGCCGATCCCCCAGCCGCGCGATGCGCGCAAGGTCCACCCCCTCCGCCAGCCGCAGCCCCATCAGCAGCGCCTCCTGCGCCTGAATCGCGGGGGGCAGCGCCTCTTCCTGCTCGATGCCATGGCCGTTGCGCGCGATCGCGGTGAGCCAGTTCTCGGGCTTGCGCCGCCGCTGGGTCGCCGCGCCGAGCCGTCGCCCGTGCGCGCCCGGCCCGATCCCGGCGTAATCGCGATAGCGCCAGTAAGCGAGATTGTGGCGGCTCTCCGCCCCGGCGCGTGCGTGATTCGATATCTCATACGGGGGCAGGCCCGCCGCAGAGGTCAGCGCGCGGGTCAGTTCATACAGGTCCGCCGCCGCATCGCCATCGGGGATCGCCAGCCGCCCCGCCGCCGCCTCGGTGGCGAAGCGCGTCCCCGGCTCGATCGTGAGCTGATAGAGCGACAGATGCTCGGTGCCGAACGCCAGCGCGCGCGCCAGTTCGCGCTCCCATTCCTCCGGCGCCTGCCCCGGCCGCGCATAGATCAGATCGAAGCTCACCCGCGCGAAGGCGCGCTGCGCGGTATCGAGCGCGCGCAGCCCCTCGTCCACGTCATGCGCCCGGCCGAGAAAGCGGAGCGCCGCATCGTCCAGCGCCTGCAACCCGAGCGAGACGCGATTCACCCCGGCGCCCGCGATATCGCCGAACCGCGCCGCCTCCACCGATGATGGATTCGCCTCCAGCGTGATCTCCGCATCCGCGTCGATCCCCCATGCCGCGTCCGCCGCGGCGATCACCGCCGCCACCGTTTCGGGCGGCATCAGCGAGGGCGTGCCCCCGCCGAAGAAGATCGAGGTAACGCGCCGCCCGGGCAATGCCGCCGCCTCATGCGCGAGGTCCGCCAGCAGCGCCGCGCGCCACGCCGCCTGATCCACCTCGGCGCGGACGTGGCTGTTGAAATCGCAATAGGGGCATTTGGAGACGCAGAACGGCCAGTGGACGTAAAGCGCGAGGGAGTTGTCGTCGGCCATGTGTTCGCCGATATGGCGATGATGCCAGCCAAAGGCCACCGCTTCACGCTCCCGCTGTTGTTCACCCTCGCGCTCATCGCCTGCGATCACAGCCCGCCACGTATCGTAGAGCCGCGCATTTCCGACGTTCCGGCCCCGCGCGGGCAGGCGTTGCTCAAATCGGTGATGCTGCGCGGTCATAACGAGGAACGCGCCACGCTCGGCCTGCCCCCGCTGATATGGGACGAGAATCTCGTCACCGCGGCGCGCGTCTATGCCACCGAAATGGCGCAGACCGGGCGCTTCGCCCATGCCGAGCAGCCGCAGGGGCCCGGCCGGCAGGGCGAAAATCTGTGGACCGGCACCCGCGAGGCCTATCGCTTCGACGAGATGCTCGGCCATTGGCTCAGCGAGCGCCGTTTCTACGTCAACACCACCACGCCGGGTTTCAGCAACACCGGGCGCTGGCAGGATGCCTCGCATTACAGCCAGATCGTCTGGCGCGGAACGCAGCGCATCGGCTGCGCCATGGCGTCAAACCACGCCAATGACTTCCTCGCCTGTCGCTATTCCCCGCCGGGCAATGTGGTGGGGCAGACGGCCTATTGAGTGCGTGCAACGGCACGATTGCGGCGGCCGGAAAAACCACATAGAAATAGCGCCATGGGCCTGAACCCGCGCACCGGCACCTCGCATGACGGGCATCCGCTGTCGCTCAGCCGGACCCCGCCGCCCGATCTCGCCCCTTTCGTCGCCCGGTTTTTCCTGCTGATCATCGAACGGCCCGACGATTCGATACTCGAAAGCTTCCTGCTTCACGAAACCGCTTATATCCGCGTGCCGGTCATCGGGCAGTGGGAAACCCAGGTCGGCGGCCGCTGGGTCGCATATGAAGGCCCGATGATCTTCGGGGCGCAGCGCAAGCGCTTTCCGGTGCGCTGCGCCGGGCCGATCATCGCGGCCGGCTTTGCCCTGCGGCCGGCGGCGTGGTTCGCCTTTTCCGATCTGCCGGCGCACCGCATCGCGGATCGGCTCGATCCGATCGACGGCGCATGGGGCGAAGCGCTGCGCTGGGCGTGCGAGGACATTTATCAGACCGATCGGACGTTCGACCGGCTCGAACAGGTGGTGCGCGATCGCGTCAACGAGCGCGCGGTGAAGATCGACCCCGCGCTTGAACGGTTCGAGGCGATCAGCCGGCTCGATCCCTCCCGCCCGGTTGCCGATATCGCGCGCGAGCTGGGGATGATCCCGCGCCGGCTGGATCGCCACGTCCGCGCCCATTTCGGCCACCCGCCCAAGACGGTCCTGCGGCGCGGCCGCTTCCTCGACATGGCGGCGATGCTGCGTGGCTTTTCCCCCACGGAGGATGGCGAACAGGCGTTGCTGCGCTTCTACGACGCTTCGCATCTCAACCGCGAGTTCCGCCTGTTCCTCGATATGCCGCCCAAGCGCTTTCGGGATACGCCCACGTTGCTGTTCACGCCGGGACTGGAGGTGCGCGAACAACGCAAGATCGCGGAGCAGGCCGCCGGCCACGCGCTGCCATGGATAGCACCGGCGGCATCGCGCGCGGCCGAATAGCGAAGCGCGCTCGTCCGCAACGGGCGCGTTGCCCCCCCGATCGGATGGCATTGCGCGCGGACCTCACTATACGCTGCCCGCAAAGCATGGAGATCACACGTGGCGAACCCGCAGGAAAAAGCATGGAGTGACGGTTTTGCCGCCGGCAAGCGCGGCAGGCCTGAATCCGTATGCCCCTATAAAAAGGGCGGCTTCATGGTCGCCTGGCAGGAAGGCTGGCGCAACGGGGTGAAATCGCGGAACAGCGACAGCTGAAGGGCGCGGCGGTGCGGTAGCGCCGGCAATAAGACTGATCGCCTTCTGTTGCCCGTGCCGAAGATGTCGGCGATTTCACCCGCATCCCGCGCATTCGTCACCGGGCGACCGGAGGGGCGGCATAGGGTCGCGATCGCGAAGGCTCGCATTCCGGCGTCTCCCCCGCCCCTCGCGCTGGGGTGGCGGCGGCCCGATCCCCTCCTCCACCGCATGTCTCCTCTGGCGTAACCCGCCGCACCGGCCCCATATTGCGCCTTCGTGGTCGCTTCCCCCGCCCTCCCCGCCCCGCTCGCCGCATGGTTCGCCAGCCGTGGCTGGCAGCCGCGTCGTCATCAGCGCGCGATGCTGGCGGAGGCGCGTGCGGGGCGCCATGCGCTGCTCGTCGCGGCGACCGGCGCGGGGAAGACGCTCGCGGGATTCCTGCCGACGCTGGCCGAACTGATCGAGCAGCCGGCGGAGGGGCTGCACACCCTTTACGTCTCCCCGCTGAAGGCGCTGGCGGTCGATATCCAGCGCAACCTCATGACGCCAATCGAGGACATGGGGCTGGATATCCGCGTCGAGACGCGCACCGGGGATACGTCGTCGGAGCGCAAGGCGCGGCAGCGCGTGAACCCGCCGCAGATTCTGCTGACCACGCCCGAATCGCTCTCGCTGCTGCTCTCCTATCCCGACAGCTTCCTGATGTTCGCGGATCTGAAGACGATCGTGATCGACGAGGTGCACGCCTTCGCCAGCGGCAAGCGCGGCGATCTGCTCGCGCTGTCGATGGCGCGGTTGCAGCGCATCGCGCCGGGCTGCCGCCGTGTCGCGCTGTCCGCCACGGTGGCCGATCCCGACGATTATCGCGCGTGGCTCGCCCCCGATGGCGATATCGACGCGGTGGCATTGGTGAAGGGCGATCCCGGCGTCGATCCCGATATCGCGATCCTGCTGCCGGAGGATAAGGTGCCCTGGGCGGGGCATTCCGGTCGCTATGCCGCGCGGCAGGTGATGGCCGAGATCGAGACGCACAAGACGACGATCGTCTTCTGCAACACGCGCAGCCTCGCCGAGCTGATCTTTCAGGATCTGTGGAAGGAAAATGCGCTCCAGCTGCCGATCGGCATCCACCACGGCAGCCTGGAGAAAGAGGCGCGCGCCAAGGTGGAGGGCGCTATGGCCGCGGGGCGGCTGCGCGCGCTCGTCGCCACCGCCAGCCTCGATCTCGGGGTCGATTGGGGCGATGTCGATTGCGTGATCCAGATGGGCGCGCCCAAGGGCTCGTCGCGGCTCCTCCAGCGGATCGGGCGCAGCAACCACCGGCTCGACGAGCCATCGGAGGCGATCATCGTCCCGGGCAATCGCTTCGAATATCTCGAGGCGCGCGCGGCGATCGACGCGGTGGAGGCGGGCGAACTGGATGGCGAGCCGTTCCGCCCCGGCGGGCTCGACGTGCTGGCGCAGCATATCATGGCCTGCGCCTGCGCGGCGTCGTTCGACGAGGCGGGTTTACTCGACGAGGTGCGCTCGGCGCTGCCCTATTCGGCGCTCGACGCGGAAACGTTCGCGCGGGTGATCGCGTTCATCAGCGACGGCGGCTATGCGCTGCGCGCCTATGATCGTTTCCGCCGGCTGGTGAAGGACACGGACGGCCGCTGGCGGGTGAGCCATCCGAAGTTCGTCGCGCAGCATCGCCTCAACGCCGGGATCATCGTCGAGGCGACGATGCTGCGCGTGCGGTTCAGGAACGGCCGCGCGCTCGGGCGGGTGGAGGAAGGCTTCGCCGCGACGCTCTCGCCGGGGGATACCTTCTTCTTCGCGGGCATGAGCCTTGAGGTCGAAAAGATCGAGGCGGAGGATCTCGTCGTGCGCGCCACCGCGCGGCCGGCGCGCATCCCGACGTACGGCGGCAGTCGTATGCCATTGTCCACACATCTCGCTGAAAGGGTCCGTGGCTTCCTCGCGACGCGCGATGAGTGGCACCGTTTCCCTGATGATGTTCGCGCGTGGTTGGAAATTCAGGATCGCCGCTCGGCGCTCCCCCGCCCCGACCAGCTCCTCGTCGAAACCTTCCCGCATGAGGGGCGGCATTACATGGTCGCCTATAGTTTCGAGGGGTGGAACGCGCATCAGTCGCTCGGCATGCTGGTGACGCGGCGGATGGAGAGCGCGGGGCTCAAGCCATTGGGATTCGTGGCTTCCGACTATGCGCTCGCCTGCTATTCGCTCGATCCGGTCACCGATCCGGCGGCGCTGTTCTCACCCGATATCCTCGAAACCGAATTTGTCGAATGGGTGCAGCAATCGCACCTGCTGAAACGCGCCTTTCGGGAGGTCGCGGTGATCGGCGGCCTGGTCGAGCGCCAGCATCCCGGCAAGCGAAAGACCGGGAAACAGGTCACTTTTTCCACCGATCTGATCTACGATGTGCTCCGCCGCTACGAGCCGGGGCACGTGTTGCTGGAGGCCGCCTGGGCCGACGCGCGCGCGCGGATGACCGATGTGGGGCGGCTTGGCGCGCTGCTCGATCGCGCGGCGGATACGATGCTCCACGTCGATCTGCCCCACGTTTCCCCGCTCGCGGTCCCGGTATTGGTGCTGATTGGGCGCGAACGGGTGACGACCGGGCACGCCGACGACGCGCTGTTGCTGGAGGCGGAATCGCTCGCGCGGGATGCGATGCGGATGGATTGATTTCGCTTGCGAAAGGCCCGAATCGGGCGCACCCTTCGCTTCATGAAACGCATGTTCGCCATGCCGCTCTTGCTGCTCCTCGCGGCGCAATCGCCGGTGCAGCAACCGGCGCCCGCCACGCCCCCGACGGATGCGATTCCGCCGCTGGGCGATCTGCTCAGCTTCGGCGCGAACGGGGAACGCATGACCGTTCCCGTCCATATCGCCGGCGCCGGCCCGTATCGCTTCATCATTGATACCGGCGCGCAGCGCACCGTGGTCAGTCGCGAACTGGCGGGTGTCTTGCGGCTGACGGCCGGGCCTAGCGTGCGCGTCACCGCGATGACCGGGGTGAGCGAGGTTTCCACGGTCGTCATCCCTTCGATCACCGTCGGCGCGCTGGGCGGTGAACGGATCGAGGCCCCCGCGCTGGAAGGGCGCTTCCTTGGCGCCCCCGGCATGCTTGGAATCGATTCGCTGCAAGGTCACACGCTCGCGATCGATTTCGACAAACAATCCATGATCGTCTCGCCCACGCGGCGACGCTCCTCTTTCGAATCGCACGATCCCAATGAGATCGTCGTCAGGGCACGTAATCTGCTCGGGCAACTCGTCGTGACGGAGGCTTATGTCGGCCGCGAGCGGGTGCGCGTGATCATCGATACCGGATCGGCGGTGACGATGGGTAACCGGGCTCTGCAACGCGCCGTCATGCGCCATGGGAAGCAGGGGGTTCCGATTACGCTGACCGGGGTGACGGGTGAGACGGTGACGGTGAACTATACCGCGCTCAACACGATCAAGCTCGGCTCCATGACGATCAACGACATGCCGATCGCTTATGCCGAGAATGACGCGCCGCCGTTCAAGGCGTTCGGGCTGGATAGGCGCCCGGCGCTGATGCTGGGAATGGACGCACTCAAGCTGTTCCGGCGGATTGATATCGATTTCGCAAACCGCGAAGTTCGTTTCATCATGCCGCGCAACGCGCAGCCGACCTGAAACAGTTGCGCGACGCAACTTTCGCTGCAACGATCGGTACTTGATCATTGTGGAGAGAGTGGATGCGGGCTGTGCTGTTGGCTGGAATCGCGGCGCTGGGTTTTGCCCCAGCTATAGCTGAAGCGCAGGATCGCCCCGACCAGAAGGCATTCTTCTCGCTCTACAAAGAACTGGTCGAAACCAACACGGTCGTGGGCGTCGGAAGCTGCACCAAGGCGGCGAGCCAGATCGCGACGCGCTTGAAGGCCGCCGGTTACAGCGATTCCGATATCACCTTGTTCTCGGTTCCCGAACATCCCGAAGATGGCGGCGTGGTCGCGATCCTCAAGGGATCAGATGCGAAGGCCAAGCCGATGTTGCTGCTCGGCCATATCGACGTCGTTGCCGCCAAGCGCGAGGACTGGAAGCGCGATCCGTTCAAGCTCGTCGAAGAAAACGGCTTTTACTACGCGCGCGGCACGGTCGACGACAAAGCGATGTCATCCGTGTGGGCGGACTCGATGATCCGCTTCAAGGAACAGGGTTTTCGCCCGAAGCGCACGATCAAGATGGCGCTGACCTGCGGCGAGGAAACCACTTATGCCTTTAACGGCGCGCAATGGCTGGCGGACAATCGCCCCGATCTGGTGAGCGGCGAATTCGGGCTGAACGAGGGCGGCGGCGGCCGCTTCGACGCCAATGGCAAGCCCGAGCTACTCGCGGTGCAGGTCGGCGAGAAAGCGGCGCAGAACTTTACCTTCGCGGCCACCAACCCCGGCGGCCACAGCTCCGCGCCGACGCCAGATAACGCGATCTACGAACTCGATGATGCGCTGCGAGCGGTGCAAGGCTATGAATTTCCGGTGAGGTTCACCGATACGACCCGCGCCTTCTTCGCCGCTACAAAACAAGCGGTGCCCGCGCCGGTGGCGGACGCGATCTCCCGCCTGCTCGCCAATCCGCAGGACAAGCAGGCCGATGCAATCGTCAGCCGGGACAAGGTGCTGCATTCCACCTTGCGCACCACCTGCGTCGCGACGCTGGTCAACGCCGGGCACGCCGAGAATGCGCTGCCGCAGCGTGCCACCGCCAACGTCAATTGCCGCATTTTTCCGGGCGAAACGGTCGACGCCACGCTCGCCAAGCTGAAGGAACTGGCCGGGCCCAAGGTGACCGTCACCGCCAACCAGCCGGTCCGCCCGGTCGCTGTGCCCCCGGCGCTCGATCCGAAAATCGTCGGCCCCATGAAGACGATCGCAGCGAAATATTTCCCCGGCACGCCGATGTTGCCGATGATGTCCACCGGCGCGACCGACGCGGTGTTCTTCGGCAAGATCGGCATGCCAATCTATGGCGCACCGGGTATTGTCCTCGAGCCCGATCTGAACGGCATCCACGGGCTGGACGAACGGATTCGCGCCTCGGCGCTCTATCAGGGTCGCGATTATCTGTTCGATCTGGTCAAGGCTTACGCGGGGTAGGGCGTAAGGTCAGGGCGAAGCGAAAAGGTGGAGCGCGAGAACCGACAGCGCAGAGAGCCGCCTTTGGCGGAATCGCTATACGCCCAGGTTGATCGCGCCGCCCGCATGCGGCATTGCGGCGCGATGGTTCCCTTTTCGTTCGCTGGCCATGAACTGATTGCGCTCCCCACCGGCGCGCTGTTCTGGCCGGCGCGGCAAGCATTGCTCGTCGCCGATCTTCATCTGGAGAAGGCAAGCTTTTTCGCTGGCACCGGCCAGATGCTTCCGCCTTATGATTCGATGGCGACGCTCACCGATCTCGCCACACTGGCCCGCGCGATCGACGCACGGGAGATTTGGTGTCTCGGCGACAGCTTTCATGACGTCACAGGCAGCGAGCGCCTTTCCACGCCTGCGCGGGAGATGCTGGCTGCGCTGATGACGCGAGTGCGCTGGACGTGGATCACCGGCAATCACGATCGCATCTATGACGATCGCTGCGGCGGCCAGGTGGTGGACGAGGCATTGGTCGATGGACTGATCCTGCGCCACGAAGCCGATCCAGTTGATCCACGCCCGGAGCTTTCCGGCCATTTCCATCCGCGTTTGCGTGTCCGGGTGCGTGGCCGGCTGGTATCGCGGCGCTGCTTCGTCGCAAGCGATCGTAAACTGATACTCCCCGCGTTCGGTGCGCTGACCGGCGGGCTGGATGCGACGCACCACGAAATCGCGCGCGCCATCGGCGATGCGGCGGAGGCGCTGGTGCCGGTCGACAACCGCCTGCTGCGCTTTCCGCTAGCGGCGTAACGCGCGCTCCTAGACGGTAAGCCCTTGTAGCAGCTTTGGCATCGCCCCGCTCTCACCGCGCGCTTCGGCCATGAAGCGCGCCTTCAGCGGAGAGATGCGATCGACAGCGGAGATGCCAAAGCGCCGGATCGCGCTCGCCGCGCGGCCCGGCACGCCAAACAGCCGAGTCAGCGTGTCCGTCGCGCCCGCCACCATCAACGTGTCGAGGCTGCGCCAGCGCTGGTAACGATCGAGCAATTGCGCATCCCCCGCCTCCAGCCCGAGGCGTCGGCCCTCGACCAGCACTTCGACCAGCGCGGCGACGTCGCGGAAGCCGAGATTGAGCCCCTGCCCTGCGATCGGGTGAATGCCATGCGCCGCATCGCCGACCAGCGCGAGCCGCTCGGCGGTGATCCTCGCCGCGTGATGAAAGCCCAATGGATAGCTGGATCGCGCGCTGGCGTACGATAGCGGCCCCAAAAAGCCGCCCATCTGCTTTTCAGCTTCCGCGAGGAACGCCCGGTCGCCAAGCTTGAGCATCGCGGGCGCATCCGCCCCCTTCACCGTCCAAACGATCGCTGAACGATGCCCGATCTCGTCATCGACCAGCGGCAGCAGCGCGAAGGGGCCGGCAGGATAGAAGATTTCGTAAGCGGTCGCTTCATGAGATCGCTCATGATGGAAAGCGGAGATGATCGCGCTATGATCATAACGCCATTGCGCGACATCGATCCCCGCCGCCGCCCGGGTCGGCGAGTTACGCCCTTCTGCCGCGACCAGTAGGGATGCGGTCACCGTCTCGCCCGACGAAAGCGTCGCGGTGACGCCGCGCGGGCCTCGCTCAACCACGGTCGCGCGTGTCTTCATCCGCAGATCGACGGTCGATTTGCTCAGTGCGTCGCCCAGCGCGAGCCGCAACCGGCGATTCTCATACATCGTGCCCAGCGGGCCATCATCGGGATCGGGGATGAAATCGAGCTTCCCCGGCGCGAGCCCGTCGCTCACCCGGATATGCCGTATCTCGCAACCATGACCTGCCAACCCCTCAGCCACGCCGATCGCCTCTAGCATTCGGTGGCTGGCGCTGGCGATTGCCGAGGCGCGGCCATCGAAACCGGCAGAAAGGGTGATTGTGGGATCGGCGGGATCGACAACGATCGTGCGCAGGCCGTGGCGATCCAGCGCCAGCGCCAGCGTCGCCCCGACCAGCCCGCCGCCAAGGATTAGTACGTCAGCGTGATCCATCCGCCACGCTCTATCCGCGTTCCGGCGCGCTGCCAATCGCTGCGGCTTGACGCGGGACTCGGGCAGGCAGATGATTCCAGCGGGCAGATTTCATGAAATCGTTGGGGGAATTTAAGGCAATGGCGAGCCGGGCGGACGCATCGCTGTGGCGCGAAACGGTGAAAGCGGGGGCTGTGCGCAGCGGCGCCATGGTCATCGCTCTCGCCCTTTTCGTGGCCACCGTGTTGATGGCGCTGGCGCTGGCGAGCTATTCGCCGGGCGACCCCGCGCTCAATACGGCGGCGGGCGACGGATTGCACAATCTGGCCGGCGCGCCGGGTGCGTGGTTCGCCGATATCGCGCTCACCATATTGGGTCCCGCGGTGGCGCTACTGCTTCCGATCGGGCCGATCGTCGCGCTGCGGCTGTGGCGGGATCAGCCAGCCGGCGAATGGGGGCGCATGCTTCGCAACGCCGCGCTTGGCGTATCGCTGATGGCCACTGCACTTGGCTGCGTCGCCAATGGCGCCGTGCCCGCATTGCCGTTCGGCTGGGGTGGCGCAATAGGGCTGGGTATCGTCGCCGCCGCCCGCTGGGTACTGTCCTTCATCGGCAATCCGGCGATCAGCTATTGGGCGGTGATCGCACTCGGCATCGTGGCAGGCGTCACCGGCGCGATCTTGTGGGGGCGTAGCATCGACATCGCCTTGCCGCGCGTCTGGCGCACACGGCGGGATCGCCCGGCGGCAATTGACGACGAGGAGGTGCCGCTCGAGTTGGTGCGCCGGCCAGTCGCCCCGCGTCCGGTGGCGCAACCCGATCCACGCCCCGGGCCCGTAATCAACGAGCGAGCGCTAGCACCATCGGTGGTCCGACCGAAGACGCGCCAGCAGCAGCTCGATCTACGCGATAATTACGTGCTCCCCTCGCTCGATCTGCTCACTCCCGCTCCGCCGTCGCAGAACAACGTGATCGATAAGGCGGCGCTGGAGCGCAACGCGCGGTTGCTCGAAACTGTGCTCGACGATTTCCATGTGCGCGGCGAGATCAAGGAAGTCCGTCCCGGCCCCGTCGTCACCATGTACGAGCTGGAGCCCGCTCCTGGCATCAAGGCGACGCGCGTCGTCAGCCTCGCGGACGATATCGCGCGCAACATGTCCGCGATCTCGGCGCGCGTCGCGACGATTCCCGGGCGCACCGTGATCGGCATCGAGCTACCCAATGCCAAGCGCGAAACGGTGTCGCTGCACGAGTTGGTCGGATCACAGTCGTTCGAGGATCAATCGGCCCAGCTTCCCGTGATTCTCGGCAAGAATATCGCGGGCGATCCGGTGATCGCGGATCTTGCGCCGATGCCGCATCTGCTCGTCGCGGGCACTACCGGGTCGGGTAAATCGGTCGGCCTCAACTGCATGATCCTGTCGCTGCTTTACCGGCTCACACCGGACCAGTGCCGTATGATCATGATTGATCCCAAGATGCTCGAATTGTCGATGTACGACGATATCCCGCACCTCCTCTCCCCGGTGGTCACCGATCCGGCGAAGGCGGTGCGCGCGCTCAAATGGGCGGTCGAGCAGATGGAGGATCGCTATCGGCAGATGTCCTCGCTTGGCGTCCGTTCACTCGGCAGCTTCAACGACAAGGTGCGCGCTGCCCGCGTCAAGGGCACCCCGCTCGGCCGGCGCGTGCAAACCGGGTTCGGCGAGAACGGCCAGCCGGTCTATGAGGAGGAACAGCTCGATTATCAGGTGCTTCCGCAGATCGTCGTGATCGTCGACGAGCTGGCCGATCTGATGATGACCGCCGGCAAGGAGGTCGAATTCCTCATCCAGCGGCTGGCGCAAAAGGCGCGCGCCGCCGGTATTCACCTGATCATGGCGACGCAGCGCCCGTCGGTCGACGTCATCACCGGCGTGATCAAGGCGAATTTGCCAACACGCATCTCGTTCCACGTCACCTCGAAGATCGATTCACGTACCATCCTGGGCGAACAGGGCGCGGAGCAGCTGCTGGGCAAGGGCGATATGCTCTATATGCCGGGTGGCAAGGGCATCGTCCGCGTCCACGGTCCGTTCGTTTCCGATGACGAAGTCCGGGCCGTCACCGATCACTGGCGCGCGCAGGGCGCGCCGGATTACATCACCTCGGTCACCGAGGAGCCCGAGCAGAGCTTCGATCTGGAAGGCGCGCCGACCGGCGAGGATTCAGCCGAGGATCAGCAATATCGCGCCGCGATCCAATTGGTGTGCGAGAGCCAGAAGGCATCCACCTCCTGGCTCCAGCGCCAGTTACGCATCGGCTACAACAGCGCCGCGCGGCTGATCGAACGAATGGAAAAAGACGGCATCGTAGGCCGCCCCGATCACGTCGGTCGCCGCGAAGTGCTTCGCGACGCCGACGGACATCCGATCTAAGTTATTATTTAAGAAAGATTTTCTTTGAAGAAAGCCGCCGTCCGCTCATCCGCGAGATCGGCGGCTTTTTCAGATCGGCGATCGCCCATCTCGGTCGCGAAGCCATGATCTTCGCCCGGATAATCGTGGATCGTGACGCGGGGCAGATCATCCAACCCCTCGTGCATTAGTTGCTGCGTCGCCTTGTCAACGAAACCGTCCTCGCCGGCAACGTGCAGCATCACCGGGCGCGCGATCGCGTGCTTCTCGCCGAGAAGCCCGTCGATACCCACACCGTAATAGCCCACGCTGGCATCGATATCGGTGCGGCACGCCGTCATGAAGGCGAGCCGGCCACCGAGGCAATATCCGACACAACCGATCTTGCCGCCATTGCCCAGCAGTTCGCGCGCCTTGCGGATCGTCGACTCGATGTCGCGGATGCCCGCGTCCTGATTGAACTTGCCGAACAGCTCGAGCCCGCGCTGCATTTCCGCCGGAACATCCGGATCGAGTTCGATCCCCGGCTCCATCCGCCAGAACAAATCGGGCGCAATCGCCAGATAGCCCTGCTCGGCCAACCGATCACACTTGCGGCGGATGCCCTTGTTCACGCCGAACACTTCCTGAATCACGACGATCGCCGCGCTCGGCGTTCCCGCCGGTCTGGCGACATAGGCGCCGAAGCCCCCATTGTGATCCAGCGTTTCGACGTTGATCATCTCACCCATCATTCAACTCCAATCACGTTCGTGGTTCAGCAGCCAGTTCTTGGTCGGAAGCCCGTCACCAGCGGAATAATGCCCCGCCCCGCCGATAATTCGGTGGCAAGGGATAACGATCGGAAACGGATTCCGACGACACGCCTGACCGAGCGCGCGCGGGCTCGATCCGATCGCGCGCGCGACCTCGCCATAGCTCGCGGTCTCGCCATAGCCCACCGCAGCGATCGCCGCGCGCAACACGCCACCGCGCGGCGTGGACGCGGGCGCGAGCAAAAGATCGAAATCGCGACGCTCCCCGGCGAAATAAGCTTCCAGTTGCTCCGCCGCCGCGCGCAGAGCATCCGCACTCGCCAGATGCGGCGCATCGTCGACGCCGATCGTGATCCCCGTCACGACCTCGCCCCCCTGGATCAGGACACGGCCGACGGGCGTTGCGAGAACAGTGGAATCGCGGGCATACATCTTGGCGGAACGCTATCGTGCGACGCCGCGCCGCTCAAGGAGTGCTTGGGAATGAAAGTGAATGTAGAGGTGGATTGCACCCCCGAGGAGGCGCGCCGGTTGATGGGGCTGCCCGATCTCACGCCGATCCACGAAGCCTATATTGCCAAGATGAAGGAAGCGATGGACGGAGGAATGCGACCGGAGATGTTCGAGAACATTGTGAAGAATTGGGCACCAATGGGCGAGGCTGGCCTTTCGTTCTGGCAGCGCCTGTTCGAGGCGGGGACCAAGCCCGGCGGGTGATGGATACAATCTTCGCCGTTTCGAGCGGCCAGCCGCCAGCGGCAATCGCGGTGCTGCGGATCAGCGGTTCGCAGACCCGCGCCGCGGTCGAGGCCCTGGCCGGCCCCCTCCCCACCCCACGCCGGGCAACATTACGACGGCTGCGCGACCGCGATGGCACGTTGCTTGATGACGCGCTGGTGCTCTGGTTCCCCGGCCCGCATAGTGCAAGCGGCGAAGATTTGGCCGAACTCCATCTCCACGGCGGCATCGCAACCGTCGCTGCAATGGAACACGCGCTCGCGTCATCCCCCGGATTGCGACGCGCGCGCGGTGGTGAGTTCACGCGGCGCGCGTTGGAAAACGGCCGGATCGATCTCGCGCAGGCGCAGGGGCTCGCCGATCTGCTCGAAGCCGAAACCGAGATGCAGCGGAGGGCTGCGATCGCCAGCGTCGACGGCGAGCTCAGTCGCGCCGTCGCACGTTGGCTAACGACGCTTGCCGCCATCGCCGCGCGGATCGAGGCGATGATCGATTTCAGCGACGAAGACGATGTCGAAGCAGCCGACGCCGCGATGCTCGATGCGGCCATCCGCGAATGGCTGGACGATCTCGACACTATTCTCGCGCGCCCGACCGTGGAGCGACTGCGTGAAGGGTACCGAATCGTACTCGCCGGATCACCAAACGCTGGGAAATCTTCTCTTTTCAATGCGATGATCGAGCGAGATGCGGCAATCGTAACGCCGATCGCGGGCACCACCCGCGATGTTCTCGAAACCCGTGTCGTCCGAAACGGTCAGTTGTTTACCATGGTGGATACCGCCGGCCTCGCAAGCACTACCTCCGACCCGGTTGAGCTGATCGGCATAGAACGTGCGCGTCGGGCAGCCGATACCGCCGATATCGTGTTATGGCTGGACGACGCCCCCGCTCCGATCGCATGGCCGAGTATCGCGCTTCATCCGCGTTGCGATTTGCCAGAACGGGCGCAAGCTCCACTCAATCGCATTGCGGTATCACGCGATGATCTCGGTAGCCTTGATCGACTTTGGAGCGCGATCGAGGAGCGTGTGGGCTCCGTACTTACCACCGGCGGCGCATCATTACGTGAGCAGCAGCGGGCGGTCGTCATCGCGGCGCGCGATTCGGTTGCAGGCGACGGCCTTGCGATTGATCTCTTGGTACGCGCCGAGGGAGTGCGCTATGCGATGCGACAATTGGCGAGCATCGTTGGCGCGGACGCGACCGAAACAATGCTCGACGCGCTATTCGCGCGCTTCTGCATCGGGAAGTGATGTTTCACGTGGAACAAGACTATGACGTGATCGTGATCGGTGGCGGCCACGCCGGCACCGAAGCCGCTGGCGCCGCTGCGAGGCGCGGTGCGCGCGCGGCACTCATCTCACATCGACGCGATCGTATCGGCGTAATGTCGTGCAATCCGTCGATTGGCGGCCTTGGCAAGGGCCATCTTGTACGTGAGATTGACGCGCTCGACGGCCTGATGGCACGCGCCGCGGACGCAGCTGCGATCCACCATCGGATGCTTAATCGGAGCAAGGGACTCGCGGTACAAGGCCCGCGTATCCAGGCAGATCGGGTGCTATATGCTCGCTCGATCCAATCCCAACTGGCGCATCAGCAGAATCTCTCGATCATCGAGGGCGAAGTCGCTGCACTCATCATAGACGCGGGCGCAGTCGCGGGCATCGTCCTCACCGACGGCGGTGAGATTCGCGGACGTTCGGTCGTTATCGCGACCGGAACGTTTCTCGGTGGCCGAATCTTTCGCGGGGACGAGCAAGAGGAGGGCGGACGGATCGGCGAGGCTGGTGCAACAAAGCTTGCCCAGCAACTCCGCGCGCTGGAGCTTCCCGTCCGCCGGCTGAAGACCGGTACGCCCCCGCGTCTCGACGGCCGGACGATCGATTGGGCGCAACTCGTACCGCAACCGTCCGATGTCGACGAATGGACGATGTCGCCGATGACACGCGATCGCGCCCTCCCTCAACTGGCCTGCGCAATCTCGCGGACAACCGAGCAGACGCATACGATCATCCGTGAGAACCTGCACCGCTCGCCGCTCCACACCGGCGCGATCGAGGCCGGAGGCCCACGTTATTGCCCATCGATTGAAGACAAGATTCGCCGCTTCGGCGATCGTGACGGGCATCAGGTGTTCCTCGAACCCGAGGGGTTGGACGACGCACTGGTCTATCCCAACGGCATCTCCACCTCGCTGCCGACCGACGTTCAGATCGCGCTGGTCCGGTCAATCCCCGGCCTCACCGATACGACGATCGTCACCCCCGGTTATGCGGTTGAATATGATCATGTCGATCCGCGCGCGCTTGATCATCGGCTGGCGCTAGGCGCAATGCCGGGCCTGTTTCTCGCTGGACAGATCAACGGCACCACCGGCTATGAAGAAGCCGCGGCGCAAGGCCTAGTCGCGGGCGCGAATGCAGCGGCCCACGCGCGGGAACTAGCTCCGTTGTTGCTCGACCGCGCGACCAGCTACCTCGCGGTGATGATCGATGATCTGGTGCTTCAAGGTGTAACCGAACCTTATCGGATGCTGACCGCCCGCGCGGAATATCGGCTCGCGTTACGCGCAGACAATGCGGAGACGCGGCTATCGGCGATCGCCGAAGCGCACGGACTGCTAAGCGCGCCGCGCAAAGCCCATGTCGCCGCCAGAGCCGAACAGCGCGAGGCAATCGCGCGCGGTGAGCAAGAGGGAATCGACCTCGATCTGCTGCGCGAAGCCGAAGAGGATGCGCGCTATGCCCCCTATCTCCAAAGGCAGGCCGATGAGATCGCGCGAATGCGCCGCGACGCAACCATCGCCATTCCGCGCGGCGACGCGCTCTCCAACGTCAACGGACTTTCGAACGAAATGCGCGAACGGCTCCAGACCGCCAATCCCCAGACACTCGACGAAGCGTCACGGGTACGCGGTGTAACCCCCGCCGCGCTTACCGCGCTGTGGCTCTACGCCAAGGCCAACGCATGACCGAGGCTGACGCAAAGGCGTGGATCGAGCAGCGCTTCGGCCCGGACGCCACCGCCAGAATAGCGCGCTTCGCCGAACAGGTGATCCGCGAAAGCGAGCTTCAGAATCTCGTCGCCCGATCGACGCTCGAGACGATCTGGTCACGCCATCTGCTCGATTCCGCCCAACTCATTCCGCTCGCCGGCTCGATCGATACCGAGACCCGCTGGCTCGATGTCGGTTCAGGAGCAGGCTTCCCCGGTGTGATCGTGGCATTGCTGACCGGCGCCCGGGTGACGCTGGTCGAGCCGCGTCGTCGTCGCGCGGAGTTTCTCATGGAAGCGCTCGCTGACGCACCAAATGCCGTCGTCCTAACCGCGAAGGTAGAGGCGATATCGGTCGAGCCGCAACAGATCGTCACCGCCCGCGCCGTCGCGACAGTGTTCGATCTGCTCCGTGCCACCCGACACGTCACCGACATATCCACACGTTACATCCTCCCGCGCGGCCGTTCGGTCCATGTAGAGCTTGAAAGCGCGCGCCAGGGCTGGCACGGATTGTTCCACGTGGAACCAAGTATCACCGACGCGGAATCGGGGATTCTCATCGCAGAAAAGGTTCGCATCCGATGATCTGTATCGCGGTGGCCAACCAAAAGGGCGGCGTTGGCAAGACTACCAGCGCAATCAACCTAGCGACCGCGCTCGCGGCGACCGGGAAGCGCGTGCTGCTGATCGATCTCGATCCACAGGGCAACGCCTCTACCGGGCTGGGGATCGATCACGGGTTGCGCACGGTATCGAGCTATCATGTCCTCGTCGACGGCACGCCGATCGAAAATGGCGTCGTTGCCAGCGGCATCCCCCGGCTGGAGATTTTGCCGGCAACGGTCGATCTTTCCGGCGCGGAGATCGAGCTGGTCGAGCTTGAGGCACGCACGCACCGGCTGCTTCGCGCGATCGAGAGTTGTGCGCCGCGCTGGGATATCGTGCTGATCGATTGCCCGCCCTCGCTAGGGCTGCTGACGATCAACGCGATGGTGGCCGCCGATTCGCTGCTCGTGCCGCTGCAATGCGAATTTTTCGCGCTGGAGGGATTGAGCCAGTTGCTCAGCACGGTCGAGCGGATTCGCGCGCGCTTCAATCCGTCGCTATCGATCATGGGCGTCGCGCTGACGATGTACGATCGCCGCAACCGGCTGACCGAACAGGTCGCAACGGATGTCCGCGCCGTGCTGGGTCGCGTGGTGTTCGAGACGGTCATCCCGCGCAACGTGCGACTTTCCGAAGCACCAAGCCACGGGCTGCCGGCGTTGATCTATGACCATCGTTGCAGCGGATCAGAGGCCTATATCGCACTGGCCCGGGAATTGATCGCGCGGCTTCCCCGCATGAAAGAGGCTGCCGCATGACCGATCGTCGCCCCCGCCCCGGCCTTGGTCGTGGGCTGAACGCCTTGCTCGGCGATTTCGCCCGCGACGAGGCGGAAACCGCGAGCGAGGGGCATTCGGCCACCGGCGTGCGGATGATCCCGATCAGTTCGATCGCCCCGCACCCGGGCCAGCCGCGTCGCCACTTCGACGACGACGCGCTCACCGAGCTGGCCGCCTCGATCGCTGAACGCGGGGTGATCCAGCCGATCATCGTCCGTCCGCACGGCCATGATTACCAGATCGTCGCGGGCGAGCGCCGCTGGCGCGCGGCCCAACGCGCGCGGCTGCACGAAGTGCCGGTTGTCGTCCGTGATTATAGCGACAGCGATACGTTGCAGATCGCGTTGCTGGAGAATATCCAGCGGCAAGACCTCAACGCGATCGAAGAAGCCGAGGCCTATAAGCGGCTCGCAGAGGAATTCGGCCATACTCAGGAAGCGCTGGCGAAGATCGTCCATAAATCGCGCAGCCATATCGCCAACTTACTGAGATTATTAGATCTTCCGCAAGAAGTTCAAACGCTTGTGGTCGACGGCAAGCTCTCTATGGGCCATGCCCGTGCGCTGATTGGCGCGCCCGATCCGGGAGCGCTCGCACAGGAAGTGATCGAGAAGGGCCTGTCGGTCCGCCAGACCGAGCGCCTGTCGAGCGCCGCCAAGCCCGATGCGCAACGCGGCTCGCGCGGTGCGCCGGCCTATCGTCAGGATTCCTCGGACGCCGATATCATGGCGCTTCAGCGGCAATTGTCCGATCTGCTCGGCCTCAACGTGCGTATCGCGCACAGCGAGCGCGGGGGATCGATCACGCTGGATTATTCGACGCTCGATCAGCTCGATATGGTGTGCCAGCGGCTGAGCGGCGAGCGCATCTGATCGCCAGGTGCTTCGGTGGTTCGAGCAGAGCGACGCGGCTTGCTCAGCGACGGGCTGACCTAACGCGATTTCAAGGCAGGTGAAATCACCTGCCGGCTCGTAAAGCACGGCGAACAAAGGAAAATTGAGCGACGATCCGACCCAACCGGATCGAAAACAGCGCTAGCGCCGATCCTGCCGACGCACGCGCTCAGCCATGCCGAGCATCGCCTGGTCGGCTAGCACCGTCCCCGCCGTCCCGCTCGCCACCAGCGAACGTTCGATGCGCCGAACCCGCCGCTGCGCCTCGACCAGCGCCTCCGGCGTCCAGCGCCGCAGCGCGGCCGCGGTGGCCGCTTCCTCGCGGAAAAACACGCGATGCCGCTTGATGACCGAGGCGATATCGCCGCCCGCCGCCACGTCGGCGCGCATCTCCGCCAACGCGCCAAGCCGGCGCGCAAGTTGCCGCAGCCATGGAATCGGCGATCCGTTCGCCTCGTTCATCCGCCGCAACGCCGCGCCCAGCTCCGCGGTACGTCCGGCGACCACGCCCTCGACGATCTCGGACATTTCCGCTTCGCCCAGATCCGCGCCAACCGCATCGAGCGCCGCGTCGTCGAGCTGTTGCGGACGATCCGGCCCCGCATCGAGATAGAGCGCCAGCTTCTCCAGCTCACGCGCCATCACCGCGCGATCGCCGCCTGCCGCCTGCACCAGCCGCCGCGCCACGCCGCCGACCATGCGCAGCCCATGTTCGCGCGCGAGTTGCGCCGCCAGGGCGTCGGCCCCTTCCCCCACCGGGGCATAGCAAGCCGTCGCCAGCGCGGTGTCCGCCTCGAGCGCACGCTTTACCAGCCGGCTGGTTGCCTTGAGCGAGGGCGCGACCATCACAACGGGGTTTCCCGCGCGCTCGGCGCTCAGCAACGCTTCCACAGCCGCGGTTGATTCATCACCCGCGCCGGTCACGCGGATATAGCGTGCCCCGCCGAACAGCGAGAGCGACGCCGCCTCGTCCGCCAGTCGTGCCGAATCGGCCTTCAGTGCGGCGCCGTCGAAATCGACCCGCTCCGCCTCCGGCCCCATCGCGCGCCCAAGCCGCGCGGCCAACGCCATCGCCCCGGATTCGTCAGGGCCGTAAAGCAGATAAAGCCGGATATCCGCCGGGGGCCGATCGAGCGCTGCCTTTATCCGCGTCTCGCTCGCCTTCATTTCCGCGCCGACTCGTTCCTCGCATAAAGCGCGACGCGCGCGACGATCTGGTCGGCGACGATATCGCTCAACCGCTCCAGCGCGGTGCTTTCGGCGGCGATCGTGGCATATTCGGAGGTGACGACATCGATGCCGGCATCCGATCCGGCCGTCGCATCGAGCACCACCGTGCCCGTATCGAGCGCCACGAGCTGATAGCGCGCGCGCAACGTCCGCCGCTCGCGCGTGACGCTATTGTCGCTGCGCACCGCGAGGCCGATGATCTTGTCGTCAAGCTTCACGTCGAGCCGATAGCGCGCGGTCTGCCGGCCGCCTTCGCCGAAACGGTCGCGCAACGCATTGGCGACCAGCCAGCCCGATTTGCCCTCAATCGGCGCCACCTCTACCTGGCCCAGCGCCTGCGCCACCGGTCCCGCTCCGCCTGCCGTATAGAGCGGCTGAAGCCCGCATCCGCCAAGCGGAAGCGCCAGCGCGAGCAAGGCGGCGAAGCGCTTCATGCGACGATATTCACCAATCGGTCCGGCACGACGATCACCTTCTTCGGTGGCTTGCCCTCAAGGATACGGATCACCTTGTCGCTGGCAAGCGCCGCGGCCTCGATCGCGTCCTTCGCCTGCCCCTTGGCCAACGTCAGCGTATCACGCAGCTTGCCGTTGACCTGAATCGCGATCGTCACCTCGTCATCAACCAACAGCGCCGGATCGACCACCGGCCATGCCGCATCGGCGATCAGCCCCTCACGCCCCGCCGCCTGCCATGCCTCTTCCGCGAGGTGCGGTGCCATCGGCGCGACCAGCAGCATCAGCGTCTCGATCGCGGTGTTGCGCGAGGCGGAAGGGCCCGCCTTTTCGATCGCATTGGCGAGTTCGTAGAGCTTCGCGACCGCCTTGTTGAACGACAAGGCCTCGATATCGGTGGCGATGCCGGCAATCGTCTGGTGGAGCTTGCGATCGAGCGCGGCATCTGCGCCATCGCCCGTCCCCGGCGCATCAAACAAACGCCACAGCCGCTGGACGAAGCGCCACGCGCCCTCGATCCCGGATTCGCTCCACGGCAGATCGCGCTCGGGCGGCGAATCCGACAGCATGAACCAGCGCACCGCATCCGCGCCGTACTGATCGACGATGCCAGTCGGATCGACGGTGTTCTTCTTCGATTTCGACATCTTCTCGATGCGACCGAGCGTGATCGGCGCGCCGGAAGAAATCTCGATGCCATCGCGCACCTCATCCGGCGCCAGCCAGCGGCCATCGGCGGATTTATACGTTTCGTGCGTCACCATGCCTTGCGTGAACAGGCCGGTGAAAGGCTCGGTCACGCCAAGCATCCCGACATGATTGAGCGCGCGCGTCCAGAAACGCGCATAGAGCAGGTGGAGGATCGCATGCTCGACCCCGCCGATATATTGCCCGACCGGAAGCCAGCTTTCAGCCACCGCCCGATCGAACGGCCTGTCCTTCGGCTGGCTGGCGAAGCGGATGAAATACCACGACGAATCCGCGAAAGTATCGAGCGTGTCCGTTTCACGCGTCGCATCGGCACCACATTTCGGGCACGCGACATGCTTCCAGGTCGGATGGCGATCTAGCGGGTTGCCGGGGATCGCGAAGCTCACGTCCTCGGGCAGTACCACGGGCAACTGATCCGCCGGCACCGGCACCACGCCGCATGCGGCGCAATGGATGATCGGGATCGGCGTGCCCCAGTAACGCTGGCGGCTCACGCCCCAATCGCGCAGGCGATAGACGGTGGAGCCCCTGCCCCAGCCGCCAGCCTCGGCCCGCGTGATCACCTCGCGCTTGGCATCCTCGATGTCCATGCCGTCGAGGAAGTGCGAATTCACCAGCGTCCCCGGCCCGTTATAGGCCTCGTCCTCGTGGAACTCAGGCGCGTCCTTCGTGCCGTCGGAGACGACGCGACGGATCGGCAGGTGATATTTGGTGGCAAATTCGAAATCGCGCTGATCGTGCGCGGGCACGCCGAACACCGCGCCGACGCCATAATCCATCAGCACGAAATTGGCGATATACACCGGCAATTGCCACGCCGGATCAAAGGGATGGGTCGCGGTCAGCCCGGTATCGAAACCCAGCTTTTCCTGCGTTTCCAGCTCGGCGGCGGTGGTACCGCCCTGCTTGCAGCGCTCGACGAACGCTGCGGCCTCCGCATTCCCCGCCGCAATCGCCTGCGCGATCGGATGATCCGCCGCCACCGCGACGAAGCTTGCGCCGAAGATCGTATCCGGCCGGGTGGTGAACACCTCGACCTGATCCTGCCCGGCATCGCCGGAAAGCGCGAAACGGAAGGTCAGCCCCTGACTCTTGCCGATCCAGTTTTCCTGCATCAGCCGGACCTTCTCCGGCCAATGCTCCAGCGCCTTGAGCCCCAGGAGCAGATCGTCCGCGAAATCGGTGATCTTCAGAAACCACTGGCTGAGCTTACGCTTCTCGACCAGCGCGCCCGAACGCCAGCCGCGCCCGTCGATCACCTGCTCGTTGGCGAGCACGGTCATGTCGACCGGATCCCAATTGACCGCGCTTTCCTTGCGGTAAATCAGGCCGTGTTCGAGGAACTTGAGGAACAGCGCCTGTTCGTGGCCGTAATATTCCGGCTCACAGGTGGCGAATTCGCGCGTCCAGTCCAGCGCGAAGCCCAGCCGCTTCAGCTGCGCTTTCATCGTCGCGATATTGTCGCGCGTCCAGCCACCGGGGTGAACGCCCTTCTCCATCGCGGCGTTTTCCGCCGGCATGCCGAACGCATCCCACCCCATCGGGTGAAGCACTTCCATGCCGCGCATACGGCGGAAGCGCGCCAGCACGTCGCCCATCGTATAATTACGGACATGCCCCATGTGGATGCGCCCCGATGGATAGGGGAACATCTCCAGCACATAGCTTTTCGGACGGGGGCTGTCGTCGCGGGCGGCGAAGGTGGCGTGGTCGTCCCACACCTTCTGCCAGTGGGCGTCAGCCTTCAGCGCATTGAAACGGGTGTTGCTCATTCGCTCTTATCGGTCGGGCGGAACGCGGGGATCACCCGCGTGTCAGCCGGTGATCGAAGCGCGGCGCAGATCGCGCGCGCGGGTCAGGATAATGTCTTCCAGCTTCTGCGTGGTGGAGGCGGCGACGGGGGCGGAAACCCACTGTCCGCCACGATTCACCTCACGCAGCGCGGCGACGCGCAGCGCGTCCGCGCGCAGATCCTGATCGAGGATCGAAACCGTCACCTTCATCCGCTCGTTCGGCATCTGCGGATTGACGTACCAGTCGGTCACCACGACGCCGCCGTTCGAATCCGTTTGGAGCAACGGCATGAACGACAAGGTATCGAGCGTCGCACGCCACAGATAGGAATTGACACCGATCGTGGTGATCTTCGACGCAGCCAGATCGGCCTCGGGGCGCGCGCGATGATGCCCGCACGCTGTGAGGGCAAGGGCAGCGCCAACGGCTAGCGCGAGACGCAACGGGCGGAACATCGGCATCGTCCTGAAAGCGAGGGAAACAGCAGTCGCAACCTCTACAGACGCACCCCGCCCCCCGCAAGCGGGCGGGTATGTGGGTCTGATGCAACACTTAGTAATAAAGCGACTCTAAAGATGGTGCGTCACGATCGAATCATGTTAGGCCGATTCCCGATCCACATTCGGATTTTGGAGAAACTCGTGGTCGTTGGACGCGCGATTGCTGGCGGAATGATCGTGGCGCTTGTCGCCGCGGCAACCGTCATCGCGCCTGCGATCGGGGCCACCGAATTGGGTCAACGCACGGCGAAGAAAGCCGTTGCCGCCGCTGCAAGCGCCCGGTTTTCCGGCAGTTTCACGCCATCCGCCGCCGATCCACGGCTCGCTGCGGTCTTTGCGCGTGGCGGGCTCGATGGCGCCGATGTCGGAGAATTCCGCTTCACCCCCGCCGAAACCCGTCAGGGGAATCGCGCGGTCACCGTCGCGGTTCGCGCCCGTTCGACTCGCTCGGGTGACGGAACGACTCGCTTCGCCGCAAATGCGCCCACCGTGGGAATCGCGCCGATCGCCTATAATCTCGGCGCGGCGATCGGCTGGCAGCGCTTCGCCGTCACGGGCGATGTCTCCCGCATCGATGTCGGGCCGCAGCCGGGTAGCCGCGAATCGACCGATGTTGCGGTCAGCTATTCGCTCAATCGCTTCACTGGTCGTGTAAAGGCCACCAGCGATCGCCCGCTGCCGATCGCACCCAAGGCGATCGACAACAATTCGAGCTATGCGATCGACGTGGGCGGTTCCTATTCGCTGACCCGCAACATCGATCTCACCGCCGGCGTTCGTTACAAGAGCGAGCGTGAGCGGCTGGCCCAGTTCGCCGACGATCGTCGCGACAGCCAGGCGGTCTATGTGGGCACCGCCTTCCGCTTCTAACGCTCCGGCGTTTTTCCCAGTAGCTTAAACCTGAGCGGTGACGTTGGATTCAGCGCATCACAGCCACGCGTCTATCGCAGCCCAGCCATCGAATCCGGTCAGACGGGCGAAACGCTGGCGATCCATTCCCCCAAGCGCGATGCGCTGTGCCGGCAGACCGCGCGCGATCGCCGTCGCCCGACGCACACCGAGCGCTGCCGAGCCCGGATGCGATCGGGTGGGGAACACCGGGGATATAAACAGCACCACCGCCCCATGACGAAGCCCGATCACCGCCTCGCGCCGGGAATGCGCTGCCCAGGTCGTCACCCCCGCCCCACGCCGCCCATGCGTCCCCATCTCGCCTGCGAGCCGCATTTCGCCGGCGCGCACCAGCAGCAGCTCGCGCCGCCGTGCGATCCGCAACAGCCGCGCGAACAGCCGCCGTCGCTCGAGCGCAGGCGTCGCATAGTGGCGAAAGACGATTCCCGAACCGCGCGGCATGCGATGCACCGCCTGCCACAGCCGGTCGCCGATCCGCTCATCGGTCATCAGCCAAAGGCGCGGGACGGGGTGGCGGGGAGGCATCGCGCTTCCTATAGCGCGGCTCATGCCTTCCGCCGAGATGTCCCCCGCCGCGCGCCTTGCGTCGATCCACGAGCGCATCGCGCACGCCGCAAAGCCCGCACGCCGTTCGCCAGCCGATGTCACGCTGATCGCGGTATCCAAAACCCACCCGGTTGACGCGATCACCCCGCTGCTCGCGGCGGGCCAGCGCGATTTCGGTGAAAACCGCGTGCAGGAAGCGCAGGAGAAATGGCCAGCGCTGCGCGAGAAATGGCCCGATGCGCGGCTGCACCTGATCGGCCAGCTCCAGTCGAACAAGGCGGCAGAAGCGGTCGCGGTGGCGGACGCTATTCATGCGGTCGACCGCCCCTCGCTGGTCACGGCGCTGGCGAAAGCGATGGACGCGCAGGACAAACGGCCGGCATGCTTCATTCAGGTCAATATCGGCGACGAACCGCAAAAGGGCGGCTGCGCGATCGAGGAATTGCCCGCGTTGCTGCTCGAGGCGCGTTCGGCTGATCTGCCGCTCGCCGGGCTGATGTGCCTGCCCCCGGCCGAGATTGAGCCCGCGCCCTATTTCGCGCTGCTCGCCAAGCTGGCGCGCGACCACGGGCTCGCCGGGCTCAGCATGGGCATGTCCGACGATTTCGAAACCGCCGTGCTGCTCGGCGCGACGCACGTCCGGGTGGGAAGCGCGCTGTTCGGCCCGCGCGGATAAGGTGGCACAGATGAAGTTCGACGCGATCCTGTTCGATTTCGATGGCGTGCTGATCGAGAGCGAAGCGATCGGCAACCGCCAGATCGCCGACTATCTCACCTCGATCGGCCACCCTACCACGCCCGAGCAATCCATGGCCAATTTCATGGGCTTATCGGGCGCCGATTTCCTGAGCCGGATCGAAAAGTGGATCGGGCGCCCGATTCCCGATGATTTTCACGCGGCGCGCAAGGCCGAAGACGCGCGGGTGATGGCCGAGGGGATCGACGCGGTTGCCGGGGCCATCGCCTTCGTAGAATCGCTTCCCGCCGATCTGCCGCGCGCGATCGTCTCGTCCAGCTCCACGCGCTGGATTCGCCGCCACCTCGATCATATCGGGCTGACCAACGCGTTCGGCGACCACGTCTATTCCGGTCGCGAACATGTGACCAACGGCAAGCCCGCGCCCGATCTTTACCTCTATGGCGCGGATCGATTGGGGGTTCCGATCGACCGCTGCGCGATTATCGAGGATTCCCCCGTCGGCGCGACCGGGGCTGTGGCATCGGGCGGCCATGTCATCGGCCTTTGCGCGGGCAGCCACTGCGCACCGGATCATGATCAGCGGCTCCGCGCGCTTGGCGTTACCGCGATCGCGCATGATTTCACCGAGGTCGCGCGCCTGCTCGACTGACGCCGCTGCGGCGGTTACACGCCATCGCGTGAAGATCGTCAGCTGGAACATCAATTCGGTGCGGTTCCGCATCGAGATCGTCGAACAATTCCTGCGCGAGGCATCGCCCGATATCCTGTGCTTGCAGGAAACCAAGGTGATGGACGCCGAATTCCCGGCCGACGCGTTCCGCGCGCTGGGCTATGAGCATATCCTGATTCACGGCCAGCGGATGCACCACGGCGTTGCGATCATCAGCCGGGTGCCACTGGTCGAGGACGATCGGCTCGACTGGCAGGCCAATCGCGAGGCGCGGCATATTGGTGTGCGCCTCGCCAATGGAGTGCGGCTGGAGAACGTCTATGTCCCCGCCGGCGGTGACGTGCCTGATCGCGAGGTGAATATGAAATTCGGGCAGAAGCTCGATTTCGTACAACGCATGACCGATTGGTCCGAAAAACTCGATCGCCCGACGATCCTCACCGGCGATTTCAATATCGCCCCGCTGCCGAGCGATGTGTGGAGCCACAAGGCGCTGCTCAAGGTCGTCAGCCACACGCCCGTAGAGGTGGAGGCGCTCGATCGGCTGAAAGCATCGAACGACTGGGTCGATCTCGGGCGGCATTTCCACCCCGCCCCCGCGCGGCTCCATACCTGGTGGAGCTATCGTTCGCCCGATTGGACCAAGAACGATCGTGGCCGCCGGCTCGATCATATGTGGGCGACAGGCGATGTGGCGAAAGCAGCGCGCGCTCACCATGTGTTCGAGGCATGCCGCAATTGGGAAAAACCGTCGGACCATGTGCCGATCATGACCGAGTTCGATTTTTGAGCGATCCCCGCCAGGCCGCGCGCGCGATCGACGCGCTGCGCCGCGGCTGGCCGATCCGCATCGGCGCACTGGCGCTGCTGCCCGTCGAGACGGCGGACGCGGTGCGGCTCGCCGCGTTCGATGCCGAGGGCAAGGCGCCTTTGCTGCTGTCGGCCGGCCGGGCGGTGACGCTGAAGCTCGCCAACCAATTGGAAGCGGCGGTGCCCGATGCCCCGGTGCTGGTCGATCGCGCGCCATGGCTCGATTTCGCGGTGGCGACCGCGCTGGCCGATCCGCAACTCGATCTCGCCACCCCGCTCAAGGGGCCGTTCCGCGCGATTCACCTGGATCATCCCGATGACGCCGCCGCCGCCTTGCGGCTCGCGCGTATCGCTGGGCTGTTGCCGGCTTTCTTCGCACTGCCCGATGGCGCGGGCGAGGTTGCGATCACGCCGGGCGATATCGATGCGCATGAAGACGCCATCCGCCTGACGATCGCCGCGCGCGCGCGGCTGCCGATCGCGCATGCCGAGGATGCGGAGATCGTGGCCTTCCGCACACCGGAATCGCCCGGCGAGCATGTGGCGCTGGTGATCGGTGCGCCGAACGGCCAGCCGCCGCTCGTGCGCCTGCACAGCGAATGCCTCACCGGGGATGCGCTCGGCAGCCTGAAATGCGATTGCGGGCCACAGCTCGATGCGGCGATCAAGGCGATCGAGGCGAGTGGCTGGGGCATCCTGCTTTATCTGCGGCAGGAGGGGCGCGGCATCGGGCTGGTAAACAAGTTGCGCGCCTATGCCTTGCAGGATCAGGGGCATGATACGGTGGACGCCAACACCCGGCTCGGCTTCGCGATCGACGCGCGCGATTTCGGGGTAGCGGCGCGGATGCTGGCGCTGCTCGGCCAGCATGAGGTGCGGCTGATGACCAACAATCCCGCGAAGGTCGCCGGTCTGGAAGCAGCAGGCATCCGCGTTGCCGAGCGCGTGGCGCACGCGCTGCCGCCCAATCCGCACAATGAGCGTTATCTCGCCACGAAGCGTGATCGCACCGGGCACCAGCTCTAAGAAATGCTAAGGCCCCCGCTCCGGGGGCTTGGAGCGGGGGCCAGCCTGACGTTCGTCACGCAGGGGGAGCAGGACGTCCCGAGCAACAGGGGGAAAATCTCGGGGCCCCGCATCCACCTCGATCTTGTACGCTCGTAAACCTGTCGCTCCGGTGAACGATTGTAAGAAAAAACCACTAACTGTGTGCAGGATTTCTCCGCGGGTCGTTCCAGCGGAACGTTCCGTCGTCCACGGGCGCGTTGAAGCGCTGATCGGACAGGCGGATCGTCGTGCGGTTTCCCTGGCTGTCCAGCATCACCCAGCCCTGCAGCATCAGCCCGCCTGGCGCTGCATCGTCGCGCGCGAAAACCAGCGTGATCCGGCCATATTCCGGGTGCTTGGCGTCATAACCTTCCACCGAAAGCACACGCGGATCGGCTGACGGCACCACCTTGGCATAGCCGCTGATATCCTTGTTCGGATTGATCAGCACACCGAGCGGGGTATTGCCGATCGGCCAGCGCTGCACCTGCTTCACCGAATAATCGATGAAGGTCAGCGCTTTGCCATCGCCGACGATCAGGATCGGCACGCCCTTTCCATATTGAAAGCGGATCTTGCCCGGCTTCTTCAGCGTCAGCGTGCCGTTCAGCACCTTGCCGTTGCGATCCGTCTGGCTGAACGCCGCGGTCATGCTCGTCACCGCGGACAGGTGGCGCTGGACCTGCGCCAGATCGCCGGTCTGCGCCACGGCAGGGGCCGCGAGCGCGATCGCGGCCGCGACAGGCAGGAAGGTCTTCACGCCAAATCTCCCGATCATCATGGCCGCGCGCTATCGCAGCCGCGCATTGAACGCATCGTGAACTCGTCGTTCATCCCAGCAGCGTGATCAGCCCCTGGGTGCTTTCGGTGCCGATCCACCCCTCATACATCATCTTGATCGCGACGAAGAGGATCACCGCCAGACCGAAATAAGCGATCCAGCGATAGCGATCGATAATCCGCGCGATCCAGTTGGCGGCAAGCCCCATCAGCGCGACCGACAGGATCAGGCCGACGACGAGGATGCCGGGATGCTCACGCGCCGCACCAGCGACCGCCAGCACGTTGTCGAGGCTCATCGACACATCCGCCACCGCAACTGCCCAGGCGGCGCCCGCGAAGCTCTTGGCCGGGCTGAGGCCGGATTGCTGGCTATCGTCTGCGACATCCGCCGTATGACCGCCGCTGCGGATCTCACGCCAGAATTTCCAGCTCACCCACAACAACAGCAAACCGCCGGCGAAGATCAGCCCGACGATCCCCATCAGCCATGTCACCATCAGCGCGAAGATGATGCGGAGCACCAGCGCGGCGACGATGCCGATCAGGATCACCTTCTTGCGCTGATCGGCCGGCAGCCCGGCGGCTAGCGCGCCGACGACGATCGCATTGTCGCCCGCCAGCACCAGATCGATCATCAACACCTGCCCGAACGCGGCCAGCGCCGCCGGCTCGGTGATATTCGAGAAATCGGCGACGATATGCTGCCAGATGTCGCCGAGCGAACCCGGACCGGCAACAGCAGCCGCGGCGGCAAGTAGAGTGAAAATCAACGCGATAACTCCCGGCGTTTTGCCGACGCAAACGGCTGGACCGCCGCCCCGGTTGCATCGCGTGTTACAAGCCTGAGACGCCCCCGGCTATAGGGTGTGTCACCGCGCGAGCGCTTTCCGGATCGCAGCGCCATCCGCATCGAGCGCGGGTGCGCGGCGCGGCGCCGCCACCGGCACACCGAAATCGAGCGGCGCGGCCGGCAACGTCGCTTCCTCGCCCGCGAACGGCACATAGCAGCCCGCGGCGATCGCTTGCGGATCGCGCGTCGTATCCGCGACGCTCTGAACACCGGCGAAGATCAGATCTTCCGCCTCCAGCGCCGCCTGTGCCTCATCCCATGTCATCGCGCCAAATGCGGCATCGAGCAGATCAACCAATATCGCGACATGCTCGCGCCGCGCACGCACACCGGCGAAGCGCGGATCGTCGAGCAGTTCCGGCCGCCGGGCGGCACGGGCGATCGCCGGCCAGTCACCATCCCCGCCGGAGCGAGGCACGATGATGAACCAGCGCCCGTCGCCGGACTGGAAGAAGTTGCTGAGCGGATTGATCGCCTGTTGTCGCGGGCGGGCCGAGGCCAATCGCCCGAGCTGGAGCTGAATCGCATGTTCGGAACCGCCGATGAACACGCCGACACGCAGCAGCGATCCTTCGATCTTCTGCCCCTCCCCGGTGCGCTCGCGGTGGAACAATGCCGCCATGATTCCCGACGTCAGCGCGAGCGAGGCGCTGTGATCGCCGATTCCGGTGCGCAACAGCGGCGGCTCCCCACCCTTCACCGTGGCGAGCGAGCATAACCCGGAACGCGCCCAAAACGCGGTAAGGTCGAATCCCGGCTTGGCGGCATCCGGCCCGGTCGGCCCGTAGCCGCTGAAATGCACGTAAATCAGATCAGGGCGGATCGCCCTCAATTCCTCCCAGCCGAGCCCAAGCCGCGCCAGGCTTGCCGCGCGCGTGTTGGTGACGAACACGTCGGCGGTGGCGACCAGTTCGCGCAGCATCGCGCGCTCATCTTCCTGTTCGAGATCGAGGACGATCGATTTCTTGCCGCGATTTTCGAGGTCGAACACGCGGTTTTCCGCGATCTCGTCACCCGTGAAGCCGAAGAACTGGCGGTATGGATCACCCCGCGGCGGCTCGACCTTGATTACTTCCGCGCCCCAGTCGGCAAGTTGCGCGCAGGCGCCCGGCGCAGCGATATAAGTGGCAAGCTCGACGACGCGGATGCCTTGCAGCAACGAACCTCTCCCCGTTTTTGGGAAGGGAATAGGGGCTATAGGATGAAACGCAAACGGCGCGGCAAAGCCGCGCCGTCGGTTGGGCCGATTGGCCCGCCGGCCGAACCGGCGCGAATCCTGCCGCGATGCGCGGCAGGCCGCACGCGGTTACTGATTCATGCTTTCGAAGAAATCCTCGTTGGTTTTCGAATCCTTCATCTTACCGAGCAGGAACTCCATCGCATCGACGGTGCCCATCTGCATCAGGATGCGGCGCAGCACCCACATCTTGGAAAGCGTGCCCTTCTCGACGAGCAGCTCTTCCTTGCGAGTGCCGGATTTGCCCACGTCGATCGCCGGGAAGATGCGCTTGTCCGCCACCTTGCGATCGAGCACGATTTCGGCGTTGCCGGTGCCCTTGAACTCTTCGAAGATCACCTCATCCATGCGGCTGCCGGTATCGATCAGCGAGGTGGAGATGATGGTGAGACTGCCGCCCTCTTCGATGTTGCGTGCCGCACCGAAGAAGCGCTTCGGGCGCTGCAACGCATTGGCATCGACGCCGCCGGTCAGTACCTTGCCCGACGAGGGCACCACGGTGTTGTAGGCGCGGCCGAGGCGGGTGATGTTGTCGAGCAGGATCACCACATCCTTCTTGTGCTCGACTAGGCGCTTCGCCTTTTCGATCACCATTTCCGCAACCTGCACGTGGCGCGTCGCCGGCTCGTCGAACGTCGAGGAAACCACCTCGCCGTTCACCGTGCGCTGCATGTCGGTGACTTCTTCCGGCCGCTCGTCGATCAGCAGCACGATCAGAAACACCTCAGGGTGATTGATGCTGATCGCACGCGCGATATTCTGCATCATGATCGTCTTACCGACGCGCGGCGGCGCCACGATCAGGCAGCGCTGACCCTTGCCGATCGGCGTGACGACATCGAGCACGCGGCCCGACTTGTCCTTGATCGTCGGATCCTCGATTTCCATCTTCAGCCGCTCGTCGGGATAGAGCGGGGTGAGATTGTCGAAGTTCACGCGATGGCGCACGCGATCCGGGTCTTCGAAATTGACGCTGATAAGCTTGGTCAGCGCGAAATAACGCTCGCCATCCTTGGGCGCGCGAATCTCGCCTTCCACCGTGTCGCCGGTACGCAGGCCGAATTTACGGACCTGATTGGGCGAAATGTAAATGTCGTCTGGGCCGGCGAGGTAGTTCGCCTGCGGCGAGCGCAGGAAGCCGAAGCCGTCAGCCAGCACCTCGATCGTGCCTTCGCCCATGATCTGGTCGCCATTCTCGGCCTGAACCTTGAGGATGGCGAACATCAGGTCTTGCTTGCGGAGGGTGGATGCACCCTCGACGCCAAGCTCCTCGGCGAGCTGGACGAGTTCCGCCGGAGCTTTTTTCTTTAAATCTTTCAGATGCATATCTGTCGTGTCCCGATGGGATCGGTAAGGGAGTTCAGCTCGGACGGCGGATGACGCTGGCGAACGAAGCTGTAAGGAGGCAGCGGAGCAGAATAAGCCCCGCCGTTAGGCGGAACTAGGAACCCGCTCGCGCCAAGTCAAGCCGGTGCGTTTCGTTTTGATTCACACACGATCAGAAGGGCCGCACGATCACCAGAATCACCGCGAGCGTCGCAGCGAGCGCCGGCACCTCGTTCATCATCCGCAGCCGCCGATTGCTGAGCGTCGGCTTTCCCTTCGCCAGCTTCTTCGAATAGCCCACCGCCCAGCCGTGATAGCCCGACAGCAGCAAGACGACCGCGATCTTCGCGTGGAGCCAGCCAAGCCCCGGCGTGCCGGCAAGCAGCCCGATATTGATGGCGAGCAATATCCCCATCGCCCAGGTGACGAGCATCGACGGGGTGAGGATGATGCTCCGCAGCCGGCGTTCGCGCTCCACCCAACGGGCCGCATCGGTGGAATCGCCCAGCCCTTCCTGATGATAGACCAGATAGCGGGGCAGCATGAACATTCCCGCCATCCAGAAGATGACGAAGATCACGTGCGCGGCCTTCACCCAGCCATAAGCGGCGCCCAGGAAACCCGGCTCCATCAACTTCTCCTCACCCGAGCGACCAGTTGCTCGACATGCGCGATCGGCGTGTGCTGGCCGATGCCATGGCCAAGGTTGAAGATGTGCGGCCGATCGCGGAATGCCGCAAGCACGCGATCCACGCCGCGCTCCAGCGCCTCACCGCCTGCTTCCAGCGCAAGCGGATCGAGATTGCCCTGCACCGGCATCCCCTTGGGCAGCACCGCATCGGCCCATAGCGGGTCCACCGTCTCATCAAGCCCGATCGCATCGACCCCGGTCTGCGTCGCATAAGCCGGAAGCTTGCCACCAGCGCCTTTCGGGAATCCAATCACCGGCACATCGGGATGCCGCGCCTTCAACGCCGCAACGATCCGGGCGTTGGGCGCGATCACCCAGCGATCGAATTGCTCGGGCGAAAGGCTCCCTGCCCAGCTGTCGAACAATTGTACCGCCTCCACGCCGGCCTCGATCTGGCCGGAGAGGTAATCGACCGTCATCGTCGCGATCGCATCGATGATCGCATCGAACGCCGCCACGGAGCGATAGGCAAAGCCGCGCGTCTCACCCTGATCGCGGCTGCCATGGCCTGCGACCATATAGGTGGCGACCGTCCACGGGCTGCCGGCGAACCCGAGGAAGGTGGTTTCGGCCGGCAAATCGGCCTTCACCTGCCGCACCGTCGCATAGACCGGATCGAGTCGTTCCGCCGCGCGCTGCAAATCGGTCAGCGGATGATCTACCAGCGCCGGCGACAGGCGCGGTCCCTCTCCCGGCCCGAACGTCAGATCCTGCCCCAGCGCCCAGGGCACCATCAGGATATCGGAAAACAGGATCGCGCCATCGAAACCGAAGCGATGAATCGGCTGCAACGTCACCTCGGCGGCGGCGATGGAATCGGTCGCGAGCGCCAGGAATCCGCCCTTTTCCGCCCGCAGCGCGCGATATTCGGGCAGATAGCGCCCGGCTTGCCGCATGAGCCACATTGGTGGGGTCGCCGGCCGGTTCCCCTTCAGGACATTGAGCAGGGCCTTGGTCACGGGGTTGCGCGTCCTTCTACCAGAATAAGAGATTCAATAATGTTGTTGATGTGGTTGGCGCGTGGGTTGCGGGGCTTATGCATCCCTGCCGGAAATGCCAACAGCTTGACCACCCGGCTTTGGCTGAATCGCTACGATTCGTGAATCGCTATCCACGTTATCCACACCCTGTGGAGGAACATCGCGACCGTGGACGGGGTTGTGGACGAATCAGACGTTATCCACGCCGCCCGATCCGGGTTGGCGGGCGGATGAGGTTACGCTAGCGCTTATCCCCATGATATCCACAGGCTCGTCCCGCTGAATGGTGAGGCTTCACCTGCACCTGTTGTCGGATTCCACCGGCGAGACGCTGGAGAATATCGCCAAGGCCGCGCTCGCGCAGTTCGATGATGTCGAAACGGTGCGCCATTTCTGGCCGATGGTGCGCACGGAGGCGCATCTCGATCGCATCCTGCAAGAGATCGCGCAAAATCCGGGGCTGGTGATCTACACGCTGGTCAATGCCACGACGCGTGGCGCGCTGGAGCAGCGTTGCAAGTCGCTCGGGCTGCCGATGGTCGCGCCGCTTGATCGGGTCACTGACGCGTTGTCCGATCTGCTCGGTCAGCAGGCAAAAGGGCGGCCGGGACGTCAGCACGCGCTTGATGCGGCCTATTTCGAGCGGGTCGATGCCATCCAGTTCACCATCGCGCATGATGATGGCATCGGCCATGAGGATTGGGAGAAAGCGGACATCGTCCTCGCCGGGGTGAGCCGCTCGTCAAAGACGCCGACCTCCATCTATATCGCCAATCGCGGCTTCAAGGTCGCCAATATCCCGATCGTGGTGGAAAGCCCGCCGCCATCGTCGCTCTATTCACTGAAGAAGCCGCTGGTCGTTGGCCTCACCACCAGCGCTGATCGGCTGATTCAGGTACGGCGCAACCGGCTGTTGTCGCTTAATCAGGCGCCTGCCACTGCTTATGTCGACCAGGATTCCGTGTCGAAGGAGATCGCGTTCGCGCGGCGCATGTTCACCGACAATGGCTGGCCGGTGATCGACGTCACGCGCCGCTCGATCGAGGAGACGGCGGCGGCCATCATCTCATTATACCACGAACGGCGCGGCAATCCCGGCGGGGGCGAGGCATGAAACTGATCCTCGCCTCGCAATCCGCCTCGCGCCGCGCAATGCTGGAGGCGGCGGGCGTGCCGTTCACCGCGCAACCGGCTTATGTTGATGAGGCGGCGGCCAAGGCGGCGCTCGCGGGTCGACCGCCGCGCGATCTGGCCGATGCGCTGGCCGAGTTGAAGGCGCTGAAGGTGTCGCAACGCGATCCGCAGGCTTTGGTGCTGGGATCGGATTCGCTCGCGGTGCTGGAAGACGGCACGATCCTCGACAAGCCCGAGACGCGCGAGCAGGCGGCCGAGCATCTGACATTGATGTCGGGCAAGCGGCACGATCTGGTGAGCGCGGCGGTGATTGCCGAAGCGGGACGCCCGGTGTGGCGGCAGGTCGATCGCGCGCGAATGTTCGTCCGCCCGCTGACCCCGGCGTTCATCGAGGCATATCTTGATGTCGAATGGCCGGCGATCGCCGGGTGTGTCGGTTGCTACCGGGTCGAGGGGCCCGGGGTGCAATTGTTCAGCCGGATCGAGGGCAGCCAGTTCACCGTGCTCGGCATGCCGCTGCTCCCGGTGCTTTCCTATCTGCGCGAACGTGGAGTGCTGTTGATATGACCGGGCGCGCTTATGCCGAAGTGATCGGCGATCCGATCGCGCATTCCAAATCGCCGCTGATTCACGGATTCTGGCTCGAAAAGCTCGGCATCGCCGCCGATTATCGCGCGACTCATGTCGTGGCGGATGATCTCGCGCGATTCATGGCCGAACGGCGCGACGATCCCGCATGGCGCGGCTGCAACGTGACGATCCCGCACAAGATCGCGATGCTCGATCTGGTCGATGATCCAGGCGATGTGCGCACCTCGATCGGCGCGATGAACACGATCGTGCGCGATGCGGATGGCCAGGTGTTCGGCACCAATACCGATGCTGCGGGATTCTATGCGCCGATCGCGGAAGTCGATCTTGCCGGCGCGCCCGCGGTGGTGATCGGGGCGGGCGGCGCTGCGCGCGCGGTGCTTTTCGCGCTTGCCCGCGCAGGGATCGGGCGGGTGACGATTCTCAACCGCAGCCCGTTGAAGGGGGCGGCGCTCCTCGCGCGCTTCGGGCTGAAGGGCGATGCGTTGCCGCTGTCTGCCCCCCTCCCCCCGGCCGCGTTGCTGGTCAACACCAGCGCGCTGGGGATGAAGGGTCAGCCGCCGCTGGAGATCGATCTCGCGCCGTTGCCGGAGGACGCGATCGTCTATGACATCGTTTATGCCCCGCTGGAAACGGCGCTGTTGCGTCAGGCCGAGGCGCGCGGACTGGATACGGTCGACGGGCTGGAGATGCTGATCGGGCAGGCGGCGATGGCGTTCGAGCTGTTCTTCGGCAAGCCCGCCCCGCGCGAACATGACGAGGCGCTGCGCGCGTTGCTGACACGATGATCCGCCTCGGCCTGACCGGCTCGATCGGCATGGGTAAATCGACCGTGGCGGCAATGTTCGCTGACGAGGGCGTGCCGGTGTTCGATGCCGATGCGGCGGTTCATCGCCTGCAGGGGCCGGGCGGCGCGGTGGTCGCGGCGATCGAGGCGCGTTTTCCCGGCACGACCGGTGCTGGCGGTGTCGACCGGCAGAAGCTCGGCGCGGCGGTGCTCGGCGATGATGTCGCGATGAAGGCGCTGGAGGCGATCGTCCACCCCGCGGTTGGGGCGGAGCGCGCGCGCTTCCTTGCCGATCATGCCGATACGGCGATCGTGCTGTTCGATATCCCGCTGCTGTTCGAAACTGGGGGCGAACGCGCGGTGGACAAGGTGGCGGTGGTCTCCGCCGCGCCCGATGTGCAGCGCACCCGAACGCTAGAACGGCCCGGAATGACCCCGCAAAAATTCGCCGCGATTCTCGGGCGGCAGACGCCCGATGCGGAAAAGCGCGCGCGGGCCGATTTCGTGATCCCCACCGATGTCCCGCTGGAGGAAACGCGCGCCGCCGTACGTGCGGTCATCGCTTGCCTGTCGCGTCCGCAAGGCCGATAACAACCTGATGCGGGAGATAGTGTTCGATACGGAAACGACCGGGCTCAGCTTCTCCGGTGGAGACCGGATGGTCGAGATCGGGTGTGTCGAGATCGTCAATCGGGTCGAGACCGGGCGCACCTTCCACGCTTATTACAATCCCGATCGCGCGATGCCGGCGGAGGCGTTCGCGGTGCATGGCCTGTCGGATGCCTTTCTGTCGGATAAGCCGCGCTTTCCCGATACGGTGGAGGTGCTGCTTGAATTCATCGGCGATGCGCCGCTCGTCGCGCATAATGCCGGATTCGATTTCGGCTTCCTCAACGGGGAGCTGAAACAATGCGGCCGGCCGCCGGTAAGCACTACGCGGATGGTCGATACGCTGACGATCGCGCGATCGCGCCATCCGGGGGCGAAGCACACGCTTGACGCGCTCTGTTCGCGCTTCGGCATCGATCGTTCGCATCGCGTGCTGCACGGCGCGTTGCTCGACGCGCAATTGCTCGCGCAGGTTTATGTCGAGTTGCGCGGCGGGCGGCAGATCGGACTCGGTCTCGTCAGCGAGGCGCCGGCCGAGACGAATCAGCTCACGCACGCACCGGCCACCTCGATCGTGCGTCCGGCCCGCGCATTTTCTGCAAGCGAGGCGGAACTCTCCGCCCACGCTGCGTTCATGGAGAAGGTGAAAAATCCGATTTGGGGGAGCGACGCGTCCGCGTGACGTGAATACGGCGAACGGGGTCAGGCCCGCCGTCGAAACAAGTGGAGAAAAGACGATGGATATCCGCGTTTCTGGTCATCAGGTCGCCACCGGCGGCGCGCTCAAGACTCACGTCGAGGAGCGGCTCCAGAGTATCGCGGATAAATATTTCTCGCGGGCGCTTTCCGCCGAAGTGACCTTTGGCAAGGGTCCGCGCGACGTCGGATTCAAATGCGATATCGTCGCGCATGTGATGAAGGGGCTGGTGCTGAAGGGGCGGCATGAAGCGCAGGACGCGCACCTTGCGTTCGATGGGGCGGCCGGCCGGATCGAAACCCAGCTTCGCCGCTATATGCGTCGGCTGAAGGATCGCCAGGCCGACAAGGCGCTCGAACTCGCCGAGGCCAATGGTTATGACAATGCCGGCTATACGTTGTTCGCCGAAAGCGCGGTGGAGGACGATGTTGCCGATGCGCCGCTGATCGTCGCGGAAACGCGGGTCGATGTGCCCGATGCCAGTGTGTCGGATGCGGTGATGATGCTGGATTTGCGCGACACCCAGGCGCTGCTGTTCCGTAATTCGGGGACGGGAGCCTATAACATGGTCTATCGTCGCGGTGACGGCACGATCGGCTGGGTGGAACCGCAGCGGGCGCGCTGAGGGGAATATTGCATCGAAATGACCAGTGATCTGAGCGACTTGTTGTCGCACGACCTGATATTGGTCGACGTCGTGGCGTCGAGCAAGAAGGCGTTGTTCCAGCATATCGCCGCCGTGATGGGGGGGGCGCTCGCGCTCGATCCCGCCGCGCTGGCCGCCGCGCTGACCGAGCGTGAGCGGCTGGGCTCGACGGGATTCGGCGGGGGCGTCGCGATTCCGCATGCCCGGGTAACCGACGTGCCGCGCATCGCGGTGCTGATCGCACGGCTGGCGAAGCCGATCGACTTCGCGGCGGTGGATGACGTGCCGGTCGATATCATCGTCGCGATGATATCGCCGCTCGATGCGGGGGCGGAGCATCTGAAGGCGTTGGCGCGCGTATCGCGGCGGTTCCGCGATCGCGCGTTCGTCGAGAAACTGCGTGGTGCGGGATCGCGCGACGCATTTTATGCCTTGCTCGCGGCGGATGAGGCGCGTGAAGCATCCTGAGGGCGCGGCGGCGCATTTCCGCGCGCTTGAATCGCTTTATGCGGCGGCGCCGATCAACCGTTTCTTCGATTCCACGCTGGAGATCCCCGAGGCGGGCGTGGCGCGAATCCGCTTCACCGTGGATCAGCGTCATTTTCACGCCGGTGGCGCCACCCATGGCACGGCATATTTCAAGATGCTGGACGATGCCGCTTTCTATGCCTGCAACAGCCTGGTGACCGATCGCTTTCTGCTCACCACGCAATTCAGCCTGTTGTTCACCCGGCCGCTGCCCGAAGGGCCAGTGGTAGCGGAGGGCCGCTGGATCAGCGGGCACCGCCGCGTCTTCGTGGGCGACGCGCGGCTGATTGACGCGCAGGGCGAGGAGGTCGCGCGCGGCACCGGCACCTTCATGCGCAGCCGAATCGCGCTCGCCGGCCTGCCTGGCTATCGAATGTCATGAGCGCGCGATTGCCGGCGCACATTTTGGTCGGCGCGTTGTTGCAGCGGGTGAATGACGCTGGCGGAATCGCAGTAGTGCGGGCGCGTGGCGATCGTCAGGCAGGCGCGATTCTGATTCTCGATGAGCAGGAATCGCTGATTCTGGAGCGCGGAATCGGCCCCGATGGTAACGCCGCGCTGATCGAAACCGGGCCGGCCGCCGGCCGCGAGGAATCGCTGGACGATTATTGGCAACGGCGGCGCCAGCGTGATCCCGATCTGTGGGTGGTTGCTCTGGATATCCCGCAAGCGAAACGGTTCGCCGCTGAAACGATCTGCGACGATTGACTCTGCTGCGCTGCAAAAACAGTAACCGCTCGTTCATATTTTAGCGTTGTGCCGAGTGCGGGTGCGATCCGTTCGGTGACGCAGTCGGGGGGGAACCCGGCCGATCGTATTTTTTGACGATCGAGCTTCCGCGTACCCACCGCCCATGTCTGTTGTTGAATGTCGTTTTCTTCCCGGGTCGCGGTTGCCGCGGCTGTGACTTTTTCGATCGTCGGTTTCGCTGCTGGAAGCAGCGCCGGTCTAGCGGCCGAAGTAGCGCCAAGCGTGCTCGCCACGATCCAGCCGGTTTCCGTGCCGGCGATGCCAAATCCAATTCCCGCCCCTGCGCCGACCGAAGCCGCGTCCGCTGATGTGCAGCAGGACGATGAGGTCGCTTATCCGACGCTCGCCGCCGCCGTGGCCGCGCAGCAGACCAAGGGCGAAATCGATGAGGATCTGCGCTGCCTTGCCGGCGCGATCTATTATGAATCGAAGGGTGAGCCGCTCACCGGCCAGCTCGCGGTGGCGGAAGTGATCCTCAACCGCGCGGATACCGGCCGCTTTGGCCAGTCGATTTGTGCAGTCATCACCCAGCCGGGCCAGTTTTCGTTCGTTCGTGGTGGTCGCGTGCCCAGCATCGATCAGTCGCGTCCGGCATGGCGCACCGCGCTCGCGGTGGCCAAGGTCGCGCTGAATGATGAATGGGATGGTTCGGTTGGCGACGCGCTTTATTTCCATGCCCGCCGCGCATCGCCGGGTTGGGGTAAGGTGAAGGTCGCGTCGATCGGCAATCACATCTTCTATCGCTGATCTTTTTTTCGTTCTCTAGATGTTCTATGCGGGCGGGGTGACCATCACCTCGCCCGTTTCGCATCTGGACGATTCGCTGTCACCGATGGTGGCGCTGGATGTGGCGCGCGGCGTGACGCGGATGTTGCTGCGGCACGAGCTGGTCGCGATCCCCGAAGTTCCGCTCGAAGGGGGACGACGTGCCGATCTGATGGCGCTCGATGCGCGTGGGCGAATCACGATTATCGAGATCAAGGTTTCGCGCGCCGATCTGCTCGGTGATGCCAAGTGGCGTGACTATCTCGATCATTGCGACCGCTTCTTCTGGGCGGTGCCGGCGGGATTCGATGTGTCGCCGATCGAAGGCGAGGCATTTCTGCCGGAACGCACCGGGCTGATCGTCGCCGATCGCTATGACGCGGCGGTGTTGCGGGAGGCCCGAAGCGATCCGCTCGCCAGCCATGTGCGCAAACGCTGCACGCTCGCTTTCGCGCGGCGCGCGGCACGGCGGTTGATCGCGCTGGGCGATCCCGAAGCCGGGCCGGCGTTCTGAACGCAGGCCCGGCCGGACGTTACATCTTCGGGCCGGCGATTGCGCGCGGCGCGGTCTTGGGCTTTTCGTCGATCACCTTGGCGATGGCGGGCGAGCGCGAATCGGCATGGGCATAATCCCTTGCCGACATGCCGGCGACATTGTCGGTGATGTCGGGATCGGCACCGGCGTTGAGCAGCGTTCTGACCAGCGGCAGATCGCGGCGCTGCACCGCGCGGATCAGCGGCGTTTCTCCGGCTGAATTGCCGAGATTCGGATTGGCCTTCACCAGCAGCAACGTGTCGACCAGGCTGTTCTGACCGAACTGGATCGCCATCAACAGCGGCGTATCACCCTTGCCGTTGCGGAGATTGGGATCAGCGCCGCGCGACAGCAGATAGCGCAGATAGGTGTCGTCGCCGCGCCGGATGACGATATGTAGCGCGCCGTCCCCCGTCGTCACGTCGCGGGTGTTGATGATCCGCTGGCCGGGCTGATCGAGGATCTTGGTCACCTCGTCGCCCTTGGCGTCCTTCACGGCCTGAAGGAATTTGTAGCTCTGGGATTGCTGCTGCGCATAAGCGGGCAGCGCGGAGGTGCCGGCAAGGATCGCGGCGGCGAAAAGGAAGCGCTTCATTGGCGGTCGAAATTCCACACAGGTTGCGATTGCGGCTCTAACAGATCATCTCAGGCGGTACCATGAACCTGCGTATTTCCTTTGTCGTCACCGCGCTCGCGCTCGCGGCCTGTTCTCCAACCAAGCCGGCGGAACGCCCGCCGTTGGAGGGCGCGCGCATTGGCGGCGCCTTCACGCTGACCGATCAGAACGGCAAGCCGGCGACCGATCGCGATTTCGCCGGCAAATATCGCATCATGTATTTCGGCTATACGTTCTGCCCCGATGTGTGCCCGCTCGACGTGCAGAATATCGGTGCGGCGCTGAAGATCGTGGAGAAGGAGCAGCCGGCCGTCGCCGCGCGCGTCGTGCCGGTGTTCGTGACGATCGATCCGGCGAGGGACAATCCGGCGGTGCTCAAGCAATTCGTCGGCGCGTTTCACCCGCGCATGATGGGCCTGACCGGTACGCCAGAGCAGATCGCGACGGTCGCCAAGGAATATGGCGTCTATTATGCGCGCGGCCAGGGCGGGCCGGGCGGCTATATGATGGATCACAGCCGCGCCGCTTATCTGATGGCGCCGGATGGTAAGCCGCTTGCGTTGCTTTCGCAGGAAGGGCCGCCGCGCAAGATCGCGGACGAAATCGAGCGTTGGGCGAAATGAGCCGCTTCTGGGAAGATACCCCGCTCGAAAAGCTCGACCGCGCGCAATGGGAAGCTTTGTGCGACGGCTGCGGCAAATGCTGCATCCATAAGCTGGAGGACGAGGATACCGGCGAGCTGGTCGCGACCAACGTAGCCTGCCGGCTCCTCGATCGGCGGAGCGGGCGATGTTCGGATTATCGCCACCGCCATGCCTATGTCAGCGAATGCGTGCGGCTCACCATGCGCAATGTTCGCCAGATAGACTGGCTGCCCTCGACCTGCGCCTATCGCCTGCGCGCGGCAGGGGAGCAGTTGCCCGAATGGCATTATCTGGTGTGCGGCGATCCCGAGGCGGTGCATCGCGCGGGCCAGTCCGTGCGTGGCTGGACGATCAGCGAGGACGATGCGGGCGAGTTCGAGAACCATATCGTCGATCGAGTGCTGTGACCGACGACATCGAGGTGGTGCGACATCCGCGCGCGCGCCGCGCAAAGCTATCGCTCGATCCGGCAAGCGGGCGCACACGGCTGGTGATCCCGCCGCGCGCTTCCGCCAAGGCGGCGCTGGCATGGGCCGCGACGCAAGCTGAGTGGCTTGCCCGGCAGCGCGCCGCGCTTCCGGCGGGACGGCCGTTTGTCCACGGCACGACGCTGCCGTTTGACGATTCGACGCTGGTTATCGCGTGGGACGAAGCCGCCTCGCGCCGGGTGACGCGCAGCGACGATCGGCTGATTCTGGGCGGCCCGATCGAAACGGTGGGGCGGCGCGTCGAATCATGGCTGAAACGCGAATCGCTGCGGCTGCTGAGCGAGGATACCGCGCATTATGCCGCGCTGGCTGGCGTGAAGGTGGTGAAGGTCGCGATCGGCGACGCGCGTGGACGCTGGGGCAGTTGTGCGTCATCGGGCACGATCCGCTATAACTGGCGACTGGCGATGGCGCCGCGCGCGGTGCGCCAGGCGACCGCCGCGCATGAGGTCGCGCATCGCATCCATATGAATCATAGCCCGGCGTTTCACGCGCTGGTCACCACGCTCTACGGCCGCGATCCCGCGCCCGAACGGGGCTGGCTACGCACGCATGGCGCAGCGCTTCACTGGTACGGGCGCGGTTCCGTGGAATAGATTGCCGGCGGCGGTGGCCGATTGCCCGGCTGGTTCGGCGGCGGCGCGGCACTGTTCGGGCGACGCTGGTCACGACGCTGATCGCGGCCGGTGACGCGATCGATCCAGTCCTGATCGAGCCGTTCCTGCGGCGGCGGGATGGCATTGCCATCGTCATCCACCTGCGGCCGATCAGGGCGCGGCGCGGCTCGATCAACGACGGGCGGTGGGTTGGCGTCGGGATAGCCAGGGATGCCGCCTATCGGGTTGCCATCCGGATCGACGAACATGCCATTGTCGGGGATACCGTAATAGCTTTCCGCATCTGGCTCGAGCTGCGCCTCGGGCAGTGTTACCTGCGTATCGAATTGCTCGATCGGGCGGTTGGCGACCGCCTTTAGCATGAAATCATGGAAAGCGCGCGCCGGCGCGGTGCCCCCGTGCAGCCCGGCGATCGGCTTGGCATCATCGCGGCCCATCCACACGCCCGTGGTGAGGCCGGACGAGAAACCGAGGAACCAGCCATCCCTTGACGAACTGGTCGTGCCGGTCTTCCCCGCCACCGGGCGTCCGATCTGCGCCGCGCGGCCGGTGCCGGTGTTCACCGTCGTCTGCAACAGGTCGATCATCTGTGCGGCGACCTGCGGCGCAACGAGCACACGGCTGCGATCTACCTCGTGCTGGTAGATCACGTCGTTGTTGGTCGTCACCTTGGTGATGCCATAGGGCGTCACGGCCACGCCCTGATTGGCGACGCTGGCGAAGGCGCGCGTCATATCGATCAGTCGCACGTCGGAGGTGCCGAGCACCATCGAGGGATGGGTGTTGACCGTGGTGGTGATGCCGAAGCGCCGCGCCATATCCGCCACCGTCGCGAAGCCGACCTGCTGCCCAAGTTTGGCGGCGATCGTGTTCAGCGAATAGGCAAAGGCTGTGCGCAGCGTCACCTGCCCGGAATTGCGGCGTGAGTCGTTGCGCGGGCTCCAGCCATCGATCGTCACCGGCTCATCGATCTCGGTCGATTCGGGAGTCTTCCCTGCTTCGAGCGCGGCGAGATAGACGAACAGCTTGAACGCGGAGCCGGGCTGGCGCTCGGCCTGCGTCGCGCGGTTGTAGATTGAGGAGACATAATCCTTGCCGCCAACCATCGCGCGCACCGCGCCATCGCGATCGAGCGCGACAAGTGCCCCTTGCGCGCCCGACGGCGCATTCTGCCGGACCGCGGCATCCGCGTCGCGCTGCATGTTCAGATCGAGCGTCGTCCACACTTCCAGCGGCTTTTCGGTCTCGTCGATCAGCAGCTCAAGCTGGGGCAGCGCCCAATCAGTGAAATAACGGACGCTGTTCTGCTTCGGCTCCGGCGCGAGCGCGACCGTTTTGGGATCGGCGGCGCGTGCCTCGCCAGCGGTGATCACCCCATTGTCTTCCATCGCCTGAAGCACGACCGACGCGCGGCCAACCGCAGCGGCGGCATCGGCGGTGGGGGAATAGTTCGACGGCGCCTTGACGAGCCCGGCGATGATCGCCGCCTCCGGGAGCGACAGGTGATCCGCGCCGTGCCCGAAGAATTTCCGCGACGCCGCGTCGATGCCATAAGCGCCGCCGCCATAATAAACCTTGTTCAGATACAGTTCGAGAATCTCGTCCTTGCTGAACTTGCGCTCCATCGCGAGCGCGAGAATCCATTCGCGGAACTTGCGGCCGAACTTTTTCTGATTGTTGAGGAACACGTTGCGCGCGAGCTGCTGCGTGATCGTCGATCCGCCCTGCACCCAGCGCCCACGATCCAGCCGTACCTTGAGCGACCGCGCGACGCCGATCGGATCTACCCCTAAGTGGCTGTAAAAGCGTCGATCCTCAACCGCGACCGTCGCGTCACGCATCACTTTGGGAATGCGATCAGCCGAGAGCCATTCGCCATAGCTAGGGCCGATCGACACGATCACCGTGCCATCGGCGGCATGGACGCGGATCATCTGGCCGTTGGGCGACGATTTGAGCTGATCATAGCTCGGGAGCTGCGCGCGCGTGACGTAAACTGCGGTTACAAGCGCGCCGATGCCGAGGATCGCGAGCACAATCAACAGCTTGATTGCAAGCGAGAGGCGGCGGCGCCAGGGCGAACGGGGGCGGGGGGCGCGGGCCATTAGATCGGCTAAAGCGAATAGAGGCTTAGCCGGCGCTTAACAAGCCGGCGTTGCCCCGTGCTTTATCGTCTCGGCTGGAAATCGAGGCTGACCGAATTCATGCAATAACGCATGCCGGTCGGTGGCGGGCCATCGGGAAAGACGTGGCCGAGATGGCTGTCGCAGCGTGCGCAACGCGTTTCCGTGCGGGTCATGCCGTGGCTGGTATCGGTATGATCGGTCACCGCCTCGGGCGAAAGCGGGCGGGTGAAGCTCGGCCAGCCCGAGCCCGAATCATATTTGTCGGCCGAATCGAACAATGCCAATTCGCACGCCGCGCAATGATAGATGCCGTCGGCCTTGTTGTTATTGTATTTGCCCGCGAAAGCGCGCTCGGTGCCGGCTTCGCGCAGCACATGATATTGTTCGGGCGTCAACCGCCGACGCCATTCGGACTCGGATAGATCGAGATGTTCCATGCGCGCGAATTTCTGCCGTGGCGCTATTCGCGTCAAGCGGTGTCGCTAGCCTCGGCGCTATTTGCGCGCGCGAGGCGCTGGCAGGCGCGTTAGAACGGGCGCTCGCCGATATAATTGCCCGCATCGCTATAGCGACAGACGAGCACATCCTCATCTCGCCCACGCGCGATCGCGCATCCCACCTCGCCGGTCTCCCGCCACATCAATTGGGTATAATGACCGATATCGCTGACGTTGCCGGTCGAACTGTTGTTAGGAAACAGCCCGGGCGTGAAATAGCGCTTCTCGCGAATCCACGCATCGACCATTCGCTCCAGCGTGAAGGCGCCTTTGGTGCCAGCCCACAGGTTTTCACCCTCGGGCTCGTCGTCGCGCTCGGGAGCATGTTTGAATTGCCCGGTCGTCGCGAGATGGCTCGCCCACATGCGTGCCCGGCCCGCGAGACGCTCATCCCATTTGAGCGGCGCGATGCCCATCGCGGCCCGCTCGCTGTTATGACGAGCAAGCAAACGATCGGCGAAGTTCGACGAGGGATCAGTCGCGCTAACCAGCAACGGAAGTGCCGGAAGCAGCGCGATACCCGCGAACAGCGATGTGAGTCGTTTGTGCGACACGATAAGCCCATCCCGAGGAATGGACTGATCTTCTCATCAGTCGGTCAGCAGGCGATTGAAAGGGCTGGTTAGTTTTAGGCTAACTACAATTATGTCGCGGACGGCATGATCGCCACGGTGTCACCGCGTTTCACGGTCGCGAATAGCAGAGCGGCGAACGATGGCGGCACACCGATGCAGCCATGCGTGGCGGAGCCGCGTCGCACGTTGCTGGCGTGGATTGCGACGCCGTCGCCGGTCAGCCGCAGCATATAGGGCATCTCGGCGTCATATAGCGACGAGCGGTGATCCTCCCGCTTCTCCATGATCGGGAAAACGCCTGTGGGCGTCGGCTTGCCATCGGTGCCGTAGAGGATAACAGAAGAACCGATCTCATGCCCGCCACGGAATACCGATAATAATTGGCGGCGAAGATCGACGCGCACCCATATCTCTCCGGCGGGGATATGCTGGTCGTTCCAGACATAATCGCCGAAATGCATCGTCTCGCGGACGTTGAGCAGGCTTTTGACCATCCGGTGCTCGCCATCCGGCAATGTCAATTCGGGATATTGCCCTGCGGGATACCAAAGGCGCGGGCCCTGCTCGACCTGGCGTGCCGGCGGATCGGGGACATATTGATCGACATGGTGCTTGGTGACGGCCGCGGCGATGGTGATTGCGGCGGCAGCCACGGCGAGCGGGAGCGCGGCGCGCGAAAGCACCTGCATCAACCGCCTTGTGTAGCGCTCAACGATTGCCAGCCGCCGCCGTCCGAAAGACGCGACGGCGCAGCGCGGCACCGATGCCGAAAAAGCCGATCAGCATCATGCCCCAGGTGGCCGGCTCCGGAATTGCCCCGGCGGGCGGCGTGACGGGTGGCGTGACGGGTGGCGTAACAGATGGGGAGCCCGGCCCGAGCGGGGGGACAAAGGTCGGGACTGATGGTCCGAACGGCGAATGTGTCGGTCCCGCAAAATCGACCGCTGGTATGATCGGGCCGGCGCTATCGCCGAACGGCACGCCACCTTCATCGATGAACGGCGGCCGTTCGCGGACGGAGGTCAGCACGCGTTCGACTGGCGTAAGCGGCTTCGGCACCGCTTTCGCAGCCGGATGATTATGCTCATTACTGGCGACGCGCTCGCGAACCTTGGTCTGCGTCAGTGCGCCGGCACCGCGGGCTCCGGGCGAGCGATCGGTGAACATCGCCAACGGGTCGGCCAGCGCGGCCATCACCGCAGCCTTCGCACTACCGATACCGTCGCGATCGAGCATGATATAGCCAGTGCCGACCCCTGACGCCGCGAACAGCCCCAGAATAATCAGCCTCTTGCCTCTTCCACCGATCTTCATGCGGCTAACTTTCGGCAGCACCGACTCCCCCCTTACGGAATGGCAATTCTATCACATCGGAAAATCCGATGCTTGTCCCCGATCAAAGCGCATACCGAAATTTGTCCTGAAAAGCGACACTTTATCATTGCAGTGCCGCAATCGCGCTATGGTCTGGGTGATTACGCTAAGCCGATGATGGTTAACAAAATCCTTCGCGCGCATTTGCGTCACGTCGATCGATCCCGGCTGCATCGCAACAGAGGGCGATCTTCAATGCTCATCTCAGGAAAAAAGATCGGCATTTCAGCCGATCAGGCCCATTCAGGGGGCCTATGGTGCGGTCGAGAAGACTCGAACTTCCACGTCCTTTCGGACACAACGACCTCAACGTTGCGCGTCTACCAATTCCGCCACGACCGCACGTGATATCTACCGGGCTGGCCCGGCGATTGGCAGGACGGCGCCCCTAGCAAAGCCCTTGAGGGCTGGCAATGCCTCTCGTGCGGATCTTTGACCTTGGCGGCTTATTTTGTGCCTTCGCCGGCGAAGCTCAGCTCCAGCCGCTTCGAATTCGCAGGCACGTCCAGCTTCGCCGAATTGAAGTCGATCGCGCCTTTTGGCCCGAGCGAGCGCTGCTGCGGCGTGATCGTCCAGCTATAGACGATTCGCCCCTGTGCATCGCGGAGATCGGCGCGGATATCAGGCACGCGCTGGCGCATGCCGGAAGGGTTGAGCACCTTGCCGCTTACCGCGAACAACTCACTGCCATTGGCCATTTCGCGGCGTTCGATCGGGTTATCGACCAGTCGAAGCGGTGATTCGGCCGGACCGAACGAAAGGCCGAGCTGTTGTGCGAGCCCCGGCGCGCTCATCCACACGATGGCCGCTACCGCGACGAGCATCAATACGCCGGCGGCCACCGCCGCGATCGTCCAGCGGCGCGATTGATCGCGACGCGGGCGGAACGGCGGGCGATGCGCGAAAGCGTCGTAATCCGGTTCGATCGTGGTTTGCGCAGGGCCGTCCGTCAACGGCTCGGGCGGTGCGGCGGCGAGCGGCGTTTCGGGAGGTGCGATCGGCGCGTCCGGTTGCGCGGGCGCTGCTACAGGCGCTGCTTCCGATGAATTTGCCGGTGTCGCGGGTTCGGTCGCGGCAGAGGGGGCCACCGGCTCAATCGCCGGCGCGCCAGGATCCTGAAACCAGCTATGCCGGCAATTGGCGCAGCGCACGACCCTTCCCGTAGCCCCGATAGCGCTGTCGGGGACAAGATAGCGGGTGCGGCATTCGGGGCATTCGAGGATCATGTCGCAACACACGCTGGCACGAGGCTTTTAGGCACAGGGCCTGAATCCGTGAATCTAAGCACGCCCGACGCCCGGCTGGCAAGCAGTGAAGTGCCGTCCGCCTTCGCCGAGTCGGTGCGGCGGCCTTGAAGCGGAGGCCCGCATCGTGCGATGGCGGGAAACGAAGTGTGGGGTGAAGGCAGCAGCGCCGCCGATGGCGAATATCGTGCAGTTCGAGAATGTGGGGCTGCGCTACGGCACTGGCCAGGAGACGCTATCCGATCTCAGCTTCACGCTGGCGAGTGGCGCCTTCTATTTTCTGACCGGGGCGAGCGGCGCCGGCAAAACCTCCCTGCTCAAGCTGCTTTATCTCGCGCAGCGGCCGAGCCGTGGGATCATCCGGCTATTCGGCGAGGATGCCGTGACCATGTCGCGCGGGCGGTTGCCGGGCTTCCGGCGGCGGATCGGCGTGGTGTTTCAGGATTTCCGGCTGATCCCGCACCTGTCGATCGCCGACAATATCGCTCTGCCGCTGCGTGTCGCCGGCGTGCCGGAAGCCGATGTAGCGGGGCCGGTGAATGAGATGCTGGCGTGGGTCGGGCTGGGCGATCGCGACATGGCGCGTCCGGCGACGCTCTCGGGTGGCGAGCAGCAGCGCGTCGCTATCGCGCGTGCGGTGATCGGCCGGCCGGAGATATTGGTCGCGGACGAGCCGACCGGAAACGTCGATCCGGAGATGGCGGACCGGCTGTTGCTATTGTTCGATTCGCTGAACCGGCTGGGGACGACCGTGCTGGTCGCGACGCATGATCTGCATTTGCTGAGCCGCGTCCCCGACGCGCAGATGATGCGACTCGATAAGGGACGGCTGCAAGACCCGACCGGCGCGTTGCGCCATCCCCCGCCCGGAAGGCGGCAATAAAGATGGCGCATTCCACGGCCAGGCTGCTCGACGACACGCAGGACGGGCGGGCGATGATCTGGGTTATCGCGATCATGCTGTTCCTGACGGTGCTGGCCGCCGCGATGGGGCTCGCCACGCGTAACGCGGCGGCGACGCTGGAGCGATCGCTTGCCGGGCGGTTGACCGTTCAGCTTACCAGTGGGGCGCCGGGTGCGCGTGAGGCACAGGCCGCGCGGCTGGTGACCCGGCTGCGCGGCACGGCTGGTGTGACGCGAGTCACGCCGGTGAGCCGCGCGGCGCTTGCCGAGCTTTTGCGGCCATGGCTGGGGACGGATGGTGTCGATCCGAATCTGCCGTTGCCGGTGATGATCGATGTCGATCTTGCCGATGGTGCCCCCGCGACGCTGGCACGGGTGCGTGCGGCGGTGACGGCGAGTGCGCCGGCCGCGCGGATCGATCTGCATGCGGGCTGGATGACCTCGATCGCGGGAATGCTTTCGCTTGCGACATGGCTTGGCGCCGGGCTGGTCGCGCTGATGGCAACCGCGACCGCGACGGTGGTGGTGCTTACCGCGCGCGCGGGGCTCGACGCGCATCGCGCAACGATCGAGGTGATGCATATGCTGGGCGCGACCGATGTGCAGGTGGCGCGGCTGTTTCAGCGCCGGATCGCGCGCGACGCACTGATCGGTGGGGCGATCGGGGCGGTGGCGGCGATCGCGGTGGTGTTGCTGATCGGGGTGCGCGCGGCCGGGCTCGGCTCAGAGCTGCTTGGTGGCGCTGCCCTTGGGATCGGGGCGTGGGTGATGCTCGCGCTGTTGCCGCTTGCCTTCGTCGTGCTGGCAATGATCGCGGCGCGAGTGGCGGTGACGCGTACGTTGAGGCGCATTCTGTGATCGTGCGGCTCATCGGGCTGTTCGCGGTCGTCTGGGGGCTGGGATTCGCGGCCTTCATGCTGTTCCTCGCGCAGCCATCGGAGGTTGCGCGCACGGATGCGATCGTGGTGCCGACCGGCGGTGCTGGGCGAATCGCGCGCGGGCTGACGCTGATCGAGGAGAAGCGCGCGCAGCGGATGCTCGTCACCGGGGTGGCGCCGGGCGTCGGCAAGCGCGATCTCGCCATCGCTTTCGGTCATGCGCCGGCGATCGATTGTTGCGTCGATCTGGGGCGGCAGGCGGTCGATACGCGCTCGAACGCGGAGGAGACCGCCACCTGGGTGCGCGAGCATCATTATCGCTCTGTGCGGCTGGTCACCTCCGACTGGCATATGGCGCGCGCGCGGATGGAGCTGGATGCCGCGCTGGATGACAATGTGACGATCATCCGTGACGGCGTGCCGACCGAACCACGACTGGGGCAATTGGTGAACGAATACAACAAGCTGATCCTGCGACGCATGGTGTTGTGGCTTGGAGTCGAGCGGTGATGGACTGGCTGCGGACGATCGCTTTTCGCGTGGTTTTCTATGCGATTTCGGTGCCGATCGTGCTCGGGGTGCCGATCGCGGCGCTTGGCGGGCAGCGCGTGGTGATCGCTTATGCCAATTGCTGGGCGTGGGCGCACCGCTGGACGATGCGTGCCATCCTCGGCATCCGCAGCCGCGTGGAGGGGGCGGTGCCCCATGGCCAGTTCCTTTATGTCTCCAAGCATCAGGCGATGTATGAGACAGTGGAATTGCAGCTGATCCTTCACAGCCCGGCGATGGTGCTGAAAAAGGAGCTGATGCGCATCCCGCTCTGGGGCTGGGCGACGACGCTCTACGGCTCCATCGTGGTGGATCGGGAGGCATCGAGCAAAGCGCTGCGCAAATTGATGCGCGATGCGCGTGCGGCCCGGGAATCCGGCCGTTCGGTGATCGTCTATCCGGAAGGGACGCGGGTGGCGCCCGGCACGACGCCCCCGCTGCGTTCGGGCTTCGCTGGGCTTTACAAGGCGCTCGATCTGCCGGTGGTGCCGATCGCGACCGACAGCGGGCTGCTGCTGCCGAAGAAGGGGGCGAAGCATCCGGGCATCGTCACATTCCGCATCGGTGAGACGATCCCGCCCGGCCTGCCGCGCGCTGAGGCGGAGCGCCGCGTGTGGGAAGCGATCAACGCGCTGGAAACGCCGCGCTGATCTCGAGCATCACGCAGAAAAGTGCGAACTGACTTTCCGCTAAAACGATGCAATCACGGATAGTTCGGGCAAATCGCCTGACTTCAAAACCACGCGGCTCGCGCTAACCGTGCCGCCGCCCGAAATCGGCGGCCGCGTCATCCTGCCCCTGATCCACGATCGAGCGGCGGATCGCGCGGGTCTGGGTGAAGTGATCGAACAAGGTGTCGCCATCGCCCCAGCGGATTGCGCGCTGTAGCTGCGACAGATCCTCGCTGAAGCGCTGGAGCATCTCCAGCACGGCTTCCTTGTTGCTCAGAAACACGTCGCGCCACATCGTCGGATTCGACGCGGCGATACGGGTAAAATCGCGGAAACCGCCGGCGGAGAATTTGATCACTTCGGATTCGGTCACTTCCGCCAGATCATTGGCGGTGCCGACGATCGTATAAGCGATGAGATGCGGCAGATGGCTGGTGATGGCGAGGACGCGATCATGGTGATCCGGCGCCATCATCTCGACATTGCTGCCGAGCCGCCGCCAGAATTCCGCCACCCGCTCCGCGGCCACCGGATCGCCGTCCGGCAGCGGGGTGACGATGCACCAGCGTCCCTGGAACAACGACGCGAAGCCGGCTTCGGGGCCGCTCTGCTCGGTGCCCGCGACCGGATGCGCCGGAACGACGATCGCATTGGGAAGTGCTTCCGTCAGCGCTTTGGCGACGAACTCCTTGCTCGATCCAACGTCGCTGACGATCGCCTCGGCGGGGAGATCGGCGGCGATCTCCGCCGCGATTGCGCCCATCGCGCCGACGGGCACGCACAGGATGACCAGCTCCGCATCGGTCACCGAAGCGCCCGCGGTATCGGTCACATCGTCGAGCAGATCGAGCTGGCGCACGGTTTCGCGCACTTCGGCGCTTGCATCATGCCCCGTCAGCCGCACGGTCGGCATCGCGTGACGCACCGCGCGCGCGATGGATGAGCCGATCAGCCCGAGGCCGATGATCGTGACGCGCGAAAACGGCAGCATCAGTCGGTGCCGCTAAGATGACGCAGCGCGGCGATCACGCCCTTGGTCTCATCCTCGGTGCCGATCGTGATGCGCAGGCCGTGCGGCAGCCCCTGCCCCGGCAGCCAGCGGACGATATAGCCCGCGTCCATCAGCCCCTTGTAAGCGGCCTCGGCGGTCAATTCGCCCTCGAACAGGACGAGGATGAAGTTCGCCTGACTCGGGATCGCGCGTAGCCCGGCATTACCAAGCTTCGCGATCTCATCCGCGAACCACGCGCGCCATTGTGCATTGTGCGCGCGGGTATGGGCGACGAAATCCGTGTCGCCGACCGCCGCCACCGCCGCCGCCGTGCCGGCGATGGTGATCGAAAAAGGCAGGCGGATGCGGTGCATCGCCTCGATGATCGGCGCGGAGGCATAACCCCAGCCGATCCGCTCTGCGGCGAGGCCGTACATCTTGGAGAAGGTGCGCGTGACGAGCACGTTCGACGCGCGTTCCGCCAGCGTCATCCCGCCGTCGTCATGATCCCCGTCGATATATTCGGCATAAGCGTGATCGAGCACGAGCAGGATATCGGGGCGCAGCCCGGCATGAAGCCGCTCGATTTCGGCCCGCGGCGCATAGGTGCCGGTGGGGTTGTTCGGATTGGCGACGAACACGATGCGGGTGCGCGGCGTGACGGCGGCGAGGATCGCGTCGACATCAGTCGCATAATCCTTGTCGCGCGCCACCACCGGCGTCGCGCCGACGCGGCGGGTGGCGATCGGGTACACCGCGAAGCCGTAATTTACGTAGATCACCTCATCGCCCGGCCCGGCGAAGGCGCCGGTGGCGAGATGCAGTATCTCGTCCGATCCATTGCCATAGATGATCCGCGCGGGATCGAGGCCATGGCGTGCGGCGAGCACATCGCGCAATTCGGTCGCGCTGGCATCCGGGTAGCGTTCGAGGCTGGTTGCCGCGCTGGCGAAAGCCTCCCGCGCGCGCGGGCTGGTGCCGAGCGGATTTTCGTTCGACGAGAGCTTCGCGACCTTCCGGCCATCGTCGGTTGTCGAGCGTCCCGGAATATACGGGGCGATTTCCATGATCCACGGTTTGGGCACAGGTGCGTTCGTCATGGAGGCGCCGCTTACGCGGCTCGGGCGTTGCAGGGAAGAGGCGAGTAGCGGCGCGGCATTGCTGGCGCGGCTCTGCACCGCTAACGCGCGAAGACGATGACTGATGACCAGCGTTTCGGCCCCGGGCGCCATGTGACGTTGCCGGGGCCGCTCAGGCTCGACGGCGGCGGGATGCTGACGCCGGTCGAGATCGCGTATGAAACTTACGGCACGCTTGCGTCCGATGGCGGCAATGCGGTGCTGATCTGTCACGCGCTGACGATGGATCAATATGTCGCCTCGGCGCATCCGCGCACCGGCAAGCCGGGTTGGTGGACGGCGATGGTGGGGCCCGGGCGGCCCATCGACACCGATCGGATGTTCGTGGTGTGCGCCAATGTGCTGGGCTCGTGCATGGGGTCGTCCGGCCCGGCGACGATCGATCCGGGGACCGCGCGCGAATATGGGATGGCCTTCCCGGTCATCACGATCCGCGACATGGTGCGCGCGCAGGCGATGCTGCTCGATCACCTTGGTGTTCAGCGGCTTGCGGCGGTGGTCGGTGGGTCGATGGGCGGGATGCAGGCGCTGTCATGGGCGGCGACCTTCCCTGATCGCGTCGAGGCGGCGGTGGTGATCGCGTCTGCCGCGCGGCATTCGGCGCAGAATATCGCTTTCCACGAAGTCGGGCGACAGGCGGTGATGGCCGATCCGCATTGGAACGGCGGCGATTATTACGGTGGTGAGCCGCCAGCGGCCGGGCTGGCGGTGGCGCGGATGGCGGCACACATCACCTATCTGTCCGAAGCGGGGCTGACCGAAAAGTTCGGCCGCCGGCTGCAGGCGCGGGACGCCAAAGTCGTTCGGGTTCGACGCCGATTTCCAGGTGGAAAGCTATCTGCGCCACCAGGGGCTGAGCTTCGTCGACCGGTTCGACGCCAATTCCTATCTCTATATCACCCGCGCGATGGACTATTTCGATCTGGCGGAGGAGCATGGCGGGCGGCTGGCCAATGCGTTCAGCGCGGGCGGCCCGCGCTTCTGCCTCGTTAGCTTCGATACCGATTGGCTCTATCCGACGCGTGAATCACGCGCGATCGTCCATGCGCTCAACGCGGCGGGCGCGCCGGTGAGCTTCGTGGAACTGTCGAGCCCCTACGGGCATGACGCCTTCCTGCTCGACGCGCCCGAACTGTACCGCGTGGTGGCGGGCTTCATGGGGGCGTGGGGCATGAGCGTTGCGGCCGGATCTGGCGGTGATCGCCGATCACGTCGCGCCGGGCGCGCGCGTGCTCGATGTCGGGTGCGGCGACGGGCTGCTGATGGCGGCGCTGCGCGACGCCAAAGGGGTGCGGACGCGCGCGGGCTGGAGCTGGATGCGCGCAACGTCGCCGACGCGGTGGGGCGCGGGCTATCCGTGATTCAGGGCGATGCCGATACCGATCTTGCCGATTATCCCGCGCAGAGCTTCGATTATGCGATCCTGAGTCAGACGCTGCAGACCTGCCGCGCGCCGGACAGGGTGCTGGCTGATCTGTTGCGGATCGGGCGGCATGCTTTCGTCAGCTTTCCCAATTTCGCGCATTGGCGGGTGCGGTTGTCGCTGCTGTGGGGCGGCCGGATGCCGGTGACGCCGCTGTTGCCGGAGCGCTGGTATGACACACCCAACATCCATCATCTGACGATCGACGATTTCCGCGCCTATCTGAAGGAAAATGGCATCGCGGTGGAAGGGGCATGGTTCCTGACGCGTGGCCGAAAAACCACATCGGCGGCGGCAAACGTACTCGCGGAACACGCCGTATTCCTGTTGCGTGGAACCGGCGCGCGCGATGCTGGTTAGCGCTTAAGTTACGATCTGGACAGGATAATGGGCAAGACCGCGCTGATCGTCGAGGATGAGATTTTCGTTGCGCTGGATCTGGAACGGATCCTGACGGACGCAGGCTATAGCGTCGCGGCGATCGCCGCCGATGAGGCGGAGGCGCTGGCCGCAGCGCCGGATTGTTGCGCAGCATTCGTCGACGTAAATTTGCGTGATGGCGCGACCGGCCCATCGATCGCGGAGCGCATCGCGCGCGAACATGGGGTGAAAGTGGTGTTCGTCACCGCGAATCCCGCGCAGATCGCCGTCGAGGGCGTTGCTCTCGGCTATATCCGCAAGCCTTTCAGTGAAGGCGCGATTCGCGCCGCGGCCGCGCTGGCGTTCGACGGCGTGGCTTCTGGCGACAATGATTTCGTCGAGTTCAGCCCGCGCGGCTGAGCGAGGCGCTCGGCACTTCGATTTCCACCGCAAGCCCATCGCGATGCCAATCGCGGCGGACGCTGCCGCCGAGTTGCCGCACCACGCTCAATTCGATCAATCTGCTGCCGAATCCGCCATCGCCTGCCGGAGCGTCGACCGGCGGGCCGCCACTTTCGCGCCACAGCAGGCGCGTCGTCGCGGGATCGGTGACGACTTCGATCGCAACGGCGCCGTCATCGAGCGATAGCGCGCCATATTTGGTCGCGTTGGTGGCGAGTTCGTGAAACAGCAATGCGATCGGGGTGGCCGCGCGATCGTCAATCGTGATCTCGCCGCCGGAGACGGTGATGCGCGAACGGCCCGCGGCCTGATACGGCTCGAACAATTGCGCGAGCAATCCGTGCAGGCTGTCGATCCGAAGTTCGGACTGTGACTCGGCGCTGTGCGGGCGGACGAAATCGTGCGCACGCCCCAGCGCCGTCACGCGTTCGCGCAGATCTGCGGCGGCGGGGACGAATTCGGGGTGGATGCGCGCGGTGAACTGGATGAGCCCGGCGACCACCGAGAAGATGTTCTTGATGCGATGCGCCAGCTCCTGGCTGATCACCTCGCGCTCTTCCAGCGCCAGCTTCTGCGCGTGGATATCGGTGCAGGTGCCGAACCAGCGGGAGATGCGCCCCTCCGCATCACGGATCGGCAGCGCTCGGCCCAGCACCCAGCGATATTCGCCATCATGATGGCGCAGGCGATATTCGATCTGATACGGCTCGCCGGTGGTGATGCTATGGGCCCAGAGTTGGCGCGCGCGCGGCTGATCGTCGGGGTGGAACATCGTGCTCCACGCGTCGCCCGCGACATCGCCCTCTTTCGTCCCCGTATATTCATACCAGCGGGCGTTTGAATAATCGGTGTCGCCGTCGGCCCGCGCGGACCACACGATCTGCGGCATCGTATCGGCCAGCGTTCGGAAACGGATCTCGCTGTCGGCCAGAGCGGCGCGCGTGTGGAGCGCCTCGCGCGCGGTGCGGCGTTTCTCCAACCGGCCGAGAGCGGTGGATGCGAGGATCGCCATTCCGTCACGCTGGAATGGGGTGAGCGCGCTGCGTGGCTTGTCGTCGATGACGCACAGTGCCCCCAGCGGCAGGCCATCCGCGGTGACGAGCGGCGCGCCGGCGTAGAAGCGGATGAACGGGGCGGCGGTGACCAGCGGATTGGCGGCGAAGCGCGGATCGCGCGTCGCGTCCGGCACCTCCATCACGCTGTAGCCGTGCATCGCATGGGCGCAGAACGACTGGCTGCGCGGCGTTTCGGTCAGATCGGTGCCGAACCGGGCGAGGAAGCGCTGGAATTGCTCCTCCACCACACTGACCAGCGCGACCGGCGCTTCGCACAGCTGGCTGGCGAAGCGCACGAGATCGTCGAGAACGCCATCCTCTCGCGCACCGGCGAGATCGTAGAGCGACATCGCGCGTGCGCGTGCCACTTCATCCAGAATGGGTTCGGCGGTCGGCTGCACGATTCTCCTTTAGAACGGTACGTCGTCGTCCAGATCGTCGGCGAAACCACCGCGACTCTGACCGAAACCGCCACCGCCGGCTTTGTTCCCGCCGCCGCTGCGACCGCCACCACCAGGCGCGCCGCCGAAATCGTCGCCGCCGCCGCCCCAATCGTCACGACCGCCGCCGCTCATCCCGCCGCCGCCGGAGCCGCCGCCCGAACCCTGTGGGCCATCGAGCATCGTCAGCACGCTGTTGAAGCCTTGCAGCACGATTTCGGTGGAATAGCGGTCCTGACCCTGCTGATCCTGCCACTTACGCGTCTGGAGCTGGCCCTCGATATAGACCTTCGAACCCTTGCGCAGGAAACGCTCGGCGACGTTCGCGAGACCCTCGTTGAAGATCGCGACCGAATGCCATTCCGTGCGCTCCTTGCGCTCGCCGGTGTTCTTATCCTTCCACTGATCGCTGGTCGCGATGCGGAGGTTGACCACCTTGCCGCCGTTCTGAAACGAGCGCGATTCGGGATCGCGCCCCAGATTGCCGACGAGAATTACCTTGTTGACGCTGCCTGCCATGAAATCCTGTTCCCTTACCCGGCCGCAGCCGGAAATCGGCGCCGCCCGATGCGAAAACGGGTGGCGAACGCCCTTCTATAACCCAGCAGCGACTGCGAGCCAGTAGGTGATTCCTGCCATCACATATGCAGCGACGAACAGATAGCCGACCATGAACAATGGCCACTTCCACCCGTTCGTCTCGCGCCGGGTCACCGCGATGGTCGAGATGCATTGCGGCGCGAAGACGAACCACATCAGAAAGGCGAGTGCGGTGGGCAGCGACCAGCGATGGCGCAGATTCTCGACGATCGTGCCCTTGCCCTTTTCGGATTCAGCATCGTCGACCGCATAGACGGTGCCGATCGCCGATACCGCGACCTCGCGCGCTGCCATCGCCGGGATCAGCGCGAGCGCGATATCGCGGTTGAAGCCGATCGGTTTGACGACCACCTCCACCCCGCTTGCGATGCGGCCGGCGATCGAATGATCGACCTGGCTCTGCCCATCCGGCGCGCGCGGGAAGCTGAGCAACGCCCACAGGATGATGGTGGTCAGCGCGATGATCGTGCCGGCACGCTTCAGGAAGATCAGTGCGCGGCTCCATAGACCGATCACAATGTCGCCCGCGCGCGGCCACTGATATTTCGGCATCTCCATCATGAAGCCGGAGGATGAGCCCTTGGTAACGGTGCGGCGCAGGAACAACGCCGCGCAAAACGCACCGACGATGCCCATCACATATAGGCCGAGCAGCACCAGCCCCTGCAAGCCGACGAACGGCAGCACTTTGGTATTGGGAATGAAGGCGCCGATGATGATCGTATAAACCGGAAGCCGGGCCGAACATGTCATCAGCGGCGCGATCAGGATCGTGGTCAGCCGGTCCTTCTCGTCGTCGATCGTGCGCGTCGCCATGATGCCGGGCACCGCGCAGGCGAAGCTGGAGAGCAATGGGATGAACGCGCGCCCCGACAGGCCGACGCTGGCCATCAGCCGGTCCATCAGGAAGGCGGCGCGGACCATATAGCCCGATGCCTCCAGCACGAGGATGAACAGAAACAGGATCAGGATCTGCGGCAGGAACACGATCACGGCGCCGACGCCGGCGATCACGCCATCGCTGATCAGCGAGCGCAATATGCCGTCGGGCATCACCGAGGTGACCCATGCCTCCAGCGCCTTGAACGCATCTTCGATCCAGCCGATCGGCGCTTCGGACCAGCTGAACACGGCCTGGAACATCACGAACAGCAGCGCGAGGAGCAGGATCGGACCGACGACCGGATGGAGTGCTACCGCATCGAGCATATGCGTCCAGCGACGCACCGGGGTTTCGTGCAGCGTCGCGGCAGCGGAGATCGTGCGCGCGCGGCGCTGGAGTGCCGCGATATCCTCATGTCCGCCGGTAGCCGGGTGCGGCGCCGATTTGCTGTCTACCGCCAGCGTCAGCGCGTGGCGCAGGCTATCCAACCCGCGCTTGCGCACCGCGACGGTGGGCACGACCGGCACGCCAAGCTCACGCGAAAGGGCCTCCGGATCGAGCGTAAGCCCGTCGCGCTCGGCGAGATCGATCATGTTGAGCGCCACCACCATCGGCACGCCGAGCGTGGTCAGCTGGAGCGCGAAGCGCAGATGATTGTCGAGATTGGCGGCGTCCACCACGACGACCAGCGCATCGGGCCGCCGCTCACCGGATTGCACGCCGGTCACCACGTCGCGGGTGACGCATTCGTCGGGGGACGAGGGGTCGAGACTATAGGTGCCTGGAAGATCGAGCAGTTCGATCGGCCGGCCATCGTCCAGCGCGAGCCGGCCGGAATGGCGCTCCACCGTGACGCCGGGATAGTTGCCGACCTTCTGTCGCGCGCCGGTCAACGCGTTGAAAAGAGCGCTTTTGCCGGCATTAGGATTGCCGACCAGCGCAACCAGCGGGAGCGTTGCCATTACGCCAGCGTCACCGTTACCGTGGCGGCGACCTTGCGACGCAGCGCCACCGTCATCCGGCCGATGCGGCATGCGATCGGGCCGCGGCCCAATGTCGCGCGATGCAGCACCTCGACCGCGACACCCTCATCGAATCCGAATTCGCGTAGCCGTCGGGCTTCCGGCGCGGCAAGCTGATCCCACGCAATCGCGGCGATCGTCGCGCGCTGACCCAACGGCAGCGATTCGAGGCTGGGAACGGACACGAGCACGATGCCGATCTAACCTTGCTGCGAACGATTATCAATTGCCTTTTGGTTTACACCACCGGGTAGCGCAGCCGTCCGACGAAACGCGACAGGCTGGGGCGATGTTGCGCACGGCGCAGGAAGCCAGCCTTGGCTTTCTCGAAGCGCATGATCCCGTCGATCCGCCGCGACAGGAAGGCGCGGGTTTCCGCGTGACCTTCGCTCTCGTCATCGAGCAAGATCGTGATCGTCGCGGCATAAACGCCGAGCAGGATGGTGCGCTTGGTATAGTGATTATAGTCGGTCGCGGTGTCGCCTGCCGCGTGCCAGATCGCGTCGACCGTTCGCCATGCCAAACGCGCGCCGGTGGCGATATTTTGCGGCAAGGCGAGGATCGCTAGCGCGCGGCGCAATGATTCACGATGCGACGCGACCGCATCGATCCGCGCGCCAACGAGCGCGGCGATCCGCTCACGGATCTTGAGCTTCGCGCAATGCTCGGCCGGCACCTTCTCCAGCATCGCCGCGTCGATCGTCGCGAACCATGCGTCGATCATCGCGGGCGCATCCGGCAGTGCGAGTGCCGCGATATCGCGATCGACCCCCGCAGCTTCGGCCGCTAGATCGCGCGCCTGTGCGGCCCATCCGTCGAATGCGGCATTGACGGCGATGCGAGGCGCGAGCGCGGCGCGGATTTCGTCGAGGGTGGCATCTGCCAGGTTGCTCATGATGCAGCCTTATCACCGCCCGAGGCGCGACGCACCAGTACCAGCGCGATCGCGATCATCACCGCGCCGAACAGATCGAGCAGGCCGAGCCGTTCGCCATAGACGCTCCAGCCGATCGCCGCGGCGACGATCGGTTGGGTGAGCAGCGCCAGTCCGATCACCAGCGGGCTGAGCGCGCCAAGCGCGTAGATCATCAGCCCCTGCCCGAATACCTGGCTGACCAGCGCCAGCGTGATAAGCGGGGTCCAGTTCGCGGGCATTACCTGTTCACCCATTGCGATCGCGACGATCAGCAGCGGCAGGCTGGCGGCAACGGAAGATAAAGCGAGCGCCGGGAGTGGTTTCATCGTCGCCCGCGCGCGCGCCATGAAGATGAAATAGGCAGCGTAGAGGATGCCGGCGACCATGCAGAAAAGATCGCCGACGAGATTTTCGGCCGACATCTCCGCGGAGCGTCCCATCAGCACCGCCGCACCGATCAGCGCGAGCAGCAGGGCGGCGCCCTGCGTGCGGCTGGGCCAGGCACGCGCGATGAAAAAGCCATAGATCGGGTAGATCAGCGACGCGCAATTGCCGAACAAGGTGGCATTGGCGAGCTTGGTATGATGGATGCCGATATGCCAGGTCGCGAGGTCGCCGGCGAACAGCAGCCCCGAGGCGCCGAGTACCCACCATAATCCGCGCGCCTCGGTAAACGGCCGGCTGCCACTGGCGCGAGCGAGCAGTAGCAGGATCGGCGCGGCGAGCGTGATGCGCCAGAATCCCGCCGCGACCGGGCCGACATCTGTCATCCGCACGAACCACGGCCCGAAAGCGAGCGCGATATTGCCGATCAACAGAGCGATGAAGGCGATTGCGGCGCTGCTTGGCCTGAGGATAGCTTTTCTTGGGGGACTCGCCTGATGCATGGCGCCCTGTAACCGCCTATCTGCGTTGCGTCAGGTAGCAATGTGCAACCGAAGGGGAATACATGCCCAGTCTGTTCGATCCGATCGCGCTAGGCGCGATAAATGCGCCAAATCGTATCATCATGGCGCCGCTGACGCGCACCCGCGCCACCGAAGGCCATGTGCCGACCGATCTGATGATCGAATATTATCGCCAGCGCGCGGGCGCTGGCTTGATCATCAGCGAGGCGACCGGGATCAGCCGGCAGGGGCTGGGTTGGCCCAACGCGCCGGGGCTGTGGCTCGACAGCCATGTCGAGGCGTGGAAGCCGGTGACCGAGGCGGTGCACCGCGCCAATGGCCGGATCGTCGCGCAGCTCTGGCATATGGGGCGGCTCGCGCGGCCCGATGTGAGCGGGCTGCAATCGCTGGCCCCGTCGCCGTTGCGCGCGCCTTATGCGGTGCCGGAGAAGAATCCCTATGATACGCCGCGCCCCGCGACGCTGGACGATATCCGCCAGACACTGGACGATTATGCCGCCGCCGCGCGCAACGCGCTGGCCGCCGGGTTCGACGGTGTGCAGATCCACAGCGCCAACGGCTATTTCATCGATGAATTTCTGCGTGACGGCACGAATCTGCGCGACGACGATTATGGCGGGCCGCCGGAAAACCGCATCCGCCTGCTGCGCGAAGTGACGGAACGGGTGATCGCCGAGGTCGGCGCGGGCCGCACTTCGGTACGGCTCTCCCCCAACGGTGAATCGCAGGGCGCGGATGACAGCGATCCGGCGAGCATATTCGTGCCGGTCGCGCGATTGCTCGATTCGCTCGGCATCGGCTTTCTCGAACTACGCGAGCAATCGCCAGAGGGGACATTCGGCAGCAGCGAGGTGCCCAAGCTCAGCCCGCAGATTCGCGAGGCGTTCACCCGCCCGCTGGTGCTGAACCAGGACTATTCGCTGGCCGGTGCTCAGGCCGATCTCGATTCGGGGCTGGCGGATGCGATCAGCTGGGGGCGGTTGTTCATCGCCAATCCCGATCTGGTCGAACGCTTCCGGCACGAGGCGCCGCTCAACGAGCCGAATCCGAAGACCTTCTACCGGCCGGGCCCGGAAGGTTATGTCGATTATCCCGCGCTGGAAGAATCCGCCGCCTGAATATCAGCGCGTCGCTCCCGTTTGCTGACGGGGGCGGCGCGCCTCGGGCTATGCGGGCGGGTAGCGATCGAGCCAGTTGGTAATCCGCCGGCGGATCGCGCTGCCCAGCCCGTTCCTGGCGAACAGGAACAGCGGAAGCACCGCGACAAGCGGCTGCCAGAGCGCCGCGAGGAACCACGTCATTGCGAGCAGCAGCGCGACTAGCCGGACGCGCGCAACCATGATCAATGCGCGATCATCGAGTCGGACGGTGCGCGGCCCCTTGCTGTCGTAAAGCCGCATGGTGACGAAGGGGACATTTGCTGCCGGGCTCGTTGCCAGGAGACTGCCAATCGGCGGTTTGGCAGGGCGCGTGACACTCGCGACCGCTGTCGGCGCAAGGCTGCGGGCGACCCCGCCGGAAGCCATGATCGGGGGCGTGGCCGTAGCGGCCCTGCCCCCTTTATACGTGTCGATCACTTCGAGCCGCCGGCCACGCTCCACCACGCGATAGCGCGAGGGTGGCGGCTCGCCCGGCATGTCAGCCGAACAGCTCGCGCAGCTTGAGCATCGCGAGTGCCGCTTCGGCCGCGCCGCCGCCCTTGTCGAGCTGCGCCGGATCGGCGCGCCGGATCGCCTGCTCCTCGTTCTCCGTGGTGAGGATGCCGTTGCCGATCGGCAGGCCATCCATCGTCAGCGCCATGATCCCACGCGCGCTTTCGTTCGAGACGATCTCGAAATGATAGGTCTCGCCCCGGATCACTACGCCCAGCGCGACATAGCCGTCATAGCGCCCGGTTTCGGCCGCCATCGCGATCGCACCCGGCACTTCCAGCGCACCGGGGACGGTGATGACTTCCGCCTGATGCCCCGCGCCCTCGATCGCGGCGCGCGCGCCGGCGATCAGCATGTCGTTCAGATGATCGTAGAAGCGCGCTTCGACGATGAGGATGCGGGCCATGTATGTGTTACCTTCGATATTAACGAATTACGCCGCGCCGACACCGGTGATCGGTCGCTCTGCGACGATCGACAGGCCATAGCCCTCCAGCCCGATCAGCGCGTGATGGGTGTTGGTGAGAAGCACCATTTCTTCCACCCCCAGCTCGGCGAGAATCTGCGCGCCGACGCCGTAATCGCGCAGTTCCTCGATCTCCGGCTCGCCGGGGCCCTTGCCCTCCGCGCGCGCCTTCATGAAACGCGTGACGGCGCCCTGCATCGGGCGGTTGATCACCACGATCACGCCCGCGCCCTCTTCCCCGATCATCTCCATCGAGCGTGACAGCAGCCCCGAGCGATCGGATTGTTCGCCGAACATGTCGACGAAGAAGCTTGCGGTGTGCATCCGCACCAGCGTGGGCTTGGCGGGATCGATCCGGCCCTTCACAAGCGCGATCGTCTCGTCGCCGGTCGCCTTGTTGAAGAAGGTGATACCCCGCCAGGTGCCGCCCCAGCGCGATTCGAACGTCATCTCCGCCTGTTTCTGGACGAGATGATCGTGGCGGCGGCGATAGGCGATCAGATCGCGGATCGTGCCGATCTTGAGGTTATGAAGCTGCGCGAAGGCGACGAGATCGTCCAGCCGCGACATCGTGCCGTCCTCGTTCATGATCTCGCAGATCACGCCCGATGGATTGAGCCCGGCGAGCCGTGAAACGTCGACCGCCGCCTCGGTATGGCCGGCGCGGACGAGCACACCGCCGTCGCGCGCGACGAGTGGGAAGACGTGACCCGGGGTCACGATCTCCTCGCGGCTCTTCGACGCGTCGATCGCCACCGCCACGGTGCGGGCGCGATCGGCTGCCGAAATGCCGGTGGTAACGCCGTCGCGCGCCTCGATCGAGACGGTGAAGGCGGTTTCGTGCCGCGTGCCGTTATGACGGCTCATCAGCCCGAGCCCGAGCTGATCGACCCGCGCCTTGGTGAGCGCGAGACAGATCAGCCCGCGCCCGTGCTTGGCCATGAAATTGATCTTTTCCGGCGTCGCCATCTGCGCCGGGATCACCAGATCGCCCTCATTCTCGCGATCCTCGTCATCGACGAGGATGAACATTCGGCCGTTCTTCGCCTCTTCGATGATCTCTTCGGGCGAAGACAGGAAAGCGTGGCGCAGACGCGCGAGTTCAGCCGGCTTTGACACGATAATGTTCCATGCGTTGGAGGTAGCGGGCGAGGACGTCGATCTCGATATTGACCGGCTGGCCGGGCACTAGCGCGCCCAGCGTGGTTACCGCCTGGGTGTGGGGAATCAGGTTGATCGCGAACAATGTGCCGTCGGCGCGATCTTCGACGGTGTTGACGGTGAGCGATACGCCATCGACCGTTACCGAGCCCTTGGCGGCGAGGAACGGCGCGAGATCGCTGGAAATACGAAAGGTGATGCGTTTTGAATCGCCGTCGGGAGATACCTCGATCACCTCGGCGACGCCGTCCACATGGCCGGTCACGATATGGCCGCCGAGTTCCTCACCGAGCTTCATCGCGCGTTCGAGGTTGAGGCGGCGCCCCGCGCTCCACTGGCCCTGCGCAGTGCGGCTGGCGGTTTCGCCCGAGACGTCGACGGCGAACCAGCCGGGGGCCTTGTCCACCACCGTCAGGCACACGCCCGAACAGGAGATCGAGGCGCCGAGATCGATCCCGGCCGTATCATAAGCGGTGTTGACGACCACGCGCAGGTCGCCGCGCGATTCAATCGCGCTGATGGTGCCGACGTCGGAGACGATCCCGGTAAACATTCAATTGGAGTCCTGCTGTCGTTGGCGCTCATATGCCTCGAGTCGGTCGCTGCCAAGCTCGCGCGCGTCGGTCAGGCGCCAGCGGCCGTGCGCGTCGGCAAGGTTGGCGAGGCCGATGTCGCCCAGCGCAGCGCGTCCGCGCCCGATCAGGATCGGCGCGCGATAGAGCAGCAGGCGATCGACGAGATCGGCGGCGAGGAAGGCGGAGGCCACGCCCGCGCCGCCCTCGATCAGCAGATGGTCGCCCGGCAGCGTGGCGATCTCGGCAGGACGCGCAATCACGGTAAGGCCCGGCGCATCCGGCGTGCGCGTCGAAAGAACGACGCGTTGTGGCGCGCGCGATTCGAGCCCCGGCAGCCGCACGTCGAGGCGTGGTGCATCGGCCTCCCATGTGCCTCGCCCAACGAGAATCGCTTCGTGCCGCGCGCGTTCGAGATGCGCATGGGCGCGTGATTCGGGGCCGGTGATCCAGCGGCTCTCCCCGCTTGCCAGCGCGATACACCCGTCGAGCGAGGTTGCGAGCTTGAGCGTGACATGCGGTCGACCCAACGCACGGCGGGTGAGGAAACCCGCCATCGACCGCCGCGCTTCGTCTTCGCTGACGCCGCTGGAGACGGCGATTCCCGCGGCGGAGAGACGCGCGAAGCCGGCGCCATCGGTGCGCGGATCGGGATCCCGCAACGCCGCGACCACCCGCGTCACGCCCGCTTCGATAAGCAGATCCGCGCAGGCCGGGCCGCGCGCCGAGCGGTGTGCACAGGGTTCGAGGGTGACATAAGCGGTGGCGCCGCGCGCCGCCTCACCCGCGTCGGCCAGCGCCATCGCTTCGGCATGGGGCCTGCCGCCGGCCTGGGTCCAGCCGCGTCCGACGACGCAGTCGTGGTTGACGATGACGCAGCCGACATTGGGATTGGGCGCGGTCAGCCCGCGCGATCGCGCGGCGAGCGCGAGCGCGGCGGCGATCCAGCGCTGATCTGCGGCGGCGCTCAGAGGCCCCAGCGCTTCATCTTGTCATCGAGGCGCTGGAATTCGGCGCGGGTCTTGGCCTGTTCCTTCGCCAGCTCGGCCTGTTCCTTGTCGATCTTCACCTGATCGATCTTCTGCTGCGCGCGGATTTGCGCGTCCGTGCGATCGAGGCGCCATTGCTGCACGTAGATGATGTTGGGCTTATAGACCTTCTCGATGCTCGAATCCTTCACGAAGGCGAAGATGAAGAAGCCGGTGATGAGAATGGCGAGCGCAAGGAAGCCGAGTTCGTGCGGCTGACGCTGGTGCAGGAACAGCCGAAGGTCTCGCAGCGCGCGAAGCGGCGACATGCGGGCGAGGAATTGCATGGCGCCCAAGATAGGCGTGCGCGGCGCCACTTGCCACCCCTGAGGGGAATCGCGTTGCGTCGGCCCCCTCCCGCCACCGCGCCCTATGGCGATTGGGCGAAAGAGGGCCGACGGCGCTGCCATCAGGAGGTCATCTCGAATCGAACCGTCATGATGCGCCACGATTCGACCGGCGCGCCATCAAGCAAGGCGGGGCGGAAGCGCCAGCGGCTGAGCGCCTGCCGCTTGGTCGCTTGCCAGAAAGACTCGCTTGCGGCGGAGACGCGCTCAACCTGCTTCACGCGCCCGTCACTGCCGATCAGCACGCGGATCACCACCTTGCCCTCATTGCCCATGCGGCGTTCACCGGCGGGATATTCGGGCTGGAAATCGCGCGCATAGCGCGGATCGACCGTGGCATCGCTGAGCACCGGCGGCTTGACCGGCGGATCGATGATCGTCGTTCCCGCAGCATCCATCCCCGGATCGAATGGTGGCTGTGGGGGGAAAACGAAGGGGCCGCTGGCGGTGTTCGTATCCACCAACGGCTTGAGGGTGTCGATATGCTGGATGGTCCGCTGCGACTGGTGCGCGATCCTGGGCTCGGGTTGTGGCAGAGGCTTCGGGGGCGGAGGTTCGTCGATCGGGATATTTCGGGTCTGGAGCACATGATCCAGTGGCGCCCGGAATTCCGGCACCGATAATATCAGCCCGGCGACCAGTGTCGCGTTGATGGTGAGCGCGATGGCGAGGCTGCCAGGGTTGAACCCGCCGGAGCGGGAGTGACGATCCGCGTACATAGGGCTGATCCTCTCGATTGTTCTCCTTGGCCGGTTTCCCGGTATCGAGATGATACAACATACCAATATTGTAGAAAAGAGACTTTATAACATCACGGCGATGCATTTGGCTTTTGCCGGACGCGCCTCGCGTCTCAGCCCGGCGAAAGGCGCATGAGCGCGCGATCGCGGCCGATCAGCGGGAGTAGCGCTGCCATGTCCGGTCCGTGATCGCGCCCGGTCAGCGCGCGACGCAGCGGGAGGAACAGCGCCTTGCCCTTGCGGCCGGTGGTCTCCTTGAGTCGCGTGGTGAGCGCGTGCCACGGATCGACTGCCCAATCGATCGCGGTGGCCGCTTCGGCTGCTTCGGCGAGATAGGCGGCGTCTTCGCCCGGATCGATCGCGTCGATCGGGCCTTCGATCACCTGCCACCAGTCTCGCACTTCCGCGATGGTGTTAAGGTTGGGGCGCACCGCTTCCCATGCCGCCTCGCCCATGCCGACAGGCAGCCGATCGGCGACCGTTGCGAACGGAAGCTGGTGAATGATCCGCGCATTGACCTGAGCGAGTTCGCCCTCGTCGAAGCGCGCCGGCGCGCGGCCGAAGCGCGAGAAATCGAAGCCGGCGATGAGGGGAGCCACGTCGATGAGCGGCTCGACCGGATCGCTGGTGCCAAGCCGGGCGAGCAGCGCGCGAATCGCCTGCGGCTCGATCCCCGTCTCGCGGAACTGATCGACCCCGACGCTGCCGAGTCGCTTGGACAATTTGCCTTCGTTGCCGGTGAGCAGCGCCTCATGCGCAAAGGCTGGCGGAGCGGCGTCGAGCGCTTCGAACATCTGAATCTGCAATGCGGTGTTCGAAACGTGATCCTCGCCGCGCACGACATGGGTGATGCCAAGATCCACGTCGTCGATCGCCGACGGGAGCATGTATAGCCACGATCCGTCGGCACGGCGCACCACGGGGTCGCTCATCGTCGCCGGATCGAAATGCTGGTCGCCGCGGATCAGGTCGCGCCATTCGATCGCCGCGCCATGCTCAAGTTTGAAGCGCCAGTGCGGCCGCACGCCGTCCGCCTCCATCTGCGCGCGTTCCGCGTTGCTGAGCCGAAGCGCGGCGCGATCATAGACCGGGGGCAGCCCGCGTCCGCGCTGAATCTTGCGCTTGAGATCAAGCTCCTGCGCGGTCTCATAAGCGGGATAGATACGCCCTGCCGCGACGAGCGAATCGAACCTGTCCTGATAAAGCGCGAATCGCGCGGACTGCCGCACCTCCGCAGCCGGCACGAGGCCGAGCCAATCGAGATCCGCGCGGATCGATTCAACGAAACGCTCCTCGCTGCGCTCCGCGTCGGTATCGTCGATGCGCAGCATGAACTTGCCGCCGTTCGCTTGGGCAAACAGCCAGTTGTGCAGCGCGGTGCGGATATTGCCGACATGCAGCTGCCCGGTGGGCGACGGCGCGAAGCGGGTAACGACGGTCATTTGGCTCGCTTAGGCGCTTGCCCTTTCCCTCGCCAGTCCCCGGTATTAAGGGCGACCGGTCTGGGCGAAGGGCGTGACATAATGAAACTGATGACCGGTAACTCGAATCTGCCGCTGGCACGCGATATCGCGGCCTATCTCGAGCTGCCGCTGACCGAGGCGCTGGTGCGCCGCTTCGCCGATGAGGAAATCTTCGTCGAGATTCGCGAGAACGTGCGCGGCGAAGACGTGTTCCTGATCCAGTCGACCAGCTATCCGGCGAACGACAATCTGATGGAGCTGCTGATCTGCATCGACGCGCTGAAGCGCGCGTCGGCCAAGCGGATCACCGCCGTCATCCCCTATTTCGGCTATGCCCGGCAGGATCGGAAGCCGGGTCCGCGTACCCCGATCTCGGCCAAGCTGGTCGCGAACCTGATCACCACGGCGGGTGCCGACCGCGTGCTTTCGGTCGATCTTCACGCCGGGCAGATCCAGGGCTTCTTCGATATCCCGACCGACAATCTGTTCGGCGCGCCGGTGATGTCTGCGGACATTCATTCGCGCTTTGGCGACAAGAATCTGATGGTCGTCTCGCCTGACGTCGGCGGCGTGGTGCGTGCGCGTGCGCTCGCCAAGCGGCTCGACAACGCGCCGCTGGCGATCGTCGACAAGCGCCGCGAGCGCGCCGGCGAGTCCGAGGTGATGAACATCATCGGCGAGGTCGAGGGCCGCTTCTGCATCCTGATCGACGATATCGTCGATTCGGCCGGTACGCTCTGTAACGCCGCCGCCGCGCTGAAAGCCGCCGGAGCGGAAGACGTGGTGGCCTATGTCACGCATGGCGTGCTCTCGGGCGGCGCGGTGGCGCGGGTCGAGGGATCGGCGCTGCGTGAGCTGGTGATCACCGATTCGATCGGCAATCAGGATGTGATCGCGGACGCCAAGCGCATCCGCCATCTCACGATCGCGCCGTTGCTGGCCGAGGCGATTCGGCGGATCGCGGACGAAAGCAGCGTGTCGAGCCTGTTTGACTGATGGGCGCCGGTGCGCTGAAAGGCGCATCGCCCGTCAGGGCCGGCGGCCGCAAAAATGCCCGATCGACGACGCAGCGTTGCCGCGGCGTGGCTGATTGGATTGGTCTTTTCCTGAAGTAGCTCGACTGGCCATGCCGACCCGCCGGCCGGGCAGCAGCTTCGCTATGTGATCGGCGCGCGCTTAACTGTTTCCCAGCGCCACGATGTGATCGAACACCGCGCGATGCAGCGGTTTGGCGAAGGCGCAGCCGTAGCGATATTTATCCCGCCACGCGACCACAGCTTCCAACCCCGCGAGCCCCGGCAGCGTCAGCCACACCGTCTGACCGGGCCAGAGCGTGAAGCTGGTCTGCGCGCGAAATCCGGTGGTGGAGAGGTCGACCACGTCGATCTCGAATCGCGTCGTCCCACGATCGCGCAGATGCGCGCGCATCTTCACCGCCTTGCGCAGCGCAAGGCGATTGTCTTCGCCTTCGTGAATCACAGGTAGGGATACGGCCTGATCCATCGCCCGCTTATGCGCCGCCAATGGTTACCAATCCGCAAACGTTTCCGCTCGCTTCGTCGCACGCAGGTGCACGTTTCCGCGTCGTTTAAGCTCTGCTTTCAGCACGATAGGCGGCGGCGCGACGAGAAACCCGAAGCTCACCGCGCCCTGCCTGGTGCCGATCGCATGATGCAGCCGGTGCGCCTGCACGATGCGTTTCATATAGCGCGATCTCGGCAGATAACGGGTCGCCACGCGGCGGTGGACGATCACATCGTGAAAGCCGAAATATATCGCGCCATAGCCGGCGATCCCCGCTCCGATCCATGCCCAGCCGGTCCACCAGCCCGCCTGCGTCCCGCCGTAAAGCAGCACGATCGAGGGAATTGCGAAGATCACGCCATACAGATCGTTGAGTTCGAACCGGCCGGTGCGCTCGCGGTGATGGCTTTCATGCAGGAACCAGCCGGGCCCATGCATCACCCAGCGGTGCATGACATAGGCGAACACCTCCATCCCCGCGACGGTCACGATGAACAGGATAGGGCCGAGCCACCAGAACATGCGCGAGGATATAGCCATCGCGGCCGTGCGTCGCTACGTCGCACTGCACCATGACAGACGACATTCGCACCGCAGCCCTAGAGTCCAAGGCCTGGCCGTTCGAGGAGGCGCGCCGGCTGCTCAAGCGCTGGCCCGAGGGCAAACCGGGCGGCGCGCCGATCATCTTCGAAACGGGATATGGCCCATCGGGGCTGCCGCATATCGGCACGTTCAACGAGGTGCTGCGCACGACGATGGTGCGTAATGCGTTCACCGCGCTTTCCGATCAGCCGTCGCGGCTCATCGCCTTTTCCGACGACATGGATGGCCTGCGCAAGGTGCCGGACAACGTGCCCAATCATGCGATGCTGACCGAGTATCTCGGCCGCCCGCTGACCAAGGTGCCGGATCCGTTCGAAAAGTATGAGAGCTTCGCGCATCACAATAATGCGATGTTGCGCGCCTTCCTCGATCGCTACGGCTTCGAATACGAATTCGCGTCCTCGACCGAATATTACACATCGGGCCGGTTCGACGAGCAACTCAGGAACGTGCTGCGCAACTATGATGCGATCATGGGCGTGATGCTGCCGACGCTGCGCGGCGAGCGACAGGCGACCTATTCGCCGGTGCTGCCGATCAGCTCGAAATCCGGCATCGTGCTTCAGGTTCCGGTCGAGGTGGTCGATGCCGAAGCCGGGCTGATCCGTTTCGTCGATGAAGGCGAGACGATCGAGCAATCGATCCTCGGCGGTGGCGCGAAGCTCCAGTGGAAGCCCGATTGGGGGATGCGCTGGGCCGCGCTGGGCGTCGATTATGAGATGCACGGCAAGGACCTGATCGATTCCGCCATCCTCGGCGGGAAGATCTGCCAGATTCTCGGTGCGCGGAAACCCGAGACATTGGTGTATGAGCTGTTCCTCGACGAAAAGGGGGAGAAGATCTCCAAGTCGAAGGGCAATGGCATCAGCCTCGATCAATGGCTGACCTATGGGCCGGAGGAATCGGTCGCTTTCTACGCTTATCGTGAGCCGAAGAAGGCCAAACAGCTCCACATGGGCGTGATTCCGCGCGCGGTGGACGAATATTGGCAGTTCCGCACCAATTACGCCGGGCAGGCGATCAAGGAGCGGCTCGGCAACCCGGTTCACCACATTCATGACGGCAAGCTGCCCGAAGGCACGCTGCCGGTGACGTTCGGGCTGCTGCTCAACCTCGTCGGCGTGATGGGGGAGGCGTCGCCTGAACAAGTGTGGGGCTATCTCGGCAATTATGTGCCCGATGCCACGCCGGCGGCCTATCCGGAGCTGGATCGCCTGATCGGCTATGCATTGGCCTATCACCGCGATTTCGTCGCGCCGACGCTCCAGCGCCGCGCGCCCGAAGGCGTGGAGGTGGCGGCGCTCAAGCGGCTCGACGAGGCGCTTGCCGCGCTGCCGGCCGACGCGCCCGCGGAGGATATCCAGAACCACATCTATGAGATCGGCAAGACCGGCGGGTTCGCCGAGTTGCGGGACTGGTTCAAGGCGCTGTACGAAACGCTGCTGGGATCAAGCCAGGGGCCGCGCATGGGCAGCTTCATCAAGCTTTATGGCATCGCCAATAGCCGCAAACTGATTGCCGAGGCGCTGGAGCGCGCGGGCGGATGAGGCGCGCCTGATGAGACGGGGGCGAATCTCCGCGCTGCGTGCCTTTCTTGCGGGGGAGGCGGCGGGGGGATTCGTGCTGATCGCTGCCGCCGCGCTGGCGATGCTCGTCGCCAACCTGCCGGCGACGGCGGACTGGTACGCGCATGTGCTGCATGCCGAGACAGGGCCGGTGCTTTCGGCCAAGCTCGGCCCGATGACGATCCATCTGTGGATCAACGATGCGTTGATGGCCTTGTTCTTCCTGCTCGTCGGGCTGGAGATCAAGCGCGAGTTCGTCGACGGGCAACTGGCGCGCGCCGATCAGCGGCGGCTGCCGTTCATCGCGGCGGCGACCGGCATGGCGGTGCCCGCGCTGGTCTATCTGCTGGTGGTGGGCGATCGCAGCGGATTGCAGCGCGGCTGGGCGATCCCGGCGGCGACCGACATCGCCTTTGCGATCGGCGTGATGGCGATGCTCGGGCGGCGCGTGCCAGCGGCGCTGAAGCTGCTGCTCACCACCGTCGCGATCGTCGATGACATGGGCGCGGTGGCGATCATCGCGCTTGCCTATACCGACGAGATTCGCGTGATCGCGCTGGCCGGCGCTGGCGTGGCGCTGGCGGTGCTCTACGTGATGAACCGCCGCAAGGTGCTGGCCTTGTGGCCATATCTTGTCACCGGCGCTGTGCTGTGGCTGTTCGTGCTGCAATCGGGCGTCCATGCGACGATCGCCGGGGTGGTGACCGCCGCGTTCATTCCGATCGTGCCGACGCCGGGCGCCCCCGATGCGGTGGATTCACCGCTCCATCGGCTCGAACATGCGCTGAGCCCGTGGGTGGCGTTCGTGATCGTGCCGCTGTTCGCCTTCGCCAATGCCGGTGTTGCACTGGGCGGGTTCGGCTGGAGCGTGCTGGCCGAGCCGGTGGTGCTGGGCGTCGCGCTCGGCCTGTTCGTCGGCAAGCAGCTGGGCGTGTTCGGCGGTATCTGGGGCGCGGTGCGGCTGGGGATCGCCAAACGCCCCGGCGGGGTCGGCTGGGCGCAGATCTATGGCATGGCGCTGCTCGCCGGGATCGGTTTCACGATGAGCCTGTTCGTCGGCGGCCTCGCCTTCCCCGGAGACGCGGTGCTGGTGGAGGAGGTCAAGATGGGCGTGCTGGCCGGATCGTTGCTGTCGGCGGTTGCTGGGTTCGCCGTGCTGGCGCTGGCGGCGCGGCGGGCGTGATGCGCCGCTTCTTCGCCCCTGCACAGCTTACCCACGCACCGCGCCGCGAACTGCATAACGGCGGCTTCACCGATTATGCCGAAAAGCCGTCGCGTGCGGAGATGATCCTGAACGCGATCGGCGGGGCGGAGATGCCGGCCGATCGCGGCGCGGCGCCGATCCTTGCGGTGCACGACGCGGATTACGTCCGCTTCCTGCAGGATGCGCCGCGGCTGTGGCAGGAGGCGGGGCGGCCGGGTGAGGCGATACCCTATGCCTTCCCGGTGGTACGTCGCCGCGCGTTGCGGCTCGATCGGGTCGATGCGCTGCTCGGGCGCTATGCCTTTGACGCCACGACGCCAATCACCCCTGAAACCTATACGGCCGCCTATTGGAGCGCACAGACGGCGCTCGGCGCGGCGCATGCGGTGCTTGGCGGCGAGCGCGCCGCCTTCGCCTTGTGCCGGCCGCCGGGGCATCATGCGGGCGCCGACTATTACGGCGGTTATTGCCACCTCAACGTCGCGGCGATCGCGGCGCAGGCTGCGCGCAGCACAGGGATGGCGAAGGTTGCGATCCTCGATATCGATTATCATCACGGCAACGGCACACAGGATATCTTCTGGGAACGCGGCGACGTGTTCTACGCCTCGGTCCACGCCGACCCGGCGAGCGATTACCCCTTCTACTGGGGCCATGCCGACGAGACGGGCGAAGGCGATGGCGCGGGCGCCACGCTCAATCTGCCGCTGCCACACGGCACACGGGCCGACGCGTTCCGCCGCGCGCAGGGACAGGCGCTGGAGGCGATCGCGCGGTTCGGCGCGGAACTGCTCGTCGTCAGCTTCGGCGCGGATACGTGGGAGGGCGATCCGATCTCACACTTCGCGCTCACCACCGGCGATTATGCGCTGCTCGCGCGCGATATCGCCTCGACCGCGCTGCCCAGCATCATCGTGATGGAGGGCGGCTATGCGGTCGATGCGCTCGGCGCGAACGTGACGAGTTTCCTGTCAGGCTTCTGATTCGGGTGCCTTCGGGCGCCCTTTGAAGCCCTGTGCGACGACGAACCACTCGACACTGCCCTTGCGGCTCGCCGGTGGCTTGGCGTGTTTCACGGTGGTGAAGTGGCGCTTCATTTCCGCGACGAACGCCGAATCCGCGCCGCCGGCGAACACCTTGGAGACAAAGGTTCCGCCCGGTGCGAGCACCTCGATCGCGAAGGCGAAGGCGGTTTCCACCAATGCCATGGTGCGCAGCGCGTCGGTCTGCGGATGGCCGACGGTATTCGCGGCCATATCCGACAGCACGAGATCCGGCGCTCCACCCAGTGCCTCCATCAGCATGCCGGGCGCCGCATCATCCATGAAATCATGTTCGAAGATGGTGACGCCGTCGATCGGATCGACCGGCAGCAGATCGATCCCCACAACCGTTGCCTTGGGGGCCATCCGGCGTACCACCTGGCTCCAGCCACCCGGCGCGATGCCGAGATCGATCACGCGGCGCGCGCCCTTGAGCAGCCCGAAGCGCTCATCGAGTTCGGTCAGCTTGTACGCGGCGCGGCTGCGATAGCCTTCCGCCTTGGCGCGGCGGACATAGGGATCGTTGAGCTGGCGTTCGAGCCAGCGGGTCGATTGCGCGGTGCGGTTGCGCGCGGTGCGGACACGCTGGTGCCCGACGGGGCCGCCCCGGCTCATCGGCCGGCCGCCATCAGCCGACGCAATATGCCTTCGCGGATGCCGCGGTCGGCCACACCGATGCGCTCCGCCGGCCACAGATCGAGGATCGTCTCCAGGATCGCGCATCCGGCAACGACGAGATCGGCGCGTTCGCGGCCGATGCACGGCAGCGCGGCGCGCTCCGCAGGCGACATATGGGCAAGGCTGTTCGACACTTCGCGCATCGCATGCGCCGGCGCGATCAATCCGTCCACTGCCGATCGATCATAACGGTCGAGCCCGAGGTGAACCGACGCCAATGTCGTCACCGTACCGGACGTGCCGAGCAGCCGGCGATGCTCGCCGCCCGTCGGCAATCGCTGGGCGAAGGGGGCGAAGCTCTCGCGCACCAGCGCGCGCATCCGTTCATAAGTGGCGGCCCGCCCGTCGGCCCCCTCTTGCGCCGGGACGCTTTCGGTGAGCGAGACGACGCCCCATGGCGCGGAATGCCAGTCAAGCACGGTGGGGACGGTGCTGGCGGTGTCGATCAGCACCAATTCGGTCGATCCGCCGCCGATATCGAACACCAATGCCGTGCCTTCGCCCGGTTCGAGCAGGACATGGCAGCCAAGCACGGCGAGCCGCGCCTCCTCCTCGGCGGAGATGATATGCAGATGGATGCCGGTTTCGGCACGGACGCGCGCGATGAATTCGGCGCCGTTCGTCGCGCGGCGGCAGGCTTCGGTTGCCACCGAACGCGCGAGCGCGACATTGCGGCGCTTCAGCTTGTCGGCGCAAACACGCAGCGCGGCGAGCGTGCGCTCTATCGCTTCATCGGAAAGTCGCCCGCTGTTCGCCAGTCCCTCGCCAAGCCGCACGATGCGCGAAAAGGCGTCGACCACCGCGAATCCATCTCCCTGCGGTCGTGCGATCAACAGGCGGCAATTGTTCGTGCCCAGATCAAGCGCGGCATAATGCCGTGCGAATCCCGCGCGTGATCGCGCGGGAGGGGGCGCCGAACGGGCGGGGGCTGCTTGCCCCGGCCGGTACGGCAAATTGGCGGAAGCATCGCCCATTGCCGTTACTTTCTATTCTGTTCTGCCGTCACGAACCCTCGGTTCGCCCGGTGCTTGGGTTGGGAGGCTACAGATTCATGACCGGACGAGCAAGCCGCCCTTGACCCGCCTGCCAGTTCCGGCTTAGAGGCGCCTCCCGGTTGCCCTATTGCCCTGTCGTCTAATGGTAAGACCACGGACTCTGACTCCGTTAATCGAGGTTCGAATCCTCGCGGGGCATCCAGGCTTCCGCTCATCGCGGCTTCGTTTCAGGCGGTTGGCCAATACCGCGAGCGTGCGATCCCAGCTTTGCAGCCAGACCAGGTTTTTGATCGCTTTTTCGTGATCGGCGATTGCCGTGCCGCGTGGCGATAAGAAAACCGGCGGCCGAATCAATTGCCCGCCGCCGCACGGCCGTATCGGTGGCCCGCCGTCGGAAAATGCGTCCGATTCAGCCGACCACCACCATGCGGCATCCTTTATTCGGCGATGTGGAACCGATCGGCGACGGGAAGCCCGTCCATGTGCGGTTTCACGCGCGCGAACAGTTCGGCCCCATAAGGCGCGCTGCGGTGCGTTTCGAATGCCTCTTCCGATGCATAAACCTCAACGAGGCTTACTTGCTCGCTATGGTCGATCGATGTGAACACATCGCACCTGAGGCATCCCGGCTCATTGGCGCGGACGACCGCGATATTCTCCTGCAACGCGGCGACCAGTTCGGCACGGTGCCCAGGTTGCGCCTTGAACGATGCGATTACGCCGATCTTCATTGAGTCACTCTCCTTTGCGCCGGCTTTCCTGCCGGCATTGCCCGCGCGCCGCGTCTGTTGCGGTGCATCGGGTTAATCTTCGATATCGAATGGTTTAGCTGAATATCAGTGACGTCCCGACATAAATCGGTGGCGATCGCTCAAAATGCGCCGGGCAGGTGAAGTTTGGTGTCAAACGATACTACCCCCTCTTGGGAGCGCCTTATAGGCTTGCGAAAAGCGCCGACCCCGATGCACAGGGTGCCGAATTGTGCGTCCGGGAGGTATTTTTGAGCAAGATTGATGAAAAATTGCAGCCGGTTCTTGATGAGGTATTGCGCCGTAATGCCGGCGAGGCGGAATTTCACCAGGCGGTTCACGAGGTGCTGGAAAGCCTTGGCCGTGTCGTCGCCAAACATCCCGATTACGCCAGCCATGCGCTGATCGAGCGCATCTGCGAGCCCGAACGTCAGATCATCTTCCGCGTGCCGTGGGTCGATGATGCGGGGCAGGTCCAGATCAATCGCGGTTTTCGCGTCCAGTTCAATTCGGCGCTCGGCCCATATAAGGGCGGCATCCGTTTCCATCCTTCGGTCAATCTCGGGATCATCAAGTTCCTGGGCTTTGAGCAGATCTTCAAGAACGCGCTGACCGGCATGCCGATCGGCGGCGGCAAGGGCGGCTCGGATTTCAATCCGCGCGGCAAATCCGATGGCGAGATGATGCGCTTCTGTCAGGCGTTCATGACCGAGCTGCAGCGCCATCTCGGTGAATATACCGATGTGCCGGCGGGCGATATCGGCGTCGGTGGCCGCGAGATCGGTTATATGTTCGGCCAGTATAAACGTCTCAACAACCGCTATGAGGCGGGCGTCTTGACCGGCAAAGGGCTGGTTTACGGCGGATCGCGTGCCCGCACCGAAGCGACCGGCTATGGTCTCGTCTATTTCGTCGAAAAGATGCTCGCGACCAAGGGCATGGCGTTCGATGGGCGCAAAGTGGTCGTGTCGGGTTCGGGCAATGTCGCGATCTACGCGATCGACAAGGCGCAGAAGTTCGGCGGCAAGGTGATCGCGTGCTCCGATTCCAATGGCTATATCCTTGACGAACAGGGCATCGACCTCGCGCTGCTCCGCGAAATCAAGGAAGTGCGTCGCGAGCGCCTCGCGGAATATGCCCGGCTCAAGGGCGATGGCGCGCATTATATCGAGAATGGCTCGATCTGGGATGTGCCGTGCGACATCGCATTGCCGTGCGCGACGCAGAATGAGTTGACCGCCAAGGACGCGCGCGCCCTCATCGCCAATGGCGTGGTCGCGGTCGGGGAGGGGGCCAACATGCCCTCGACCCCGGAAGCGGTGGCGCTGTTCCAGAAGGCGGCCGTGATGTTCGCGCCGGGCAAGGCGGCGAATGCGGGCGGTGTTGCCACCTCCGCGCTGGAGATGCAGCAGAACGCATCGCGCGACAGCTGGTCGTTCGAGCAGACCGAAAACCGGCTCGCGCAGATCATGCGCGATATCCATGACAATTGCGCCGCGACGGCGGAGGAATATGCTTCGCCGGGCGATTATGTGCTCGGCGCGAATATCGCCGGCTTCGTCCGCGTTGCCGAAGCGATGCGTTCGCTCGGCGTGATCTGAGCCGAAGGCGGCGGAATCCCGGCCGGGGTTCCGCCGCCTCGCAAATGGCGGTCAGGCGATGCGCGAACGCACCAGCCGTTCCAGAACGGTGAGTGGCATCGCGCCCTTCAGCAACACCGAGTGGAATGCCTTCGGGTCCCAATTCGCGCCGGCCTTGGTCTTGGCCTCGTCGCGCAACTTCACCCACACGGTGTGCCCGATCTTGTAGCTGCACGCCTGACCAGGCCAGACGGTATAGCGATCGATCTCGCCCTGGCTGCGACCGCGCGCGATGCCGGTGGTGGCGATGAGATAATCGGTCGCCTTCTCGCGGCTCCAGCGCTTGGCGTGCATCCCCGAATCCACCACCAGCCGCGTCGCGCGGAACAGCAGGGACTGGAGGTATCCGACCTGCCCGAGCGGATCGCCGTCGAACATCCCCATTTCGTCTGCAAGTTGCTCTGAATAGAGCGCCCAGCCCTCCGAATAGCCGCTGAAGAACCCGCGGCGGCGGATCAGCGGAATATCCTGCGATTCCATCGCCAGCATCACCTGAAGATGGTGCCCCGGCACCGCCTCATGATGGGTCAGCGTGGCGAGGCCGAACTTCGGGCGATCGAACGTGTCGCGCAGATTGATGTAATAGATGCCCGGCCGCGAGCCATCGAGCGAGGCATTCTGATAATAGCCGCCCGGCGCGCCAGCCTGAATCGCCGGCGGCACGCGCCGCACCTCAACCGGGGCCTTGGGCAAGGTCGCGAATTGCTCTGGCAGGCGTGGTTCCATGCGGCGGATTTGCTTGTTGAGCTCGGCGAGCAGCGCGGCACGGCCCTCGTCGGTGTTTGGGAATAGTTGGTCCGGCCGCTCGTTGAGCGCGACCAGTCGGGCGCCGACCGTGCCCTGCGCCATGCCCTGCCCCTTGAGGATGCCGTCGATCCGCGCGCTGATCTCCGCCACCTGCTCCAGCCCGAGCTTGTGGATCTCGTCGCCGGTCAGCCGGGTGGTGGTCGCCGCCTCGGCTGCTGCTGCGTAATAAGCGTCGCCATCGGGCAGTCGCCATACGCCCGCGTCATGCGTCGCCTTGCTGCGCAACTCACGCACCAGTTCGCGTTGACGATCGAGCGCGGGGAAGACCTTCTCCGCAACCAGCGCGGCCGCCTGCGTAGCGCGTGCGGGCGGCAGCCCCGCCTTTTGCAACTTCGCGGCATAGCCGGTGACGAGATCGGTCTCGGCCGCCGGCTTGTCACGCAGCGCGGCGAATTGTTTCAGCGTCGTATCGAGGATGTAATCGGGCGCGAACACGCCCTTGGCCGCATCGACCCGCTGCTGCTCGGTCTCCTGATCGAGCACGGTGGCGAATGCACCGAGCCGCGCGAGATAGGCATCGGCGTCGCCCACGTCGCTCACGCGATGCTGCGTATCCAGGAAGTCCGGGATATCCTGATAGGCACCGGTGAGCTGGCTCAGCCGATAGGGCGCGAAGCGGCCACCGTTCGAGCCATAACGGAAGCGTTCCTGCCCCGCGATACTGCCTTCGAGCTGGTAGGTAACGACGTCGAAATCGAGCCGCCCGTCCTCGCCGAGCTTTTTCGGGTCGATCGTGCGGATCGCGGCCAGCTCGCTTTTGGTGCGCGCCAGGCTGCGCGCGGCGTCGGCCGCGCTCCGGCCCTCAAGCTGCGATTTCAGTGTGACATTCTTGCCCGTATCGAACCCAAGGCGGGTGGCGCCTTCGGGATTGCCGGTCAGCCGGTCCGCGAAGATTCGGTCGAGCAGTTTGCGGAGCTTGATATCCTCACCGGAGCCGCCGGCACCGGCCTCCGCATAACCCACGGCTGGCAGGCCGGCGGCGACCGCAGCGACACTGGCGCGGCCAAGAAACGAACGACGATCCACTGAAAAATCCCCCGGAAAGTTTGATGATCCAGGGGTAAACGCGATCGGCGGGGCAGCGCAATGCTCCCCGCCGCTGCCGGACTATGGCCCGAACAGGACCATGATCCGGCAATCGCTCAGAAAAGCGGCATCTTAGCTGCCGCTGGCATATGCCTTGACGAGATCGAACAAGAAATCGCGTCCCTTGTAGACCGCATCGACCCGCATCCGCTCATTCAGGCCGTGCGCGCCGCTTTCGGCATCGTTGTAGAGGCCCGGCGGCCCGTAAGACGGGATGCCGATCGTCTCCAGATAGATGCCGTCGGTGCCGCCGGTCGACATCACCGGCACTAGCGGGACGCCCGGATAATATTTGGCCACCAGTTTCTCCGCCGGCCCGACGATCTTCGGATCGAGCTTCGGCGGCACGGCGGCCGGGCGGATCGGCGGCACCAGCGTCACCTTCATCCGCGGATCGCCGATCGCCTTTTCCAGATCGGCGCGGATCGCCTCGACATCATTGCCGGGGAAGATGCGGCAATTGATATTGGCGCCGGCGCGTTGCGGCAGCGCGTTATTGGCATGGCCGCCGTCGAGCAGCGTCGCGACGCAGGTGGTGCGCAGCATCGAATGATAGGAACGATCCTTGTTGAGGATCGCCACTGCCGCCGTGTCCCCCGGATTCTTCGCGATCGCGACCATCGCCGCGCCGACCTCATCCTTCCGCGACGCGCCGGACTTCGCGAAATAGGCGCGGGTCGTGTCGTTGAGCTGGGTCGGGAACTCATGCTCGCGCACCTTCACCAGCGCATCAGCCAGTTCGTAGATGGCATTGTCGCGGACCGGGATCGAGCTGTGGCCGCCGGGATTGGTCGCCTCGATCCGGTAATTCTGGACGATCTTCTCGCCGACGTGGAGCGTCATCACGATTGGTTTGCCATCCGGCCCGGCGCGGCCGCCGCCGCCCTCGTTGAGCGCGAATTCGGCGGCAATCAGGTCCGGCTTATTCTTGGCGAGCCACTCGGCGCCGTCGAACGCGCCGGTCGTTTCCTCGCCGCAGGTGAGCGCGAGTTTCACCGTCCGCTTCGGCTTGTAACCGCTTGCCTTGAAGCGCAGCAGCGTATCGATCCAGATCGCGTCCATCGCCTTCATGTCGGCGGTGCCACGGCCGTAGAAAAAGCCGTTTTCCTCGATCATCTTATAGGGATCGCGGGTCCAGTCCTCACGCTTCGCGGTGACGACATCGATATGGCCGAGCAGCAGCATCGGCTTCACCGCTTGCGACGTGCCTGGATAGACGATGACGACGCCACCATCCTTCGGATGCTCCGGCACCGAGAAATAGGTGATCTGGCTGTCGTTGAAGCCCGCCGCCTTGAAACGTGCGCCGATCTTCGCAGCGAGATCGGTGCAACTGCCGCTGGTGATGCTCGTGTCGGTTTCCACCAGCTCCTGATAGATCGCGCGAAACGCCTGCTGATCGGGCTGGAGCGCGGGCGTCTGCGCCTGTGCCATCGCGGTCTGCGCGAGCAGCAACGCGCCTGTGGTCAACGCCAGTGACTTCATATCGGTCTTTCCCCGGTTCCCCTAAGATGGTGACAGCTATGATGTTTTGTTGCTGCTGCCGCAATCCGGTTGATCGGATTGCGGTGAGGGCAGGGTGTTAGCGCAGCCGTTCACGCGCGCCGCTGCGCGCCGCCGGCGTGGTGCGGCGTGAGATGTGCGGGCGCGGGGGCTCGGGGACGGCGGGGCGCGTGGTCCAGCCGAAATGCGGGAAGCTGATCGATCGCTTCCCGATCAGATCGACGCGCACCACGATCAATCCCTTTTCCTCGATATATTCGAGCATCCGCCGTGCCCGGCTTGGCGATGCGGTATCGTAGAGGATCGCCAGCGTCGCATTGTCGGGGCAATCCTCCTCAGCCCGTGCCGCGCGCGCGAGGCCGAGGAACGGCGCGAGCATTTCCTCGGGCAGAGATTCCCCAAGCGTCAGAACGTCGGTCCAATCCTCGTCCGGGTTCAAACCCGCGCGCGCCACCGCGAAATGCCGGCGAAACTGGTCGAGCGGCTCGTTCGCGGTGACGCCGCGCATCCGGCAACGGACCTGATAGTCCTGATATAGCTGCGGCAGGGGCACGCGCACGCCTTCCCGTGCCATTTCGGCCATAACCTCGGTGCGGACCGCTTCCTGCTCGGCCTCGTCGAGTTCCGGTACGTCGGGCACCGGGGCCAACGGGGCGAGCGTATTTTGCATCAGCTCCGAAATCGACGGGGGCGGGGGGGCGGGAAGCGGCAGCGGGAGCATTTCCTCCGCATCGTCGGTGAACAGCCGGTCGCGCAGCCCGTCGACGTCTGCCGCTGGCAGCGGCATCAGCTTGGGGCTCACGTTCCGCGCCGAGGTGGTGACGCTGCCGATGCGTACGCTGACCGGGCGGCGCGAGATTGCGGGGCCGAGCGCGAGAAATTCGCCCCGCGCCAGATCGCGGATCTGATCGGCCTGCCGGCGCTCCATGCCGAGCAAATCGGCGGCGCGCGCCATATCGATATCGAGAAAGGTGCGCCCCATCAGGAAGTTCGACGCTTCGGCCGCGACGTTCTTGGCGAGCTTCGCTAGTCGCTGCGTGGCGATCACCCCGGCCAACCCGCGCTTGCGGCCGCGACACATCAAATTGGTCATCGCCGCCAGCGACGCGCGGCGCGCTTCCTCGCCAACTTCGCCGGCGGCAGCAGGCGCGAAGAGCTGCGCTTCATCGACCACCACCAGGATCGGATACCATTGTTCGCGTGGTGCATCGAACAGCGCCGCGAGGAAGCTCGCCGCGCAGCGCAATTGATCGTCCACCTCCAGCCCGTCGAGATTGAGCACGACCGAGGCGCGGTGTTCGCGTGCTCGGATGGCGAGCCGCTCCATCTCGATCAGGCTATATTGCGCCGCATCCACCGCGATGTGGCTGAAGGCATCGGCGAGCGAGACGAAATCGCCCTCGGGATCGATGACGACCTGCTGGACGAGCCCCGCGCTACCTTCGAGCAAACGACGCAACAGGTGCGACTTGCCCGAGCCGGAATTGCCCTGAACGAGCAGACGCGTGGCAAGCAGCTCCTCGAGGTCAAGCTCGACCGAGCGGCCCGACCCGTCGTATCCCATGTCGATCTTGGCAGTCATTACCCAGCCGATGGCAATGCTGGGACTTCGGGGCAAGCGGATTGCGTCGGGGGAGAGGTTTAGGGCGCGTGCGGATCGCGCGCGATCGACGCCCGGCCGTCTGCGATCCGCATCGCTGGAACCGCGCGATTGCGCTCGCGGGTAAAGGCAAAGCGCGGCCGCTGGTTTTCCCGGCATGATTTCCGGCGCTTCCCCGAAAGTCGTTCAGAAGGTAGAATTTTCCGTTTGATGGGGGAGGCTGGCGGCGGCAGACGAAGGCCGCATGCGCTATCGGTGGAGCAATGCCGGGTTAAATGGGACGCGAATGACCGGATTGAGCAAGATGAGGCGAGCGCGAACACTCGCCACGGTTCTGGGGCTGATTTTCATCGTGGCGGTGGTGGTGACGTGGGGCTTCTCGAGCCCGAAGCCTGGGCCATCCGCGGCAAAAGCGCATGTCGTCGCGGGCCGGGAATGGTCCGAACCCGTTTCGGATAGTTCGCCATCGAAGGTTGACTATCAGCGTCTGGACGAGCGGATTCGCGGCCTCATGCAGGATCCCGATATGGTGGGGCTTGCCGTCGGAGCGATCGAGGGCGGGCGGGTCCGCTTTCTCCGTGGCTATGGCGAAACGCTTGCGGGCTCGGGCAGGCCGGTGACGCCTGACACGGTGTTCCGCTGGGCGTCGCTATCCAAGGCCGTGGCCGCCGCCCTCGTCTCCGGTCTTGCTGAGGAGGGGAAGCTGTCGCTTGACGCACCTCTGGCGAAGATGGGCACGACACTGACGCTTCCCGGCGACGCCAGTCATGTTACGGTTGCAGACGTTCTGTCTCATCGTCTGGGCCTCGTCCACAACGCCTGGGACGACCGGCTCGAGGCGGGCGCTGACCCCAAGCTGCTTCGCGCCGGACTTGGCACATTGCCGCCCTATTGCGCGCCGGCGACCTGTTATTCCTATCAGAACGTCGCCTTCGATACGGCGAGCGAGATTGTCGAGCGGGTAACGGGGCAGGATTATGCCAGCGTCGCCCGCGCCCGCCTGTTCGAGCCGCTCGGCATGACCAATGCCAGCATCGGCCGTGCAGGATTGGAAGGCGCGGCGAGCTGGGCGCGGCCGCACCATCACAATAAGGCGCCCGCGATCGTGAACGACAGTTATTATCGGGTGCCGGCGGCTGGCGGTGTCAACTCGTCGATCCGAGACCTGATCCTATGGATGCGCGCGCAGATGGGCGATGCGCCCGAGGTGCTGTCACCGGCGGTAATCGAGACGATGCACCACCCACGGGTGACGACACCGCCGCGCGGACGCCGCGGGCCGATGGACCGCGCGCTGACCAACGCCGCTTACGGCCTGGGCTGGCGGAGTTATGTCTATGCCGGCCACGCTTTGGTCGGGCATCGTGGATCGGTGGACGGTTATGGCTCGCTCATCCTGTTCGATCCCGCCGAGAAGAGCGGCATCGTGATGCTGTGGAATAGCAATCAATCCAAAGCAGGGCGGCTGCAACTCGAGTTTTTCGACATGCTTTATGGCTTGCCGCCGACAGACTGGCTCGAGCTTCAGCCGCCGTCGAAATAGAGGTTGGGGAGGCGCGGGGTCTGGTTCGTTATGCCGCTGAAGGGATGATGGCGATGGCCACATCTTATGCCGAGGAACTGGTTCGCCAGGCTTCTGATGCGCGGCATCCGCAGCTGCCCAATAGCGCGGCTCGGTCTGGCCGCGCCTGCTCGAAGGCATCGAGGACGAAGCTGGTATGCGCCGTCCTGCTGGCTCGCCAACTGACGATCCGCCTAGCGTAGGTGTCGATGACGAAGGCGACGTAGACGAAGCCTGCCCAGGTCGCGACATAGGTGAAGTCCGATACCCACAACATGTTCGGCGCTGGCGCGTAAAGCCTGCGGTTGACGTGATCGAGCGGGCACGCCGCCGCCTTGTCGCTGATGGTCGTGCGCACTGGCTTGCCCCGGATCGCACGCGCCAGGCTCATCTGCCGCCAGACTTTGCGCACGCCGTAGGCCGCGAAGTTTTCGGCGAACACGCGCGCGATCTCGCGCTTGAGCGCCATATCCTGCTGCGCCCGCGCCGACAGGCGTGTCGGATCCTGCCGCTGCGTAACGCGCTCGCGGTAGGTGGATGGGGCGATCGGCAGAACGCGGCAGATCGGCTCGACCCCATAGGCATCGCGGTGATCGTCAATGAAAGCGAGCATCGCCGGAACGGGCGGTCGAGCTCCGCCTGGGCAAAATATGCCGATGCCTTGCGCAGGATCTCGTTCGTCTGCCCCAACTCGCGGACCTCGCGCTCCAGCACCATCCGCGCCGCACGCTCGCGGACCTCGGGCGCAAATTTGTTCGTCGTTTTGTTCATAAAGGCTCCAATCTACCAGCGCTTTTGCTCCTTCGCGGTTTGGTAATCGCGGATCAGATCGGCGCTCGTGTGGGAGCGCGTCGCGGGGGTGTCGAGCGCGGCAAGCATGACCGCGTCGGCGGGGCGATATCCGAAGTCGCCCTTCGGCCGTGCGAGGTCGATTGAGGCGAGTTCCTTGTTGGCCCGCACGAGCAGTTGGAGGAGCGTTCGGTAGCCGGCGCCGTTTGGATCGGCGTTTAGCCCTTCTCCCGCCAAGATGCGCGCGGCCAGCGGCGCGAAAGCGTGAATGTCGTTCATCCCCAGCTGGCGCGTGGCGTCCGCTACGCTATATTTGTTCCCCGCCACGGCATCGGCCCAGCCGTCGGGCTGCGTCGGTTGGTGAAGATGACCGTGGTCCAGTTCCTCGTTCCGATGGACAAACCAACGGGAAACGATGGCTACCGCCTCGACTTCGGCGAGTTGCCGGGGGACTGTCTCCCCCAGCTTCGCCCGTGCCGCATCGACAGCCGCCCAATAACGCTGTTCCGCGTGCCCCCGCATCCGTTGGGCCTGTTCCAGCGAGTTGGTATTCAGCGCCAGCCGGAATGGTGATTTACCGACGACCGGCCACTCTTCTGGGCACCATCACTTCTGAAATCGTTGAAAACGTTAGAGAATCGTCGCCCAGACGGTCCTCGAAGCGCGTCTGCTACACAGAGTTGCCACACAATCCGCGCGCCGGATCGTCCTCAAGTTACGGGAATGTCAGAGGAAATGGTGGGGCTGCCCCAGCTTACGCGGCAGCCAGCCAGCTTTTCGCTCGCAGGGTCTCGAAAGCGATGCCAACCTGCCGCTCGCTGAACACCTTCTTGCGGTCGTTCCATCTATGCACATGCGCGAGCGCCTTCTCAGGCGTATTCGCGTTCTCACGCGTCGCTACCCAATGCACGGTCGCCAACAGTTCGAGACCAAAAGGCGTCTCAAAGCCATCAACGAGATCAGCAACCCGATTGAAGTTCTCATGCGTTTCCGGCTCGTTGCTCAGTGCTGCCTCGGCCTCCTCAATGGCACCGGGCACGATATTGAGTTCCTTATCCGGCTGATCACCTCCGTCTCGATACCCAGAAACGAAGTGGCCCTCGATCTTGTTCAGGACGTGAGACAGGTTGGTGGCGTAAGGCCCATAATGATGCTTGATATAGTTCAGCTTCAGAGGCTGCCCTGCCTCTTGCATGAAATACATTAACTTCTGCACCTCGATCAGTGTGACCAAGGGGTCCATCAATCCCTGAAGATAGCGATGCATAAGTGTCACCAGCGCCGCGCGTCCCGCTGTCATTTTAGGGACGTCGCTTGATTTGACGACCTCGGGCGCACCTTTCGGTTCGTAGATAAGAACATCGACGCCGGGAAGATCGCAGAGGGCAGCCTCGATGCGAGGGCGAACGTTGTTCCAATCAAGGCCCCCAAGCCCTGCACCAAGCGGCGGGATCGCAATCGACTTGATGCCGCGCTCACGCACCTCATTGGCCAACGCAACCAAGCCGCTTTCGATATCTTCAATCCGGCTCTTCCCCTTCCAATGACGCTTGGTCGGGAAGTTGATGATGTAGCGCGGGTTGGTGAAGACACCCGTGTCATGCACAAACATCTTGCCGGGCTGAACGGCACCCGCTTCGCACGCCAGTGCATAGGCCCGGAAATTAGCGGGGAACGCCTTCTTAAATTGAAGGGCGATGCCGCGTCCCATGATGCCAACGCAGTTCACCGTGTTGACGATTGCCTCCGCATTCGCCTTCAGGATGTCTCCTGCTGTGATTTTGATATGCGCCATGGTTCCTCTGTGGCTCAGTAATACCATGCCGGACGGATTTGCACACTCGGTCTATGCGCTGCTCCGGCGATTGCCTGCGTGGCTCGCTGACCGGTGCCCTGATTGAGCACCACGATCTCCTCGATCAATTCCCAAGGGAAGTTTCGTTCGAGCAGGAACTCAGCCTGCTTTTGATCGCGCACGCTCGACCAATAATGGGCATTCACCGCCGTCCAATCAATCTCATGCAAGCTGTCGAGGTCGCGGCGATCCTCGAAGTGATATGACGCCGCGCTGGAGAGCGTGAATGCCCACCGAAGATCGTTTTGATGCGCCCAATCAACGGTTCGCCGAAGATCGGCGACGAGGTGAACGATAGGGCCTTGGCCCTCGCGATAATCAAGATCGGAACTGCCTCTTGATATGATATTCAGCATCACGGAGCGCGGGCAAAAATAGAATGGCACGCACTCGCCAACACAAAGATTCGGGTGGCTGTTAAGCCGTTTTTGTAGACGCCGATGCTTGATGTGATTCATGCCTATGACGGTGCCAATCGCAGGCCGCTGGTGCATCAACGCGTCGGAATACAAGAAGCTGTCTGCCGTTATCGAGGCGAGCTTATCCACGTGCACGATGTGGTAGATTTTCGGGTTTGCTGGCACGGGCATGTGGCGAGCTTTATATCCTTCCCCGGAATGGTGCACCAACGATCAACATCGCCCTTTCGCGGGAACCTCCTGAGCGAATGCGCCAACCTTATTCTTTGATATGCGAAAGATCGATATCTCGAAACGTCAGGCGGCTTATCGCTTCGGCCAGCACCTCCACACGATGTCCACTCCCATAGTTTTCGGAGACCTTCGACTGGGAACTGGTCGCGTTGGTCCATCCGCCCAAAGCCATTGCCAAATCATGGTTGATGCGCGCGTTTCGTAGCTCGTCCCGGAAGCAATGCCGGAAAGAATGAAAGCAGGTTCGCTCGCGGCGAGCGCCAAGGTTGCCCAAGAATTGCGTGAACCACTTCGAAAAAGCCACTGCCCGGACGCCTTTGGAGCCGGGATCGATCTCGGCGAAGAGCTTCTTCTGTCCGAGGCGTTTCTGCCGAGCAGCGTAGTCCATCAAGCCCAAGTCGATTAGCCGGGGATGCAAGGGCATCAAGCGCTCGCTGGCACCTGTCTTAAGCTTCTTGTCCGTGGTGCCGACGCGCGACTGTGCGGTCACGAGAATGCACGGGACGCCTTCCATCAAGCAGATATCCGTGACGTCGAGTTGGCATATCTCGTTTAACCGCAATCCTGTGTGCAGCGCGATCAATGGCACCCAATAGCGGGCGTTCTGTGGCCGCTCGGTGCCGGGAGTGGCGTAGCCACGATTTCCGTCTTGGCACCCTCGATAAATGGGGGCGTTAAAAATCAGCCGCAATTGCTCTGCTGAGAAAGGGTTGCGCTTGTCTCGCTTTGCAACCTCGTCGGGGAGCCGCAACCCTCTGGCTGGGTTCCTATCCGCAATCTCCTCATTCACGGCCCAATTGAGAAAGCTGGATAGATTGCTGAGATAGACGTTGGCGTTGGCTGCGCTGATGGTGCCGCTTTCACCCGAGTGACGGAGGCGCTCGGCAGCTTGCTTATGGGTAAGCTTCGGGAACCGCTTGTTCGCGTTGCGCGGGAGAAAGCGAAGCACCTCAATGAGGTTTCGAATGTCTGCGCGTGAGATTGACCTGAGAGGGTGATCGGCTCCGATCACCGAGACGACAAGCGCGCGAGTGGTATCGTAAGTGTCGCGCGTCCGTTCGCTCCAGCGGTGCGTGGGATCGTTGAGGTAGCGCTCATATGCGTCGCCAAGGGTCACTTGGGGCTGTGGCGCTGGGCTTCTCGGGACATTCGGCGGAACGTTCGCGTGATCGTCTGAAGACGGTTCGAGCAACGTCGCATCGCAACTCAACCCAGCATCGAGCCTTACACGTTCAAACATCGCCTCAAGCTCGGCGAGCGCCATAGGCAGTCGCCGATGGGCAATTCGATAGCTGTCAGTCCGCAGAGATCGCCAAATCTCGGCTCGTCCGAGAGACGCTCGAACATCGCTCGGAATGCGACGTCGAAGATAGAACTGACCACCGCGAAGGATCAGCCCGGAGGGCCATTTGTGTAGCAGTTTTGTGTAGCAGGCAGCCCCACCATTTCCTCTGACATTCCCGTAACTTGAGGACGATCCGGCGCGCGGATTGTGTGGCAACTCTGTGTAGCAGACGCGCTTCGAGGACCGTCTGGGCGACGATTCTCTAACGTTTTCAACGATTTCAGAAGTGATGGTGCCCAGAAGAGGACTCGAACCTCCACGCCCTTGCGAGCGCCAGCACCTGAAGCTGGTGCGTCTACCAATTCCGCCATCTGGGCACGGGGTAGGCCGGCGCCTCTAGTGGACGCGGCGTGGCCTTGTCAACAGGGCTGCGAGGGGGGTAGGCGCACGGCATCAAACAATCGGATGGACGGCTCGCGCATGAAGGACAGGTTGGTCACGCTCGTCGGCGGAGGCGGCTTTATTGGCCGCTACGTGGCGCAGGCGCTGTTGGCGGCGGGCGCGCGGGTGCGGGTAGCGGAGCGCGATCCGCGTGACGCATGGTTCCTGAAGCCGCTTGGCGGGCTGGGGCAGACGCAATTCGTCGCCGCGGATGTGACGCGGCCGGAGACGGTTGCGCGTGCGGTTGCCGGCGCGGACCATGTCGTGAATCTGGTCGGCAGCTTCACCGGCGATCTGCGACGGATCCATGTGGATGGTGCGCGCGCTATTGCCGAGGCGGCGACCCGCAGCGGCGTGGAGTCGCTGGTGCATGTTTCGGCGATTGGCGCGGATGTCGATTCGGCGTCGCTTTATGCGAGCACCAAGGGCGCGGGCGAGGCGGCAGTGCGTGCCGCCTTCCCGAATGCGACGATTGTGCGCCCTGCCACGGTGTTCGGGCGTGAGGATCAATTCATCAACCGCTTCGCCGGCATGATCGCGCGATTGCCGGTGGTGCCGGTGCTTCGTGCCGAGACGCGTTTCCAGCCAGTATTCGTCGGCGACGTGGCGGCGGCGATCGTCGCCGCGCTCAATGCGCCTGCGCGATCGGGTGGTCATGTTTACGAGCTTGGCGGCCCTGACGTGCTGACCATGGCCGAATTGCACCGCTGGATCGCACAGGCGATCGGGCGCGACCCGGCGATGCCGGCGCTGCCCGATATCGCGGGCCAGTTGATCGCGGCGCTGGGCTTTCTGCCGGGCGCGCCGATCACGGCGGATCAATGGAAGCTGCTCCAGCGCGACACGGTGGTTACGTCGGGCGCCGAGGGGCTCGCCGCGCTGGGCGTGACGCCGACACCACTCGCATCGGTCGCACCCGGCTGGCTGGTGCGCTATCGCCGCGCCGGGCGTTTCGCCGTCTCCGCCAAGGCCTGATCCCCCGCGCGCCCGGACGGGCGCCGACCGAGGATAATTCATGACCGACATGTTGATCGTGATCCTGCTCGGGATCGTCGAGGGTGTGACCGAATTTCTGCCTGTCTCCTCGACTGGGCACCTAATTCTCGCCGGGGCGCTGCTCGGGCTTCCGGAGGCGGATGCGACATTCGATATCGTGATCCAGCTTGGCGCGATTCTGGCGGTGGTCGTGCTGTTCTGGCGGCGCTTCATGAACGTCGGGCATGGCCTGCTGCGGCGTGACCCTGGCGCGATTGCCTTCACCCGCAACGTTTTGCTCGGTTTCCTGCCGGCCGCCTTCGTCGGCGCGGTGGCCTATAAGGCGATCAAGGCGGTGCTGGAGGCGCCGGTGATCGCGCCGGTTGTGGTGGCGATTGCCCTGATCGTCGGCGGTATCGCGATCTTGTTCATCGAGCGCGTCGCGCCGACTGCCCACGCCGATTCGGTGGAGGAGATGTCCTGGCGCACCGCGCTCACCATCGGTGCGATGCAATGCCTCGCGATGATCCCCGGCGTCAGCCGTTCGGGCGCGACGATCATGGGCGCGCGGGCGATGGGCGTGAGCCGCGAAACGGCGGCGGAATATAGCTTCTTCCTTGCGATCCCGACGATGCTAGGCGCGACCGTGCTGACCTTGTGGAAGGCGCGTCACGAGTTGAGCAGCGCCCATCTCAATTCGATCGCGATCGGCTTCGTGATTTCTTTCGTCGTCGCGCTTGTCGTGATCCGCTGGTTCCTGTCCTTCGTCACCAAGCACGGTTTCCAGCCGTTCGCCTGGTATCGGATCATCGCCGGAATCGTCGCGTTGGTGGCGTTGTCATTCAGATAATTCCGAATCGGCCATTAAAAATAGGCAATCTACCGCGCCGACCGGTCATCTGAGATCGAATCCCGCCATATAGGTCAGCAATGCTGACTTGTTGTCCTGCTCCGCCTGTGAGAACGCGGGCGGCGGAGGGCTTATGGCTGTGGAAAAGATGCTACGATTCGTCGCGAAGGCGCAGTCCTATCCGGACAAGCGCAACGCCGCAGAGCGCGCGGCGGACTTTCGTGAGATCGCCGATCGCTATGCCGTGCCCACGGCCGAGGAGCAGTCTTCGCGCTGCTCGCAATGCGGCGTGCCCTATTGCTCAGTGCACTGCCCGCTCCACAACCACATCCCTGATTGGCTGCGGCTCACCGCCGAGGGTCGGCTTAAGGAAGCGTTCGAGCTGAGCAACAGCACCTCGACCATGCCCGAAATCTGCGGCCGCATCTGCCCGCAGGATCGGTTGTGCGAGGGCAATTGCGTGATCGAGTTCTCCGGCCATGGCGCGGTGACGATCGGCTCGGTCGAGAAATTCATCACTGATACCGCGTGGGAAGAAGGCTGGGTGGAGCCGCTCAAGCCCGGTCCGGCGCGCGGTCAGTCGGTCGGTGTGATCGGCGCGGGGCCCGCGGGGCTGGCGGCGGCGGAATATCTGCGCGGCCACGGTTATGAGGTGCATGTTTACGATCGGCATGATCGCGCGGGTGGGTTGCTGACCTACGGCATCCCCGGCTTCAAGCTGGAGAAGCCGGTGGTGATGCGGCGCGTCGAGCGGCTGCGCGAGGGCGGCATCGTGTTCCACGAAGGGTTTGAAGTCGGCCGCGACGCGACCCTCGACGAGCTGCGGCGTCAACATGACTCTATCCTGATCGCGACCGGCGTGTACCGCGCTCGCGCGATCGACGTGCCGGGTAGCGGCGCGTCAGGCGTTCTCGAGGCGCTGGATTATCTCACCGCATCGAACCGCAAGAGCTTCGGCGACGCCGTTCCGGCGTTCGACGACGGAAGCCTGAATGCGGCGGGCAAGCATGTCGTGGTGGTCGGCGGCGGCGATACCGCGATGGATTGCGTGCGCACCGCGATTCGGCAGGGCGCGAAGAGCGTGAAGTGCCTCTATCGCCGTGATCGCGCCAATATGCCGGGCAGCCAGCGCGAAGTGGCGAATGCCGAGGAAGAGGGCGTGGAATTCGTCTGGCTCTCCGCCCCGCTGTCGTTCGACGGCGAGAAGGTGTCGAGCGTTCGCGCCAGCCGGATGCGGCTCGGCGCGGCAGACGCCAGCGGTCGCCGCGCGCCGGAGATCGATCCGGGCAATGAAGTCTCCTTCCCCGCCGATATGGTGATCAAGGCGCTGGGCTTCGACGCGGAGGAACTGCCGCGTTTGTGGGGCGCACCCGAGCTTGGCGTGACGCGCTGGGGCACGTTGCTTGTCGACGGCAAGACGCTGATGACCAGCCTCGACGGCGTGTTCGCCGCCGGCGACATCGTGCGCGGCGCGAGCCTCGTCGTGTGGGCGATCCGCGATGGCACGGACGTCGCCGGGCATATGCACAAATGGCTGAAGGCCAAGGCCGCTCGTGAGAAGGTGGCGGCGTGATGCCTCGCGCGCTTCTCGCGGTGGCGCTGCTCGGCGCGCCTATCATTGGGATCAGCTCATCGGCGATCGCGCAAACCACGCCTGTCGCACCCGCGTCCAGTGCGACGGACCCCGTCCGCCTAGCGGCGGCGGATCATTTACTGCGGCAGATGGGAATTGAGGCGACGCTGGATCGCTCATTCATTCAGCTTGCGCCGGTCTTCGCAAAGGCCGTGATCGGGGAACTCGCAAGCAATCCGCAGAGCAAAACGACGATCGAAACGCTGAATTTACGCGCGGCGGAGAATCATGATCGGATGATAGCGGTGCTGTCGCAGGAGTTCATGCTGGCGATTAAGCGCCAGTATCCAACCTATATGAAGCGCGCGGCCGCGGAATATGCCGGGGTTTTTACGACCGATGAATTGAACGAGATAGCCGCCTTCTATTCAACCGGCGCGGGGGCAAAGGCGCTCAAGCTGATGCCAGAACTTCAAACCAAATTGAGCGCTGTCGGCAGCGAAATTGGAGCGGTCGCGGGAGCTGATGCCGGCAAACGCGCATTCGAACGTATTCAACAGGAAATGTTGCCCGAAAACCGGAGCAAAAACTCATGACCGATCCTCGCACCTATCTGGCCACCCACGGCATGTACCGTCCCGAATTCGAGGGCGACGCATGCGGCGTGGGCCTCGTCGCGGCGACCGATGGCAAGCCGTCGCGCCGGGTCGTGCAGTGCGCGATCGATGCGCTGAAGGCGGTGTGGCATCGCGGCGCGGTCGATGCCGATGGTAAGACCGGCGATGGCGCGGGCGTGCATGTCGATCTGCCGATCCGTTTCTTCGACGATGCGATCGCGGCGGGTGGGCATAAGGTGCAGCCGAACCGGCTCGCGGTGGGCATGATCTTTCTGCCGCGCACCGATCTCGGCGCGCAGGAAACGTGCCGCACGATCGTCGAAAGCGCGATCATCGAGGCGGGCTATACGATCTATGGCTGGCGGCAGGTGCCGGTCGATGTGTCGGTGATCGGCCAGAAGGCGCAGGCGACGCGCCCCGAGATCGAGCAGATCATGATCGCCGGCCCGATGCCGGATGAGGTGGACGCGACCGAATTCGAGAAGAACCTCTATCTCGTCCGCCGCCGGATCGAGAAGCGCGTGATCGCGGCGCAGATCCAGGGCTTTTACATCTGCTCGCTCTCCTGCCGCTCGATCATCTACAAAGGGCTGTTCCTCGCGGAGAGCCTGTCGGTCTTCTACCCCGATCTGGTCGACAAGCGGTTCGAGAGCCGCGTCGCGATCTTCCACCAACGTTATTCCACCAACACCTTCCCGCAATGGTGGCTGGCGCAGCCGTTCCGCTGTCTCGCGCATAATGGCGAGATTAACACGATCCGTGGCAACAAGAACTGGATGCTGAGCCACGAGATCCGCATGGCGTCGATCGCGTTCGGTGAGCATTCGGAAGATATCAAGCCGGTGATCCCGGCCGGTGCCAGCGATACCGCCGCGCTCGATGCGACGTTCGAGGCGATCTGCCGCTCGGGCCGCGACGCGCCGACCGCCAAGCTGATGCTGGTGCCCGAGGCATGGCGCGGCGGCGACGAGGACGTGCCGGCCGCGCATGCCGCAATGTATCAATATCTCGCCAGCGTTATGGAGCCGTGGGACGGCCCCGCCGCACTGGCGATGACCGATGGTCGTTGGGCGGTCGCGGGCATGGACCGCAACGCGCTGCGCCCGCTGCGTTATACCGAGACGGTGGACGGGCTGCTCATCGTCGGTTCCGAAAGCGGGATGGTCGTCGTTCCCGAATCCACCGTGGTCGCCAAGGGGCGGCTCGGGCCGGGGCAGATGATCGCGGTCGATCTCGTCGAAGGACGGGTATTCAACGATCGCGAGATCAAGGATCGCATCTCCGGCGAGCAGGACTATGCCGCGATGATCGGCAATTTCGCGACGCTCGACGACCTGCCACCAGCACCGGCGGACAGCGTGCCGCGTTATGACCGCGCTGAACTTGCGCGCCGCCAGGTCGCCGCCGGCCAGACGCTGGAGGATATGGAGCTGATCCTCGCGCCGATGGTGGAAACGGCAAAGGAAGCCGTAGGGTCGATGGGCGACGATACGCCGCTCGCGGTGATCTCGGACAAACCGCGCCTGCTCAGCCACTTCTTCCGGCAGAATTTCTCGCAGGTCACGAACCCGCCGATCGACAGCTTGCGCGAGCGTTATGTGATGTCGCTCAAGACGCGGTTCGGCAATCTCGCCAATATCCTCGACACCGAGGATCGGCGCGAACGCGTGCTGGTGATGGATTCGCCGGTGCTGACCTCCGCGATGTGGGGCCGGCTCAAGGCCTATTTCGGCAATGCGGCGGCGGAAATCGATTGCACGTTCGAGGCGAACGGCGGCCCGGACCGGCTGCGCGCGGCGATCCAGCGTATTCGCAATCAGGCCGAGCAGGCGGTGCGCGAGGGACGCAGCGAAATCTTCCTGACCGATGAACATATCGGCGCGGATCATGTCGCCATCCCCGGCGTGCTGGCGGCGGCGGCGGTGCATACGCATCTCGTGCGGCGTGGCTTGCGCTCTTATGCCTCGATCAACATCCGCACCGCCGAATGCCTCGATACGCATTATTATGCGGTGCTGATCGGCGTCGGCGCGACCACGGTGAACGCCTATCTGGCCGAGGCGTCGATCGCCGATCGCCACGCGCGCGGGCTGTTCGGCGAGATGACGATGGAGCAATGCCTCGAGCGTCACCGCACCGCGATCGAGGAAGGGCTGCTCAAGATCCTGTCGAAGATGGGGATCGCGGTGATCTCCAGCTATCGCGGCGGCTATAATTTCGAGGCCGTCGGGCTAAGCCGCGCACTCGTCAACGATCTGTTCCCGGGGATGCCGGCGAAGATCTCCGGCGAAGGTTATGCCTCGCTCCATGTCAACGCGACCGAGCGGCATGAGGCGGCGTTCGACAGCGCGGTGGTTCATCTGTCGATCGGTGGCTTCTATCGCCAGCGCAACACGGGTGAGCCGCACGCCTATTCGGCGCAGCTCATGCATCTGTTGCAAACGGCGGTCTCGACCGACAGTTATTCGACCTACCTGCAATTCTCACGTGGCGTTTCCGATCTGCCGGCGATCTACCTACGCGATCTGTTGCAGTTCAATTTCCCGGCGGAAGGGCTGCCGGTCGATCAGGTCGAGCCGATCACCGAAATCCGCAAGCGTTTCGTCACGCCCGGTATGTCGCTCGGCGCGCTCAGCCCGGAAGCGCATGAGACGCTGGCGATCGCGATGAACCGCATCGGAGCCAAGGCGGTGTCGGGCGAGGGGGGCGAGGACAAGGCGCGCTACAAGCCCTATGCCAATGGCGATAACGCGAATTCGGTGATCAAGCAGATCGCCAGCGGACGGTTCGGCGTCACAGCTGAATATCTCAACGCGTGCGAAGAGATCGAGATCAAGGTCGCGCAGGGTGCCAAGCCCGGTGAGGGCGGCCAGCTCCCCGGTTTCAAGGTGACCGAGTTCATCGCGAAGTTGCGCCACGCAACTCCGGGCGTAACGCTGATCTCGCCGCCGCCGCACCACGATATCTATTCGATCGAGGATCTGGCGCAGCTCATCTATGATCTGAAGCAGATCAACCCGCGCGCGCGGGTTTGCGTGAAGCTCGTCTCCTCGGCTGGCATCGGAACGGTCGCGGCGGGCGTCGCCAAGGCTCATGCCGATGTGATCCTCGTCTCCGGCCATGTCGGTGGCACCGGGGCCTCCCCGCAGACCAGCATCAAATATGCCGGGACGCCGTGGGAAATGGGCCTCAGCGAAGTCAATCAGGTGCTCACGCTCAACGGCCTGCGCGGCCGCGTGAAGCTGCGCACCGACGGTGGCCTCAAGACCGGGCGCGACATCGTGATCGCCGCGATCCTTGGCGCGGAGGAATTCGGCATCGGCACCCTCAGCCTCGTGGCGATGGGCTGCATCATGGTGCGGCAATGCCATTCGAACACTTGCCCGGTCGGCGTCTGCACGCAGGACGAAGCGTTGCGCGGCAAGTTCGTCGGCACGCCGGAAAAGGTGATCAACCTGATGACCTTCATCGCCGAGGAGGTGCGCGACATTCTCGCCCGGCTCGGCGTGCGCAGCCTCGACGAGGTGATCGGCCGCACCGAATTGCTGCGGCAGGTGAATCGTGGTGCCGAGCATCTAGACGATCTCGATCTCAACCCGATCCTCGCCAAGGTGGACGCGTCGGACGACGAGCGGCGTTTCAGCTTGAAGACCTTCCGCAACGAAGTGCCCGACAGCCTCGATGCGCAGATCATCAAGGATGCGGCCGCCGTCTTCTCGCGCGGCGAGAAGATGCAGCTCACCTATTCGGTGCGTAACACGCATCGCGCGGTGGGAACGCGGCTGTCGAGCGAGATTACCGCGCGCTTCGGCATGGATACGCTCAACGACAATCACGTCACGATCCGGCTGCGCGGCTCGGCGGGGCAGAGCCTTGGCGCATTCCTCGTCAAGGGCGTGACGCTGGAGGTGTTTGGCGACGCCAATGATTATGTCGGCAAGGGCCTGTCGGGCGGCGTGATCGTGGTGCGGCCGGCGGTGTCGTCACCGCTCGCCAGCCAGGACAATACGATCATCGGTAACACCGTGCTCTATGGCGCTACCGCCGGGCGGGTCTATGCCGCCGGGCAGGCGGGTGAACGGTTCGCGGTGCGCAATTCCGGCGCGACGGTAGTGGTCGAAGGCTGCGGCGCCAACGGGTGCGAATATATGACCGGCGGCACCGCCGTGGTGTTGGGAGAGGTCGGCGCGAATTTCGGCGCGGGCATGACCGGCGGGATGGCGTTCGTCTACGATTCGACGGGCACGTTCGCGCGCCGCGCCAATCCGGAAAACATCATGTGGCAACGGCTCGCTTCGCTTCACTGGACGAGCGTGCTCCACAATCTGATCCGCGAACATGCCGATACGACCGACAGCAAATGGTCGCGCAGCATTCTGGAGGATTGGGATCGTACCGCCGGCCATTTCTGGCAGGTGGTGCCGAAAGAAATGCTGACGCGCCTGTCGTATCCGCTCGATGACAGCGAGGCGCTCGAAGCGGCGGAGTGAATAGCGCTCGGCCGTTTGCCCCGGCGTCTGTGGACGCGGGGTAAACGGTCGGGAGTATTGTTCCCGCCATCCGCGCTGGGAGCGCCACCGGGATCATCGGCCGAATTTCCGCGTCGAGCGGCGTTGCCGCACCGCCGTCGCTCGGCTTATGGATGGTCGCATGTGGCAGCTTTACCAATTCACCTTGTGTCCCTTCACCCGCAAGGTCCGCGCGCTGCTCAATGAAAAGGACGTCGGCTATGAGCTGGTGCCCGAGGAGCCATGGGCGCGGCGCGACGAATTCGTCGACATGAATCCCGCCGGGCAGACCCCGGTGATGGCCGACCCGACCCGGAATATCCTGCTGATCGATTCGATGGCGATCTGCGAATATTTCGAGGAAACGGTCGACAAGGTGCAGATGATCAACGGCACGGCCGCGAACCGTGCCGAGATTCGCCGGCTGGTGACGTGGTTCGACGGTCATTTCTATCGCGATGTCACCGGGCCGTTGTTGCAGGAGCGGATGATCAAGCGGATCGTCCACCGCGCGTCGCCCGATGCGTCGCGTCTGCGCGAGGCGATGAAATCCGCCATCGGCCACCTCGATTATATCGATTTCCTGCTCGATCATCGCAAATGGATGGGCGGGGCGACGATCAGCTTGGCCGACTTGGCGGCCGCAGCGCAGATTTCGGTCGCCGACTATCTCGGCGGAATCGACTGGAGCGGGCATACGCACGCCAAGGCGTGGTATTCCGCGTTCAAGAGCCGGCGCAGCTTCCGTCCATTGCTCGCCGAGCGGATGCGCGGGATCGAGCCGCCATCCTATTACGAGAATCCGGATTTCTGATGCACATGGCGCATGATCCGGCGGCCGCGGCCGCCGACACGATCGGTTTCGACGATTTCCTGCGGGTCGATATCCGCGTCGGCACGATTGTTGCCGCCGATCCATTCCCCAAGGCGCGCAAGCCCGCGTTCAAGCTGACGATCGATTTCGGGCCGACGCTGGGGCTCAGGAAATCCTCCGCGCAGATCACCGAACATTATACCCCGGAGCAGCTCGTCGGGCGGCAGGTGGCAGCGGTGGTCAACTTCCCGCCCCGTCAGATCGGCCCGATGATGAGCGAGGTGCTGACGCTCGGCTTCCCCGATGCGGACGGCAACGTCGTGCTGATCGGCCCGAGCGAAAAGGTGCCGGACGGCGGGCGAATGTTCTGAAGCCGAAGCCGACCCCCCTCAAAGGGGTTTATGCACGGCCCCGCGTTTACTCTTCGAGACTCTTCGACGCCTGCTCGAACAGATCCTTCGACAGCCCCGGCGTGGCGACGATCCGTTCCAGCTCGGCCTTCATCAGTGCGGCGCGACCCGCATCGAAACGGCGCCAGCGGCCAAGAGGCGGCAGCAGCTTGGCGGCAGTCTGCGGGTTGAGCCGGTCGAGCGCGATCAGTTGGTCGGCGACGAAGCGATAGCCGCCCCCGTCGGCGGCATTGAACGCGCGCTGGTTGACGCTGAACGCGCCGATCAGGCTGCGCGCGCGATTGGGGTTGGAGAGCGTGAAATCGGGATGCTCGGCCAGTTGCGTCACTGCCGCTGGCGTATCGGCGCGTGTCGATAGCGCCTGCGTCTGGAACCATTTGTCCAGCACCAACGGATTATCGGCGTAGCGATTGTAGAAGATGTCGAGCGCGGCCTCGCGCTCGTCCCACTCGCCGTTGACCAATGTGGTTAGCGCCGCCTGCCGGTCAGTCATGTTGTCGGCCGCCTCGAACTGGCCGAACGCGACCTGCGCGACATCCGTTGCCCCGCTCGCCGCGATATAGTTGAGTGCCACGTTGCGCAGCCGCCGCAGCCCCTTGGCATGCGGATTATATTGATAGGGGGCGGTGCTCCCGGCGTCATAGGCAGCGCGCCATTGCGCGGCGAGCGCCGTGCCGAGATCGCGGCGCAAAGCCTCGCGCGCGGCGAAGATCGCGTCGGGATCGACCGTCGTCAGCTGATCGCCGATAAAGCCTTCGGACGGCAGCAGCACCGCTTCCGCGATAAAGGCGCGATCGAGCGACCCGTTGGCGAGCGTGTTGGCGACCGCGCGGATCACCGCCTGATGATCGGCGCGCCCCTCCACCGTCGCTGCGACGAGCGTATCGAGCATCAATTGCTGCATCGCCTCGTAGCGCGCGAAGGGATCGTCATCATGCGCCGACAGAAAAGCGAGATCGGCCGCGCTGCGATCGCTCTCGATCACGACCGGGGCGGAAAAACCGCGATTGATCGAGAGCGCGGGGCGTTCGGCGACGCCGTCGAACACGATCGTCTCGACGGTCGCGTTGAACAATATGAGCCGCTCCTCGGTCAGCGGGCGGCCCGTCACCGTGCCGAACAACCGGACCTTGAGCGGGAGCACCATCGGCTGCTTGTCCGACTGGCCCGGCGTCGGCGGGACATGCTGGGCGAGGCGCAGCGTCGCGCGGCCGCCCTCATGCTCAACACTGGCCGAGACCCGTGGCGTGCCGGCTTGCAAATACCACAAGCGGAAACGTGAAAGATCGACGCCGCTCGCTTCCTCCATGCACGCGACGAAATCCTCGCATGTCGCCGCCGTGCCGTCGAAGCGGTCGAAATAGAGATCGGTCGCGGCGCGGAAGCGCACCGGGCCGAGGATCGTCGCCATCATGCGGATCAGCTCGGCGCCCTTGTTGTAGATCGTCGCCGTGTAGAAATTGGCGATCTCCAGATAGCTTTCCGGGCGCACCGGGTGCGCCAGCGGGCCGGCGTCTTCCGGAAACTGGCTGGCGCGCAGCCCGCGTACATCCTCGATCCGTTTGACGGCGGCAGAGCCCTGATCGGCAGAGAAGCTCTGATCGCGATAGACGGTGAAGCCTTCCTTCAGGGAAAGCTGGAACCAGTCCCGGCAGGTGACGCGATTGCCCGACCAATTGTGGAAATATTCGTGCGCCACCACGGCGGCGATCGCGTCGTAATCGTAATCGGTCGCCGTGTCGGGATCGGCGAGGATGTAGCGGCTGTTGAAGATGTTCAGCCCCTTGTTCTCCATCGCGCCGAAGTTGAAATCGTCCACCGCGACGATGTTGAACACGTCGAGATCATATTCGCGGCCATAGACGCGCTCGTCCCATGCCATCGCCGTCTTGAGCGCATCCAGCGCGTGGCCGGTGCGCGACAGATCGGCCGAACGCACCCAGATGCCGAGAGCGACTTCGCGGCCCGATTGCGTGACGAATGTGTCGCGATTGACCGCGAGATCGCCTGCCACCAGCGCGAATAGATAAGTGGGTTTGGGAAACGGATCATGCCATTCCGCCCAATGCCGCCCGTTCGGCAGATCGCCTGACGCGATCGGATCGCCGTTCGCCAGAAGCACGGGAAAGCGCGCCTTGTCCGCCGTCATCCGCACGCGATAGGTGGCGAGCACGTCGGGCCGGTCGGGGAAATAGGTGATACGGCGAAAGCCCTCCGCCTCGCATTGCGTGCACAGATTGCCGCTCGAGGCATAAAGTCCCATCAATTGCGTGTTGCGATCGGGAGCGATCGCCACCTCGGTTTCGATCTCGTGCGTGGCGCCGGTCAGCGGGATGATCAGATCGTCGCCATCCTGCCGCCAGTCGTTGATGGCCACGCCATCGACCAGCACGCTGAGCGGCGCCTGTCCCGCGCCATCGAGCCGCAGCGGCGCATGCTGCGTGCCGTTGCGCGTGACGCGAAAGCGCGCCTTCACCAACGTGCGCTCGGGATCGAGATCGAAATCGAGCGACACCTCCGGCACCAGCCATGCGGGCGGGCGATAATCCTCGCGCCGGGTGATGGCGGGAAGCGTAGCGGCGGTCTGAACGTCGATCATAGGGGAAATATAGCTGGCGCGCGCGGTGGTTCCATCGAAACCTTGCGTGTACCCGGCGGGATGATAGTCACCCAGCCGATATGAAAGCCATTCCCTTGCTGGCCCGCGTGGCCGTGATCGCGCTTCTCCCGCTTTCCGTGACCCTTTCCGCACAGGAAACTACGCCGGCCGGGGTGAACGTCGCCGTCAACGCGCCACTGCCGGCGGATCAGGCCGCGCTCAAGGCGCATGTCATGTTCCTCGCCTCCGACGCGATGAAGGGGCGCGAGGCCGGGAGCGGGGAATATGATATCGCCGCGCAATATGTCGCTTCGCGCTTCTATGCCGCCGGGCTGCGGCCGGGCGGCGATGCGGGGGGCTATCTCCAGGCGGTTCCGCTGGTCAGCTACCGCCCCGAAGGCAGCGGGCGCGTGGTGCGGACCGTCGATGGAAAGACCGAAACCTTGGTGGCGGGGACGGATTATGCCGCGCTTGCCGATCCACGCCGGGCAAAGGTGTCGCTGAACGGCGAAATCGTGTTCGTCGGCTTTGGCGTCTCCGCGCCGGATCGCGGGCGGGACGACTATGCTGGCGTAGATGTGAAAGGGAAGATCGTCGCGATCCTCCCCGGCACGCCGCGAGACATGAATGCGGAGGAGCGCGCCTATCTCGGCGGTGGCGATACCAAGGCCAAGGCGGCGGCGGCGCATGGCGCGATCGGGATGATCCTGCTCGCCGCGCCGGGGAGCACGGAAAAAACGCCCTTCGCCCGCACCGCCGAACGCATCGCCAAGCCACGCATGACCTATGCCGAACCGGACGGGACCGGGCACGGGGACGCGCCGATCCCGACGGTCGCGACTTTCAGTGAAACGGGCGCGGCGAAGCTTTTCGCAGGTGCGCGCGCGCAATGGCCGGCGCTGGTGAAGGAAGCGAAGAAGAAGCTGCCGCGCTACGCCTCTCAACCGCTGCCCGGCATGGTGCAGCTTGAAACGGCGAGCAGCTACGACAAGGCGACTTCCTCCAATGTCGTCGGCGTGATTCCGGGGCGCGATCCGGTGCTGTCGAAAGAGGTGTTGGTACTCTCCGCGCACCTCGATCATATCGGCATCACCGCGCCCGACGAGCGCGGCGACACGATCAACAATGGCGCACTGGACGATGCGATCGGCATCGCCAGCCTTATCGAAGAGGCAAATCGCTTCAAGGAAAAGGCGCCGCGCCGCACGATCCTGTTCGTCGCCTTTACCGCCGAGGAAAAGGGTCTGATCGGCAGCGCGTGGTTCACCACCCATCCCACCGTACCGATCGACACGATCGTGGTGGACGTGAACCTCGATATGCCGATCCTGACCTATAAGTTCGAGGATATGGTCGCGTTCGGCGGGGATCGCTCGACGCTGGGTCCAGTGATCGCGCGCGCGACGGGGGCGATCGGAGTGTCCATGTCCCCCGATCCGATGCCGGACGAGGCGATCTTCGTGCGCTCCGATCATTTCAATTTCGTGCGACGCGGTATCCCCTCCGTCTTCCTCTGGCCCGGCCAGAAGGGCCCCGGAAAGGAGGCCGTCGCCACTTTCATGTCGAAACATTACCACCGCCCGTCGGACGATCTGACGCAGCCGATCATGTGGGATCAGGCGGTGCGTTTCGTCGATGCCAATTATCGCATCGCCCGCGAGATCGCCGATGCTGACGCGCGGCCGGTGTGGAACAAGGGCGACTATTTCGGCACCTTGTTCAACGGGCCGATGGCGCGGTGATCGACATGACCGGGCCGCGCGCCTCGCAACGATGACCCGCCTGTTCGTCTTCGGCATGGGCTATGCCGCGCGCGCGATCGTTGCGGCGAGTGGCTGGCCCGCGCTCGGAACGACGCGTGAGGGGCGCGACGGCACGATCCCTTTCGACGATGCGGATGCGGTGCGCGCCGGGCTCGCGGCGGCAACGCATGTTCTGTCGAGCGTACCGCCCGATCTCACGGAAGATCCGGTGCTGGCGCGTTACGGTGCGCTGTTGAGCGGGCGCTGGCTCGGATATCTTTCATCGACCGGCGTCTATGGCGATACGCGCGGGGCGTGGGTGGATGAATGTGCCGCGATCGGCGGCGGCCGCCGCGGCGCGCGTGCGGCGGCGGATGCGGCGTGGCTGGCGCGCGGCGCGCGGGTGTTTCGCCTGCCCGGAATTTACGGCCCGGGGCGCTCGCCGCTCGGTCGGGTGCGGAGCGGCACCGCGCATCGCGTCGATGTGCCGGGGCAGATATTCAGTCGCATTCACCTGAGCGATATCGCCAGCGGCGTGCTCGCCGGTTTCGACGCGCCAGCCGGGGCATATAATCTCGCGGACGATCTGCCGGCGAGCCAGAATGAGGTGATGGAATATGCTGCCGCGCTGCTGAACCTGCCCGCCCCGCCGCTGGTCGCGCTCGACGTGCTGTCACCGGCGGCGCGGGGTTTCTATGCGGAGAACCGTCGCGTCGCGAACGGCAAGGCGAAGCGCGTGCTCGGCTGGACGCCGCGCTATCCCGATTATCGCGCAGGCCTGCGCGCGGTGAGCGCGATGACGAGGCCAACCCCCGCGAGTGCCGCCCCGCCGATCGCGAGCGGGGACCAGCGATAGCCCTCGAACAGCGTCGACAGCAGCATCGCGATCACCGGCACGATCACGCTCGAATAGGCCGCCTTGGCCGGGCCGATCACGCGGATCACGTTGAAATAGAGCGGAAAGCACAGCGCTGATGCGGCAAGCCCGAGATAGAGGATGCCCGCGACATAACCGACGCGCCATTCGAACACCGGCGGCCCGACGGTCGCCCATGCCCAGATCGCATCAAGCCCGGCGCCGATCAGCATCGCCACTGCCAGTGTCGGGATCATCGGATAGCGTCGCGCCGTTTCGGTCGCCTGCATCACATTGGCGCTGGAGGCGGAGAGGATCGCGCAACAGGTGAGCGCGATGCCGACCAGCGCCGCGCCCGATCCGTGCGGATCGCTGCGCGCCTCGTTGATGAACAGCAGCACGACGCCCGCCATCGCCACCGCTGAACCCGCGATCAACTGTCGCCCGAGCTTCTGCCCGAGGAAGATGCGGCCGAACAATGCATTGGGCACGAGCAATAGCGCAAATACCACGGCGACCAGCCCGGACGTGATGTGCTGTTCCGCGCGATAGACGAAGTTGAAATTGAACACGAACTGCGCCGCCCCCAGCGCCGTCGCGAAGGCCCAGCCGCGCGCATCGAGCGCAAACCGTTCGCGCTTGATCAGCGCCCAGATCAGCATCGCGATGCCAGCGGTGAGGAAGCGATAGCTGACCGACCAGCTCGCCGGTACGACATGGAGCTGATCGCGGATGACGAGCCAAGTGGAGCCCCAGATCAGCGTGACGATTGCGAACGGGATCAGGATCGCGGCACGGGTGGAATTGGGCCGGATCGCGTCGCTCATCAGGTTCGCCTCATCTTCTGGTGTGGCCGTGTCATTCGGCCGAGGCCGCGCAGATTCGCTCTAGCCGTGCGCGAGGCGCTGTCGACCGGAATTTCCCGGTTCGATCACAAGCCTGGCTGATCGATGCGCGGATCACTCACGCGGTGAGGGGCCCTCAGGCGGTGGTGCGCGCTCCTCGCGGCGCGGCGGCGGCGGTGGTGCGGATGGCGCGCGATCGATCGAGACCGATCCGTCCTGCCCGACTTTCATATTGATCCCCATGCCGTGCAACTGGTCTTGCAACTGCCCCTGAAGCTGCCCGGCAACCGGCGCGAGCACATTGTCGGCCACGTCGTCGATCACCGCCTCGGGATCGATTTCCTCCGGCTCGGGTGCCTTCACCACCGGCTTCAGATCGAGCGCGGAAACCATGAAGTTGCGCCAAATCTGCGCGGGGACGCCACCGCCGTGCAACCCCGGATTGGGCGTATTATCGTCATTGCCGACCCACACGCCGACGACCAGATCGCCGGCGAAGCCGATGAACCACGCGTCCCGCCCGCTTTGCGACGTGCCGGTCTTGCCATATGCGGGAACCGACAGTGCAGCCGCGCGCCCGGTGCCGCGCATCGAGGCGGCGAGCAGTTCCAGCATTTCGTCATGAATGCCAGACGGCATCGTCTTCTGGCCGCCGGTCAGCGCGGCATACCACGGCTTGTCGCTATTATCCTTGAGCCCGCGCGGCTGCACCGGATAGCGCCCGTCGGCGACACCGGCGAAGGCGGCGGTGAGTTCGAGCAGCGATACTTCCGAGGTGCCGAGCGAGATCGTCGCCTCGTTCGCGATCGGGGTGGAGATGCCGAGATCGCGCGCGGCGCGGATCACGTTCTTGACGCCCACCTCCTCCGTCACGCGTGCCGCCACGACATTCGACGATCGCTGAAAGGCGCGGCGCAGCGGAATCTTGCCGAGATAATCACCGCTGTCGTTCTTCGGCTTCCATCCGGCGATCTCGACCGGCGAATCGTCAACGATCGTCTCCGGCGTCATCCCGGCGCGCATCGCGGCGAGATAGACGAACAGCTTGAAGGTCGAGCCGGGCTGGCGGCGTGCCTGTGTCGCGCGGTTGAACGGGCTTTTCGCATAATCGCGGCCGCCGACCATCGCGACGACCTCGCCATTGCGTGTCATCGCCACCAGCGCGGCCTGCGCCTGCCGCAGCCCGGCCTGCCGGATCACGCGCTCGGCGGTGCGCTGGAGATCGCGATCGAGGGTTGTGCGAACCACCGCCTCGTTACGAATCTCACCCGCCTGATCGCGCGCCTCGGGCAGCACCCAATCCGCGAAATAGGTGCCGTTGGGGAGCTGCGCCGGCTCTTTCGCGAGCACGCGCTGCGGCTGAACGTCGTCGCCTTCCGCCTTGGTGAGAAAGCCCGCATCGACCATCGCGCCGATTACCACCATCTCCCGCGCCTGCGCGCCATCGAGATTGCCGGTCGGCGCAAGCCGCGACGGCGCCTTGACCAGCCCGGCAAGCATCGCCGCCTGACCGACGTTGAGCTTGTCCGGCGCACGCCCGAAATAGTGTTTCGCCGCCGCCGTCAGCCCATAAACATTGTCGCCGAAATAGACGTTCGACAGATAGCGCGAGAGGATTTCATCCTTCGTCAGCCACGCCTCCAGCCAGAAGGCGATCAGCATCTCGCGCAACTTGCGACCGGCGGTGCGATCCGAATCGAGGAAGGCGTTCTTGGCTAGCTGTTGCGTGATCGTGCTGCCGCCCTGGCGCACCCCGCCATGGCCGACATTGGCCCAGGCAGCGCGCGCGATGCCGCGCGGATCGATTCCCCAATGCGAATAAAAACGCCGATCCTCGATGGCGATGAACGCCTCGCGCACATGCGGCGGCAGCTTCGCCGCATCGACCGGCGCGCCGATGATCGCGCCGCGCCGGGCGATCGGCGTGCCATCCGCTGCGGTAAGCGTGATCGACGGCGGGGTTGGCGGCTTCAATGAGCGCGACAAGGGCGCGGTAACCGCAAGCCAGGCGATCGCGATCACGAGCAGGACGATGAACCCCGCCATGCCACGTACCGTCCAGCGCCAGATATGCCGGGCGCGACGGGTCGGCGGGTGGAGGGGAAATTCCGGCGATAGCTCGGCGCCCTCTTCGTGCCATGCGTCGAATGCGGGCAGCGGCGCGCGCGCCTCCGCGGGAGCGTGGTTGTAGCGCAAGCGGCCGGTATCGTGGGGATCGGGATGCATATCGTCGTTTTGGCGGTCGGCCATTAGCGTGTTACTTCAATAAGACAGTTGCCGCAAGGGGCCGGGCCATGCGAAGGGCTTAACCCGATGACGACTGAAGCGAAAGCGGTAAGCGGCGATGATCGGCCGCTCGTGGTGGGGATTGGCGGCACGACCGGCGGCGTGTCTTCGACCGAGCGCGCATTGCGCATCGCGCTGGATGCGGCATGCGAGGCGGGTTTCCAGACGCGGATGTTCGGTGGCGAGGCTATGGCCAAGCTGCCCCTTTATGATCCGCGTGCGCCGGAACGCACCCCGGAAGAACGCGAATTTGTCGAGACCGTGCGGCAGGCGTCTGCGGTGATCATTGCCAGCCCGGGCTATCACGGCAGCATCTCCGGCCTCGTCAAGAATGCGCTCGATCTGCTTGAGGAAACCGCGCGTGATGAGAATCGTCCCTATCTCGCGGACATGCCGGTCGGGCTGATCGCCACCGCTTATGGCTGGCAGGCGACCGGATCGACCATCGCGGCACTGCGCTCGATCGTTCACGCGTTGCGCGGCTGGCCGACGCCCTTCGCCGCCGCGATCAACAGCCAGATCACCAAGTTCGATGACGCTGGCGGTGCGAGCGACCCGGCGGTGGTGGAGCAACTGCGGCTGATCGGCCGACAGGTGGCGCGCTTCGCACCGCTGACGCAGGGCTGACGCGCGCGTTTACGTTGAAGCGGCCAGGCGCGAACTCCGGCCGGTCGTCGCTAATACGTTTGACTTAGCGAATCGCGCGACGCACCCTCGGGGAAAATCCGAGGAGAGGTGTGATGGCCGAGGCAGCCTGGGATCTGGTGATTCGCGGCGGGACGATCGTCGATGGATCGGGCGGCGAGCCGTTCGAGGCGGATGTCGCGGTGGTCGATGGTGTGATCGCGGCGATCGGCAGGGTCGCCGGGCGTGGGCGCGAGGAGATCGATGCGCGCGGGAAGATCGTCACCCCCGGCTTTGTCGATGTTCACACTCATTATGACGGGCAGGCGACATGGGACGAACGGCTCCAGCCCTCGTCGTGGCACGGCGTCACTACGGTCGTTCAGGGCAATTGCGGGGTAGGCTTCGCGCCCTGCCGCCCCGAGGACCGCGACCGGCTAGTCTATCTGATGGAGGGGGTGGAGGATCTGCCCTATCCGGTGCTTACCGCCGGGCTGCCGTGGAACTGGCGGAGCTTCCCTGAATATCTCGACGCGTTGGGGCAGCGCCGCTTCGATCTCGACGTCGCGACGCAGCTGCCGCATGCGGCCGTGCGCGTGAACGTGATGCGCGAGCGTGGCGTGGCGCGCGAGCCGGCGACGGCGGACGATATCGCGCAAATGGCCGCGATCGCGCGTGAAGCGGTGGAGGCGGGCGCGCTCGGCTTCTCGACCAGCCGCACGCTGAACCATCGGACCAAGGCCGGCGAGCCGACCCCGACGCTGACGGCGGAAGAAGACGAACTGACCGGCATCGCCATGGGTCTCGCCGCCGCCAATGGCGGGCGCGGAGCGGGCGTGTTGCAACTCGTCAGCGATTTTCACCCTGATGCGGCGGCGGAGTTCGCGATGTTTCGCCGCATCGTCGAGAAATCGGGCCGTCCGTTGAGCTTCAGCCTCGCACAGAGCCATCAGGCGCCCGATTCCTATCGCATGATCCTCGATGCACTGGGGCAAGCGGTCGACGCCGGGTTGCCGATGAAAGCCCAGGTCAGTGCGCGTGCGGTGGGGGTTTTGTTCGGGCTTGATCTGACGGTTAATCCGTTCAGCGGCCACGATACCTATCGCGAAATCGCGGCATCGCCTGTCGCGGCGCAGGTCGAGCGGCTCCGCGATCCCGCGTTCCGCGCACGGCTGTTCGCGGAGACACCGAATCCGCGCGGGCCCTTTGCCACCGCCAACCTCACAGCATGGGCCGGCATGTATCCGCTCGGCTCGGAAAGCCCGGATTACGAGCCGACGCAGGACCGCACGATCGCGGCGATTGCCGCTGCACAGGGGCGCGATCCGCAGGCGGTTGCGCTCGATCACCTGCTGTCGAACGAGGGGCGCGGAATCCTGTATCTGCCGTTCCTGAGCTATGGTTATGGCTCGCTCGATGCGTCGCACGAGATGATGCTCCACCGCGATACCGTGCCCGGCCTGTCCGATGGCGGCGCGCACGTCGGGATGATCTGCGACGGCAGCTTCCCCACCTCGTTGCTGACCCATTGGACGCGTGATCGCACGCGCGGGCCGAAGCTGTCGCTGCCGTTCGTGGTCAAGCAGCAGGCGGCCGATACCGCCGCTTTGGTGGGGCTTGGTGACCGGGGCATGATCCTGCCGGGGCTGCGCGCCGATCTCAATGTGATCGATTATGACAATCTCACCCTGCTCGCGCCGGAGGTGATCCACGATCTGCCGGCGGGCGGGCGGCGCCTGATGCAGCGCACGCGCGGCTATGTCGCCACGATCGTCGCCGGGCAGATCACCTATCGCGACGGCGAGCCGACCGGCGCTTTGCCGGGCCGATTGGTCCGTGGTGCGCGTGGCGCTCCATCGGCGAGGCGTATGGCGGCATAACTTCTGTTATTGTACTGTTGACACGGTCGTCGGCGCTCGTCCACGCTGGGGCAATGCGGCATGAGACCGCGATCCCGAAGGAGAGCTGGCATGGTGCTGACCAAGGGCGATGACTATCCGATCCACCAGACGGCGGAGCCGGTCGCTTATGCGGGCACGGACCGCAATTTCTACGATCGCTATTTCTTCAACGGCTATCCGCGCGGAGCCGATGACGACGGCTTCTTCGCCGCCGCTTTGGGCGTCTATCCGCACGTAAACGTGATCGATGCGTCCTTTTGCGTGCTGGTCGGCGGCCGGCAGGTGAATCTCCATGCCAGTCGCGGGCTGGGGATGGAGCGGATGGACACGCATGTCGGGCCGATCGCGATCGAGGTGGTGGAGCCGCTCAAGGTGCTCCGCCTGAAAGTCGATGCGCCGGACGAAAAGATCCGCGCCGAGATCACTTTCACCGGCCACTCCTTCCCGCTGGAGGAACCGCGCTTCACCCGCCGTAACGGCCCGCGCGTGTTGATGGATGTGACACGGCTGACGCAGAACGGCGGTTATACCGGCTGGATCGAGGTGGATGGAAACCGCATCGATGTGAACGGCTGGGTCGGCACGCGTGATCGCTCGTGGGGCGTGCGGCCGATCGGCGCTCCCGATGCGCAGCCTCCCAGCCCGCCGATGGCGCCGCAATTCTTCTGGTTGTGGAGCCCGTGCGTGATCGAGGGGGGCGACCTTTATTGCCACACCAACGACGATGCCCATGGCCGTTTCTGGAACCGCCGCGCGACCTGGCGGCCCGCGGGCGGTGGAGCGGCGGACGAGCATCATTACGAGGCCGCGGATTATGCGATCGACTGGCGCAAGGGCACGCGCCATGCCGAGCGCGCGTCCGTAACGCTGCACGACGATAACGGCGAGACGAAGGTGGCCTTCGATATCGGCGCGACCTTTCAGATGATCGGGCTGGGTTATGGCCATCCGAAATGGGCGCATGGCCGCAATCATGGCGAGGCGGTGACGGTGGAGCGCGAGGATTTCGTCCCGGCGGAGCTTGATCCGATGATGCCGCATCACCTCCACATTCAGGCGCTGGTCGGCGTGACGATGACCGCCCCCGATGGCTCGGTCCGCAAGGGCAAGGGCGTGCTGGAGCAATTGGTGATGGGGCCGCATGCCCCGTCCGGCTTCCGCAATGTGCTGGATCCGGCACAATGATCGGCGCGGCGATAGAAGCCTATCTGACCCGCATCTGGAATACCCCCGTGGTGATCCGCGATCTCGCGCGCATCCCCGGCGGGGCGAGCCGCGAGACCTATCGCTTCGACGCCTTCGTCGATGGCGAGCGGCGGCGGCTGATCCTGCGGCGTGAGCCCGAGGCCGGGCTGATCGACACCGAAAGCGAAACGGAGTTCCGTGCCTATCAGAGCGCGGCCGGGGTCGTCCCGGTTCCCGGCGCGATCGTGCTGGAACCGGGCGGGGCTGAACTGGAACGCCCGTTCTTCCTGATGGAGCGGATCGACGATGGGCTGGTCGCGAGCCCATTCGATCGCGCGGGCTTTGGCGACCATGCAGAGGCACTGGGCGAGCAATTCTTCGGCGCGCTCGGCCGGCTCGCGGCGCATGATCCGGCCGGCTCGCCGCTTGCCGGCCATGTAGAGATGCCCGCGCCCGATCAATGCTGGCGCATCGCGCTCGATTATTGGGAAGGCGTTATCGAGGCGGACGCCTTCGCGCCGCAACCGATCGCGCGCGCGGCGATCCGGCGGCTGCGCGCCAGCCCGCCGCCGCCGGCGCAGCGCCTGTCGATCGTTCACGGCGATTATCGTTCGGGCAATATGATGCACGACGGCGCGGGCCGGATGCTCGCGATGTTCGATTGGGAGATGGCGCACCTCGGCGATCCGCTGGAAGATCTCGGCTGGGCGCTTAACCCGATCTGGGATCATTTCCAGCCGGGCCGTGCGTGCGGCATGACGTCAAATGAGCGCGCGCTGGCGATCTGGCGTAGCGCGAGCGGGCTGACCGTCGATCCGGCCGCGCTCGATTGGTGGCTGTTGTTCAACGCGGTGAAGGGCGCCGCGATCTGGATTTCCGCCTTTCGCGAATTCGTCGATGGCGGGCGGACCGATCCGATCCTCGGGCTGTCGGGCTGGTATGTCGGGCGGCGACAGGACGCGGTGATCGCGGCGATGCTGGCGGGCCGCGCCACCGCGCCGGAGCCGCCGGGCGCGGTGCAGAGCGAACTGGGCCATATCATGACGGGCGCGGGCATGATCGCGAGCGGCGCGGGGCAGGCTGCGGGTGCGACCGATGCCTTCGGCGGGGCGATGCTCGCCGGCACCGGGCTGATGGCGCTGCTCGCCGCGCAGGAAACCGAAAAGGCAGCCGCGTGGCGGATCGCCGATATCGCTGAGATGCGTGCGCTACTCAACGATGTCGCTACCGGAGACGGGGAAATGACGCTGCCGGCGCTTGACGCGCGCTGGGCGGGGCTCGCCGGGGCGCTGATTGCGGAGCATGATCGCGTCGCGGCAACGGGCGGCGACGAACGCGCCTTCAGCGATTTCTATCTGCGCAGTGCGGCCCGCCGCGAATTGGCGTGGCCGGCGTGACGGCACTCGACCTGCCACTTATCGGAATACGCGTGCTGGATGCGGTGCCCGGCCCGTTGGGGGCGATCGGGCGCTTCCTCGGCGAGCTTGGCGCGGAGGTGATCCGGGTCGAGCCGACCGGTGGCGGCGCGGATCGCGTCGCGGGCGATATGGTGGCGGGGATCGGGCTCGATTTCATCGCGGCCAATCTCGGTAAGCGCGCCGCGACGATCGATCTGCCGCGCGACGCGGCGCGGTTCATGGAACTGGCGCAGGCGGCGGACATATTGCTCGAGGCGCGGTTGCCGGGGCTGGACGTAGATGCGGTGCGCGCCGCCAATCCGGCGCTGGTGGTGGTGTCGATCAGCGATTTCGGCGAGCAGGGCCCGTGGAAGGACTGGCGCGCGAGCGACGCGGTGCTTCACGCACTGACCGGTGGTCTGTCGCGATCGGGGTTGCCGGGGAGGCCGCCGCTGCTACCGCCCGGCGAACTGACCTTTCAGACCGCCGCGCCGCAGATCGCCTATCTCGCGCTCGCCGCGTTCATCGGGCGGCTGCGCACCGGGCAAGGCGACTGGCTCGACGTCGCGCTGCTCGAAGCGGCGATGCAGGCGCTTGATCCCGGCTTTGGCCTGTCGGGCAGCGCGCAATCGGGCGTGCCCATGTGGAAGATGCCGCGCGGGCGGAGCGACGAGCGCCATCGCTATCCGATCTTCCGCTGCGCCGATGGCTTCGTCCGGCTCTGCGTGCTCGCTCCACGGCAATGGCGCGGCATGTTCAAATGGATGGGCGAGCCGGCCGAATTTGCCGGGCCGGAGTGGGAAAAGCTGATGGTGCGCTATCGCTCGGCGGCGCTGCTCGATGCCTTCACCTGCTTCCTCGCGCCGAAGACACGAGCGGAGATCGAATCCGGGGCGGAGGCGCATGGCGTGCCCGCCGCCGGGTTGCTCGATGTCGATGAGGCGATTGCCACGCCGCAGATGATCGCGCGCAACGCGTTCGCGCCGGTCGAGATCGCGTCGGGCGTGAGTCTGCCGTTTCCCAACGGCGCGGTGGAGATTGATGGCGTTCGTGCCGGCATTCGTGGCCCCGCGCCCGCGCCGGGCGGCGATGCAAGCTTCGCGGATGCACGGCCGGTGTTCGATGCGCCGCCGGGCACCGTGCCGCTCGATGGCATCCGCGTGCTCGACATGGGGGTGATCGTCGTCGGCGGCGAAACGGGGCGGCTGCTTGGCGATCTCGGCGCGGAAGTGATCAAGGTGGAGAATGGCGCCTTCCCGGATGGCCAGCGCCAGTCCCGCGACGATGCCGCTGTTTCGCTGACCTTCGCGGCGGGGCATCGCAATAAACGCGGGCTGGCGATCGATCTGCGGTCGCCACGTGGCAAGGCGCTGTTCCTCGATCTGGTGCGGCGGGCCGATGTGCTCTGCTCGAACTTCAAGCCGGGTACGCTCGCCGCGCTCGGCTTCGATCAGGCGACGCTGATGGCGACGAACCCGCGACTGGTGATGGTCGACAGTTCCGCATTCGGGCCGACGGGGCCGTGGTCGGGCCGCCTCGGCTATGGTCCGCTGGTGCGGTCTTCGGCGGGGCTGACGCGGCAATGGGTTTATCCCGGTGAGCCGGAAAGTTTTTCCGATGCGATCACCGTTTATCC